>JBEGQE010000120.1:0-7682 GCA_041181145.1 Cyanobacteriota bacterium
CCGCTCATCCACCTGCATCGGCCCGAACATGCTCTCGGCGTAGAAGTCGAGGTGGCCGGAGGTTTTCCACAGGCTGATGTCGGCCACGTGCGGCGTGTAGAGCAGCTCGTAACCGGCGTCGAAGTGCAGCTCGCGCCACAGGTTCTCGATCAGCAGGCGCATGCGGGCGCCGCGGGGGTGCCAGAACACCAGGCCGGCGCCGGCTTCGTCCTCGATGGAGAACAGGTCGAGATCGGTGCCGAGGCGGCGGTGATCGCGGCGCTTGGCTTCCTCCTGGCGGCGCTTGTGCTCGGCCAGCTGCTCCGGGGTTTCCCAGGCGGTGCCGTAGATGCGCTGCAGCTGCGCATTCTTCTCATCGCCGCGCCAGTAGGCGCCGGCCACGCTTTCCAGGTCGAAGGCCTTGGCGTTGAGCTCGCTGGTGTTGGCCACGTGCGGGCCGGCACAGAGGTCCCACCACTGCTCCCCCAGGGTGTAGAGGGTGATCGGCTCCTGAATCCCCGCCAGGATCTCGAGCTTGTAGGGCTCGTTCTGGGCCTTGATCCGCGCCTCAGCCTCGCTGCGGCTCACCTCGAGGCGCTCGAGCGGCAGCTTCTTGTTGATGATCTTGATCATCTCCTTCTTGATGGCCTTGAGGTCGGCCTCGGTGAAGGGATCGGGGCTGTCGAAGTCGTAGTAGAAGCCGCTTTCGGTCCAGGGGCCGATGGTCACCTGGGCCTTCGGGAACAGCGACTGCACCGCCATCGCCATCACGTGGCTCATCGAGTGGCGGATCCGCAGCAGCTGCTCGCTTTCGCTGGTCTTGGGCAGCTGGATCGGGGCTGTTTCGCTGCTGGTCGTGCCGGTGCCGGCACCCGTGCTGCTGGCGGAGTCGGCAGGGCGGGTCGCGGTCACGGCAGACGGGTGGCAACCCCGATCCTACGCAGGCCAAATCAGGCTCTCCCTAGGGTTGAGGGGTGACCGATCCCGCCCCGCTGCGCCCCGATCCGCTCCCCTCGCCGGAGTCGGTGCAGCTGCTCGACCATCTGCTCGATTCGTTGTTCGACGACTTCGGCTTCTGGTTCCAGCGCGGCCTGCAGCTGCTGGATCACACCCCCGACGCGCTGCTGCCCCCGGCGGAGCAGCGGGATCTGCGCCACCGCCTGGAGGAGGCCCTGCGCGCTGTGGCGGCCACCCGCTCCCTGCGGGCCGCCTGCAGCGCGCCGATGGCGGTGGACATGGAGGCGATGGCCCCCTGGCACCGCTTGATGATGCGGGTGTGGAACCTCTCGGCCCTGCTGCGCGGCGCCGGCGTGAGCCTTCCCGAGGAGCCCCGCCGGGATCAGCCGGGGCTCTGATCGCCCCCGTCGTCCGGCGTGGAGACACGGCTGGAGGCCAGATTCGCCTGGAAGAAGCGCTGCAGATCCTTGGCCTGCTTCACCGGCTGGCCGTAGGCGCTGCGACCGCTGAGGGTGGGGAAGGAGGCCCACTCCCGGGCCAGCACCGCCATGGCGCTGGGGGTAAGACCCTCACGATCGATCTGATCGAGCACACCTCGGCGGTCCACCAGGTACAGGGCCGCCTGGTCCTGGTTCTCGGGTCGGAAACTGGCCAGTTGCAGCTTGCTGGAGGCCTCCTTCCAGGTGCCGGGCAGGAACTGGTAGGCACCGGCGGCGGCGCTGGTGTAGCGCTTCACCACCACGATCTCGGGGTGGCGGGCCAGGCTGGCGAAACGGCCGCCGCCATAGAGGGTGCGGTAGCCATCGCGGCCCTGGTTCCAGGTGCCCTCGGCGTAGCGGATCGTGTTCAGCAGCGCCTGGCGGCGCGGCGTGATCGTGTAGGTCCGGCCCAACGTGGCGGGATCGCTGCCGGCGGCCGCGGGTTCGGCGGGGCCTTGCAGCACCGGCGCGGCAACCAGCAGCAGGGCAGCGGCGCAGCAGGCGGTGGTGGGTGCAGGGGCCAGGCGGAACAGTTGGCGAAGCGGCAAGCAGCGATCGAGACAAGGTCCGATGAGCCTGCTGTCTTGCCGAGTCCAATCGCGAGAGCGGTCAACCCTCCCCTGGACAAATGCGTCTCAATGTGCTTCGCGGGGAGGAGCGGGGCTGGTCTCGCCTGAGGAGGCCGAGACGGCGCGGCTATTGATCAGGCCCCTTAATGATTGATGCGGAAACGATCAGGGGCCGGTCGCGCTTCAGCGGCCGCTGGCGGCGCTGGCCGGCAGGAAGCCCAGGGCCTGGCGGGTGCGCTCAAGCGTGGCCGCCGCCACGGAGCCGGCCCGCTCGCGCCCGTCGGCCAGCACCCGATCCAGTTCGGCTGGATCAGCGCTCAGCTCTGCGTGGCGGGCCTGGATCGGCCGCAGGGCCTCCACCAGCACCTCCGCCAGCAGCGGCTTGAACGTGCCCCAGCCCATGGCGGCGCATTCGCTGGCGGCCGCCTCCCGGCCCTTGCCGCTGAGCAGGGCGTAGAGGCCGAGCAGGTTGTCGGTTTCGGGGCGCTGGGGGTTGCCGAACTCCAAGCCCATCACCGGGTCGGTCTTGGCCCGTTTGATCTTCTTGGTGATCAGCTCGGGTGGATCGAGCAGGTTGATGCGCGAACCCTCGTTGGGGTTGCTCTTGCTCATCTTGCTGCGGCCGTCATCCAGGCTCATCACCCGGGCCCCCTCCTTGAGGATCAGCGGTTCGGGCACCTTGAGCACCGGGATGATCTCGCCCTCGCCATCGCGAGGGCCGAAACGGGCGTTGACCCGCTGCTGGGCGATGTCGCGCGCCAGTTCCAGGTGCTGCTTCTGGTCTTCCCCCACCGGCACCAAGTCGGCGTCATAGAGAAGGATGTCGGCGGCCATCAGCACCGGGTAATCCAGCAGGCCCACGGACACCTGGTCGCCCTGCTTGAGCGCCTTCTCCTTGAACTGGATCATCCGCTCCAGCCAGTTCAGGGGGGTGATGCAGTTCAGCAGCCAGCACAGCTCGCTGTGGGCCGGCACATGGCTCTGCACGAACACCGTGCTGCGGGCCGGGTCAATGCCGCAGGCCAAGTAGAGGGCGGCGGTGCTGCGCGTGTCGGCCGCCAGCCGCTCCGGATCGTGGGGCACCGTGATGGCGTGCAGGTCCACCACGCAGAAGAACGTGTCGTGGCTGTCCTGCAGGGCCACCCAGTTGCGGATGGCCCCCAGCCAGTTGCCCAGATGCAGGGAGCCCGTGGGCTGAACGCCGGAGAGAACCCTGGGGCGTGACATCCGTGGCGGCAGGCAGATCGCGGGATTCTGCCTGCCGGCCCGGGCCGGCGTGCCGGCTGCGGTGCTCAGGCCTCCGCGGCGGCGCTCGCTTCGGCGCTGGTTTCGCCGGCGGCGTCGGTGGCGCTGCTAGCGGCTGCGGTGGTGTCGGTGCCGCCCAGCTCCTCAGCGTCCTGCGGCGCGGCGGCTGCTTCGGCCTCGCCTCCATCGCTCACCACCACCGCTGCCGCGGGGCGGGCCGGACGGGCGAAGGGATTGGGGCGGCTGCCGCCGCGCTCGGCACGGTCCGCCCGGTCCGGGCGGCCACCCTCACGGCGCTCCCGCGGCGGGCGGTTGCCGCCGGCGCTGCGGTGTTGAGCCAGCACCTCATCGAGCTTGCCCTCCTCGAGCAGCTGGGCCACGGTGCGGATCGACAGGCCCAGGGCGGCCACGGTGGAACGCAGGCCGAAGGCCTCCTGCACCGCTCGGGCGGCGCGCATTTCGTTGTCGCTCAGGCGGATGCGGAAGCCGCCCTGCTCGCGATTGCCACCCTCACGCGGACCGCGGCCGCCACACTCGCGGGGACCCCGCTCGCCGCGCGCATCGCCGCGGAAGCGGTCGTTTTGGCCGAACTGCTGGCTGGTCTGGAGGTCACCGTCGGCCATGGCCGCACACCCTGAAAATCAGCGGCAAGTGTGACGCATGGGCGGCGATCCGGGCCAGCACCAGTGCTGGGCGTGCACCTCCCGGCTGCCGGGCCGGGCCAGGGCCAGCAGGGGCAACGGCGTGGCCCCCGGGCTGTCGAGCTGGCGGCGGTAGCGCGCCAGCAGCTCCAGGTAGGTGGGCAGGGTCCAGCCATGGTTGCCCAGGCCCTGCATCTGCCAGAAGCGCCGCAGCGCTTCGCTGCAGGCCTCGCGGCCGAAGTCCTGCCAGCAGCGCTCCTGGGCCTGAAGGGCATCCAGCCCGGCCCGCAGCAGCTCGCGGTAACGCACCAGTTCCGGGGCCTCGCCGCTGGCATCGGGGGGGAGCACCTGCGCCAGTCGCCGCACCGGCACCACCTGCAGCCGCAGCCAGCAGCGATCCAGCAGCAGCACCGGCAGCTCACCGTGCCACTGGCGCTCGGCCTGCAGGGGCAGCAGCAGGGCGTCGACCCGCTCCTGCAGCCGAGGCGTGAGCAGGGTCTGCAGCTCAGCCATGGGTGCCCCGGAAGGTGATGGTGGGGATGGCGTACTCGCGCGGTTCCAGGTGAATCGTGCAGCGCACCTCGCCGAAGCGCACCGCCAGGTGCTCTTCCACCAGTTCGGTGATGCGGTGGGCCGTGGGCAGGTCGTCCGCATCGACCACCATGTGCAGTTCGATGAACACCCGCTGGCCGAGCACGCCGCGGCTGGCGATGTCGTGCACGTTCAGCACACCCGGCACCGCCATCGCCACCTCATGGATCGCCTCCGGGGCGACCGCGATCTGATCCACCAGCCAGGGCAGGTTGGTGCGCAGCACCTGCCAGCAGGCCCGCACCAGCAGCAGGCAGAGGGGAATCGCCACCGCCACGTCGAACCAGGTCTGGCGGAGCACCAGCACGCCGACCAGGCCGAGCAGCACCATCACCGTGGTCCAGATGTCGCTGGTGGTGTGGCTGGCATCGGCCAGCAGCAGCTGGCTGTTCAGGCGGCGACCTTCACTGCGCTCGTAGGACGCCAGCAGGATGTTGAAGCCCAGCACGATCAGCAGGGCCAGCAGCTGCTGGCCATCCATGCGCAGGGACTGGAGCCCGGTGGCGATGCGCTCCACCGCCGTGCGCAGGATCTCGAAGGCCGTGAACAGGATGAAGCCGGCGATCGCCAGGGCGCCCACCGCCTCGTACTTGTCGTGGCCGTAGGGGTGATCGCGGTCCGGCTGGGGATCGGACAGCCCGTTGGTGAGCAGCCCGAGCAGGCTGGAGAGGCCATCGGTGGCGCTGTGCATGGCATCGGCCAGCACCGCCAGCGAGCCGCTCAGCAGGCCGATCACCAGCTTCAGCACGGTCATCGCCACGTTCACGGCGAGGGCCACGATCAACACCCGCTTCACGGCACGGCGGTTATCGGGGCGCGCGCTGGCGACTCCCATGGCTGACAGCGGCCCGGCACGTAGCCCAGGCTATGGGGTCTGGGCAGGGATCACCAGCTCAGCTAAAGAGGTGCGGCCCCAGGCCTGACGGTTGCCACCGTTGACTTCCCTTCCGCCCCTCGCCGCCGGAACCCTTGCGGGCCTGAAGCGTCATTGGCCTGCCGTGGCGGTGCTGGGCGGCGGCGTGCTGCTGGTGGACAGCCTGCATGGGCCGCTCGGCTCGCTGCTCAGCCTCTCGGCTGCAGCCGGGGGCCTGTGGCTGCTCTCCGGTCGGCTGCGCCCCAGCCCCGCCGCCCTGCCCGCCAGCAGCCAGGGCTGGCTCGATCGCCTGGAGACCGTTCTGCAGGCCTTTGATCGCCTTGATCCGGACCCTGCGGCGGCGGCCGGTGCCCCCGGCCAGGAGTGCCGCCGCCGTGAACTGCGGGATCTGCAGGAGCGCCAGGGCCGCCGCCACCTGGAAGTGGCCCTGGTGGGCTCCGCCGGCTGGAGCGACGCCCAGCAGCAGGCCCTGCTGGCCAGCTGCCGCTCGCCCCTGCCCCTGCGGGTGCATCGCAGCCACCCCCTGCCGCCGGCCGCCGGTGCCTGGCATTGGCCGGAGGCGTTCCAGCGCTGCGATCACCTGGTGCTCCGCCTCGATCTGCCGCTCAAGGCCGCCGATCTGCGCTGGCTGGAGGCTGTGCCCGCCGGCCAGGATGTGTGGCTGCTCGTGGATCGCCCCGAGGGGGAGGGTTGGGAGCCGCAGTGGCAGGCCCTCCTCCAGCAGCTGCCCGAGGCCCTGCGCGAACGGGCCTGGCCCTGGACCCCCTGGGCCGATCAGGGCCTGGCCGCTCAGCTGGCCCCACTGATGCAGCAGCTCACCGCCGCTGCCCATCTGCAGCCCGAGCGCACCCAGCAGCGCTCGCTGCAGGCCCTGCACAGCCGCTGGCAGGTGGAACTGGAGAGCCTGCGGCGCGGCCGTTGGCAGCAGCTGCAGCAGCAGACCCAGTGGGCCGTGGCCGCCGGCGTGCTGGTGGCTCCGCTGCCCAGCCTCGATCTGCTGGTGCTGACGGCGGCCAATGGTCTGATGCTGCGCGAGATGGCTCGTCTCTGGGATTGCCCCTGGTCACTGGAGCAGCTGCAGGCGGCCGCCACCCAGCTGGCCCGAGCCGCCCTCAGCCTGGGGGTGGTGGAGTGGAGCAGCCAGGCCCTGGCGGCGCTGGTGAAACTGCATGCCGCCACCTGGCTGGTGGGCGGGGCCCTGCAGGCCCTGAGCGCCGCCTACCTCACCCGGGTGGTGGGACGAGCCATGGCCGATTACCTGGCCCTGGCGGCCGGGGTGCCCGAGGCGGAGCTGGAGGCCCTGCTGCAGCGCCAGGCGCCGCTGCTGGTGGCCCGGGCCGCCGAGGAGGAGCGCCTCGATTGGGCCGGCTTCCTGCAGCAGGGGCGCCAGTGGCTGCTCGATCGCCAGCGGACCCTGCCGGCGCCCGCCTGACGGCGCCAGCCACCGCTCCGGGAAACTTCATGACCACTTCATGAACTTCTTCATGAAGAGCTGTAATCCTGCGCGAATTTAATTTTTGGTTCCGAGGCGAATTGCCTGGCCTGCGTAGCGTTGGCGCGCCACTTCTGTGGCATCCGTCCTGATCTTTTGCTTGCGAAAGCCATGGCCACTGCCCTTCGTGGCGGCCGCTCCTCCAGTTGGAGCAGCTTCTGCCAGTGGGTCACCTCCACCGACAACCGCCTCTATGTGGGCTGGTTCGGTGTGCTGATGATCCCCTGCCTGCTGGCGGCCACCATCTGCTTCATCGTGGCGTTCATCGCCGCCCCGCCCGTTGATATCGACGGCATCCGTGAGCCCGTTGCCGGTTCCCTGCTGTACGGCAACAACATCATCTCTGGCGCTGTGATCCCCAGCAGCAACGCCATTGGTCTGCACTTCTATCCCATCTGGGAAGCCGCCAGCCTCGACGAGTGGCTGTACAACGGCGGTCCTTTCCAGCTGGTGGTTTTCCACTTCCTCATCGGCATCTACGCCTACATGGGTCGTGAGTGGGAACTCTCCTACCGCCTCGGCATGCGCCCCTGGATCTGCGTTGCTTACAGCGCACCTGTGGCTGCTGCTTCCGCTGTGTTCCTGGTGTATCCCTTCGGTCAGGGCTCCTTCTCGGACGCCATGCCCCTGGGTATCTCCGGCACCTTCAACTACATGCTGGTGTTCCAGGCTGAGCACAACATCCTGATGCACCCCTTCCACATGCTTGGTGTGGCTGGTGTGTTCGGTGGCTCCCTGTTCTCCGCCATGCACGGTTCGCTGGTGACCTCCTCCCTGGTGCGTGAAACCACCGAGAGCGAGAGCCAGAACTACGGCTACAAGTTCGGCCAAGAGGAAGAGACCTACAACATCGTG
>JBEGQE010000121.1:0-7065 GCA_041181145.1 Cyanobacteriota bacterium
CCCCTGCCAGGCCACGCGGCATTTGCGCAGCGGTTCATACGGTCTTGGGCTGGTGCTCGGCACTGGATCAGCCCCCCGCCTGCTTCGGCCGGTAGCCGGCCTTCTCCAGGGTGGCCATGGCTGCGGCCACCTGGTCGCCCTGCAGTTCGATCACACCGTCCTTGAGGGTGCCGCCGGTGCCGGCGGCGGCCTTGAGCTGCTTGAGCAGCGCCTTGCGTTCGGCCTCCGGCGCCTCGAGGCCCGTGATCGCCGTCACCAGCTTTCCGCCCTTGCCGGCCTTGGTGCGCTGCACCCGCACCCGCTGCTGCCCCCTGGCGGTGGGCTCCGCCGCCGGTCCGGGGCTGCGCTGCAGGCTGTCCGGCCTGCTGAATTCCTGCCAGCCGCCCTTGGCCATGGCCGATCGCTTCGCTACACCCATTGCAGCGCAATGCCTGCCGTGCCATGGACCTGCCACCCCTGCAACTGGAGATGGTGCGGCTGGGACTGCAGGGGCAGCCGGCCCAGGACCTGTGTCGTCCGCCTGCAGGCTCCAGCCTCGCGGCCTCTGTGAGTGGCAGCCAGCCCTGCCCGAGCGGCCCGGCCCGGATCCGCATCGATGAGCCGAGCGGCTGGCCGCCTCTGCCGCCACCGCCTCTGCCGCCACGGCCGCTTGGCTCGCGTTCAGCCTCGCCGCAGCCCGGGGCCACGGCCCAGCCCTGACGGCTTTCTACGCTGACCGCATCTCGCGCCGCCGCCGGTGACCAGCACCGTTCCCCCCCTGAACGCATCCGGCGGCCCTGATCCCGCTGCCCTCGCCCTGGAGGCGCGCCCCAACAGCCTGGGCCGCTATGGCCAGTTCGGCGGCCAGTACGTGCCCGAAACCCTGATCCCGGCCCTGGCGGAACTGGAGCAGGCCGCCGCCGAAGCCTGGCAGGATCCGGCCTTCACCGATCGGCTCAACCACCTGCTGCGCACCTATGTGGGGCGCCCCAACCCCCTCTATGAGGCCGAGCGGCTCACGGAGCACTACCGCCGCGCCGAGGGCGGTCCGCGCATCTGGCTGAAGCGCGAGGACCTGAACCACACCGGGGCCCACAAGATCAACAACGCCCTCGGCCAGGCGCTGCTGGCCCTGCGCATGGGCAAGAAGCGGATCATTGCCGAAACCGGCGCCGGCCAGCACGGCGTGGCCACGGCCACCGTGTGCGCCCGCTTCGGCCTGGAGTGCGTGGTCTACATGGGCGCCGAGGACATGCGCCGCCAGGCCCTCAACGTGTTCCGCATGCGCCTGCTGGGGGCCACGGTGCAGCCCGTCACCGCCGGCACCGCCACCCTCAAGGACGCCACCAGTGAAGCGATCCGCGACTGGGTGACCAACGTGGAGAGCACCCACTACATCCTCGGATCCGTGGCGGGGCCGCATCCGTTCCCGATGCTGGTGCGCGATTTCCATGCCGTGATCGGCGAGGAAACCAAACGCCAGTGCCACGAGGCCTTCGGCCGCAACCCCGACGTGCTGGTGGCCTGCGTGGGCGGCGGCTCCAACGCCATGGGCCTGTTCCATCCGTTCGTGCCGGACACGGCCGTGCGCCTGGTGGGGGTGGAGGCCGCCGGCGATGGCGTGGCCACCGGCCGCCATGCCGCCACGATCACCGAGGGCCGCGTGGGCGTGCTGCACGGGGCCATGAGCCTGCTGCTGCAGGACAGCGAGGGCCAGGTGCAGGAGGCCCACTCGATCAGCGCGGGTCTCGATTACCCCGGGGTGGGCCCGGAGCACAGCTACCTGAAAACGATCGGGCGGGCCGAGTACGGGGCCGTCACCGATGCCGAAGCCCTCGATGCGCTGCAGCTGCTCTGCCGCCTGGAGGGCATCATCCCCGCCCTGGAAACGGCCCATGCCTTCGCCTGGCTGGAGAAGCTCTGCCCCACCCTGGCCCCCGGCACCGAGGTGGTGCTCAACCTCTCCGGCCGCGGCGACAAGGATGTGAACACCGTGGCCGATCGCCTGGGCAGCGCCCTGGGGGGCTGAGCCTTCAGCCCAGCAGTCGCTCGAGCACCTGGGCCACCGAGCGCACGGCGGAGCGGGCCGTGGCATAGGCCATGCGCATCGGGCCCACCAGCGCCACCTGGCCTTCGGCGCCGCTGCCCGTGCGGTAGGGCGCCTGCACCACGGCGCAGTGATGCAGCGCGGGATCGGGGTGTTCGCTGCCGATCCACACCCCCTGCAGCTCGGGGCGCGCCACCTGGGCGCTCTGCAGCAGCGTGTGCGGCTCCTCCTCCACCAGCTGCAGCAGGGGGCGCAGGCTGTCGCTGCGCTGGAACTCCGGTTGGCGCAGCAGTCCGCCCAGGCCCATGGCCACGGCACCATCCCCCTGGCCGGCCTTGGCGCGGTCGTGGCTGGCGAGCCCCTGGCGCAGCACCTCACCGCTCAGGCGCAGCTGCGGCGGCAGGCAGGCCCAGTTGAGCGGGCCGCGGCCGAGTTGGTCCCCCGCCCAGCGCTCCAGGGCCCCCAGTTCAGCGGCGGCCGCCGCCGGCAGCCGCAGGTTCAGGCTGCTGGTGGCGGCGGCACTCTCCACCAGGAACACCAGCAGCCGCTCGCCGCTGGGCACCAGCCGCAGGGCCTGCAGGTCGGCGCTGGGTTGCTGAGGCCGCGTGATCAGGCTGAGCAGGCCCGTGAGGTCCGCCAGGCGCCGGGCCATCTGCAGCAGCAGATCATCGAGGGCGGCCCATTGCAGGCTCAGGCCGGTGAGCTCCCGTTGCAGCTGCGCCGCGGCGGCCCCGGGCGCCGGCAGCAGGCAGTTCACGTAGTGCCGGTAGCCCAGGGGGCTGGGGATCCGGCCGGCGGAGGTGTGGGGCTGCGTCAGCAAGCCGCGCTGCTCGAGGGCTCCCATGGCGGAGCGCACCGTGGCCGGGCTGGCCTGCAGCCCGAAGCGACGCACCAGGGTCTGGCTGCCCACCGGTTCGGTGGTGTCCACGTAGTGCCGCACCGTGGCCTGCAGTACTTCCTGCTGGCGGCGGGGCAGCGGTTGCACAGCAGCGGGCCGGGATGTGGGGCCGATGGTAGGGGCGTCGTCCGGCACGCGGCAGGGCTCAGTAGCGCGGCACGCCGGGGTCGGCCTCCAGGCTCCAGGCGTCGATGCCGCCATGCAGGTTCCAGACCCGCTCAAAGCCCTGGGCCTCCATCAGCCAGCAGGCGAACTGCCAGCTGCGGATGCCGGCATGGCACAGCACCACCACGTCGCGTTCCCGATCGAGCAGCGATTCGATCTGCGCGAGCCAGTCGTCCGCCCGGCTCAGGGGCAGGTGGATCACCGGCTCGGCCAGGGCGGCCAGCTGCAGTTCCTGGGGTTCGCGCACGTCCACCAGCTGCAGCGGCTCGCCGGCCTCAAGGCGGGCCTTGAGCTCTCGGGCGCGCAGGGTGGAGGGAGTGGCCATGGCCGCACCCTAATGGCGGCCGATGGGGTGCCAAAAGCCGGTCCCATGTAGAAAGATGAGGCCAGTCCTGCCCGCGGCCCATGAAGGCCCGCCCCTTTTTGGCGGCACTGCTGGCTGCGGCCCTGGCCCTGCTGAGCTTCGGCTTCGCGGCTTGGTGGCTGCTGCTGCAGCACGGTCCGCTCGGGCTGCAGAGCCAGACCCTGCAGCTGCCGCTGGCGGCCCGCTTCGTGCCCCGCACCGCAGCGTTGAGCCTGCACTGGCTGGTGGAGCCCGACCAGGCCGCCGCCTACGCCCGTGCCGTGGCGCCGCCGCGCCAGCGCCGCGAAGCGGCCGCCGCCGTGGAGCGCCTGCGCGATGGGGCCTTTGCCGCCGCCGGCCTCGACTACACCAGTGAACTGGCCCCCTGGCTCGGCCGCGAGAGCAGTCTGGCGCTGCTCGCCGCGCCGGATCAGCCAGGCCGCCCCGCCTGGGTGCTGGCCCTGCGCAGCCGCGACAGCGCCGGAGCCCGCCGCTTCCTGCAGCGCTTCTGGCAGTCCCGCAGCCTGGCCGGCACCGACCTGCAGATCAGCAGCTACCGCGGCATGGGCTTGATCAGCGGCCGCGGTGCCCTGCTGGGCCAGGACCCCCAGCCCCTGGCCACGGCCCTGATCAACGACGACCTGGTGCTGATCGCCTCCGGCCGCGGTGCCCTGGAGCAGGCCCTGGATGTGTCGCAGATCGATGAACTGAATCAGGCGGCCAGTGCGCCGCTGCAGCAGGCCGTGGCCCGCCTAGAGCACGGTGTGGCCCTGCTCACCGCCCGGCCGGAGGCAATGCAGGCCTGGCTGGGGCTGCCGCCGGCCGCCACGGAGGCGGAGGCCACGGGCCAACCGCTGCAGGAGCTGGTGGCGGCCCTGCAACCCTCGGGCACGGCCCTGGCGCTGGACGCGCTCGTGCAGCTGCGCGACCCCCTGCCCGCCCGCCCCCTCGGCAGCGGCGATCAGCTGCTGCGCGCCCTGCAACAGCCGGCCCGCAGCCTGGCGCTGCTGAGCGCCCCGGCGGATCTGCTGGCGCCACCGCCCGGGGGCGACCCGGCCGTGGATCCCTGGCGCACCCTGCTGGCGCCCCTGTTCCGCCAGGCCCTCGCTCATGCCGCCGGCCCGCTGCCGGCCCTGGTGGCCAGCGCTGATCAGGGCCCCCTGCTCTGGGCCGATCTGCCCGAGGGCTGGCTGCTGGGCACGCCAGCCGCCACCCCCTCGTTGGAGGAGCTGCAGCCGCAGCTGGCCCAGCAGGGCTACAGCGGCAGTCCGCTCGAGAGTCGCGGCCAGACGCTGCAGGTCTGGACCCGCCTGCGCTCCCGCCCCGTGAAGGGCAATCCCGATCAGCTCCAGGCGGAGCTGGCCGGTGCCCGTGCCGCCGACGGCGCCTGGGCCTGGTGGGGGCAGGGGCTGGCCGTGCTGCATCAGCAGCACGAGGGCCACCAGCCGCCCCAGGAGCGGCTGCAGCAGTTGGAAGCCCTCGCCACACCCCAGGCACCCGTGCAGTGGGCGATGGATGCCGGCACGGCCCGGACGCTGCTGGCCGGCTGGACCCCCTGGCGCCTGCTCAACACCCTCTCCAGCACACCGCTCACGCCGGTGGTGGATGGGGCAGCGCTCAGCCTGGACCGCGATGGTGCCCAGCCGAGGGCCCTGCATCTGCGCGCCCGTCTCGAGCTGCGGCGCTGATGGCGATGGCCTCCCGCCGCTGTGAGCTGCTGCTGCTGCGCCATGGCATTGCGGAGCCGGCCCTCGAGGGCCGGGACGACGGCCAGCGCCGCCTCACCCCGGAAGGGCGTGAGCGCACGGCGCGGCTGATCGAGGGGCTGGTGGCCCTCGACCTGGCCTGTGATCTGGTGCTGAGCAGCCCGCTGGTGCGGGCCCGCCAGACGGCGGAGCTGGCGGTGGCCGGCGGCCTGGCGCCCGAGCTGGAGCTGGCGGCGGCCCTGGCTCCGCTGGCCGATCCGCTGCCGCTGCTGGAACGCTGGCTGGGCCCCCTTTCGCCGCGGCCGGGCTGGAAGCGCCTGGCCCTGGTGGGCCACGAGCCCGACCTCAGCACCCTGGCGGCCCTGCTGATTGGTGTGCCGATGGCCCAGGCCCCCCAGGCCCTGCAGCTCAAAAAGGCCGGCGTGGCCCTGCTGCGCTGGTCGGCTCCGCCGGCCGGCCCCCTGCTCGGCACCGCCCGGCTGGCGCTGTTGCTGCCGCCGCGGGCCCTGCTCGGACCGCGGCCCGCCAAAGCCTGATCCAGTCACCAGCGTCACCGTTGGGGCGCTCCCGCGCGGCTTAGGTTGCGCTCAGACGCACCGCACCGCGGCCATGGCGCTCGAGGCCCCAGCAGCCCCCCTGTATCGCCCCGGCCTGGAAGGGGTCCCCGCCACCCAGTCGTCGGTATGCGACATCGACGGCCAGCGGGGCCTGCTCACCTACCGGGGCTACCGCGTCGATGAGCTGGCTGCCCAGAGCACCTTCCTGGAAACCGCCTATCTGCTGATCTGGGGCGAACTGCCCGATGCCGAACAGCTGGCCGCCTTCGAGGAGGAGGTGCAGATGCACCGCCGGGTGAGCTTCCGCATCCGCGACATGATGAAGTGCTTCCCGGCCAGCGGCCATCCGATGGATGCCCTGCAGAGCAGCGCCGCATCGCTGGGGCTGTTCTATTCGCGGCGCGCCCTCGATAACCCCGAATACATCTATTCGGCCGTGGTGCGCCTGATCGCCAAGATCCCCACGATGGTGGCGGCGTTCCAGTTGATCCGCAAGGGCCAGGATCCGATCCAGCCGCGCGACGACCTGCCCTATGCCGCCAACTTCCTCTACATGCTCACCGAGCGGGAGCCCGATCCCCTGGCGGCCCGCATCTTCGATGCCTGTCTGATCCTGCACGCCGAGCACAGCCTCAACGCCAGCACCTTCAGCGCCCGCGTCACCGCCAGCACCCTGACAGACCCCTACGCCGTGGTGGCCTCGGCCGTGGGCACCCTGGCCGGCCCCCTGCACGGCGGTGCCAACGAGGATGTGCTCACCATGCTCGAGAGCATCGGTACGGCCGATCAGGTGCGCCCCTGGCTGGAGCGGGCCATCGCCGAGAAGCAGAAGATCATGGGCTTCGGCCACCGCGAATACAAGGTGAAGGATCCCCGCGCCGTGATCCTGCAGAAGCTGGCCGAGCAACTGTTCGATCAGTTCGGCCACGACCCGCTCTACGACCTGGCCCGCGAGCTGGAGACGGCCGCCGCCGAGCGCCTTGGCCCCAAGGGCATCTACCCCAACGTGGATTTCTATTCCGGCCTGGTGTACCGCAAGCTCGGCATCCCCGAAGACCTGTTCACGCCGATCTTCGCGATCGCCCGCACCGCCGGCTGGCTGGCCCACTGGAAGGAACAGCTCGGGGCCAACCGGATCTTCCGGCCCACGCAGATCTACACCGGCTCCAACGGGCGCGACTGGCAGCCGATCGACGCCCGCTGATCGCCGTCCCAGAGCCGGCTGATCCGCATGGCTCGCCTGCGGATCGCCACCGGCTGACCAGCCCACCGCTGCGGCCGCCTAAGTTGCCCCCATCCAACAGCCACGCATGGTGATTCCCCCTGCCGTCGTGAGTCCGGGCCTCGACCTGGAGAGCAGCTTCACTGCG
>JBEGQE010000122.1:0-4894 GCA_041181145.1 Cyanobacteriota bacterium
GCTCGGCACAAGGCCCTGCTCGATGAGCTGGGCCTGCGGGTGCCGGGCTAGAGCGCGGCCAGCAACCGCTCCGCCAGGGCTTCGGCGCTGCGCAGGGCCCCCTCCACCCGGCCGAAGCCGGCGCCGGCCAGGGCATCGCCGCAGAAGCCGATACGGCTGGCGGGGCAGAAGCTGAGGGCGGGTGGCAGCCCGGGGGCGCTGTCGCTGGCGATCGGGAAGGCAGCGCCCCAGCGCATCAGCTGGCGATCCGCCACCGCCAGGGCCCGCAGCGCCGCGCCGTCCAGCTGCCCCTCGAAGGCCGCCGCCACCGCCGCCTGCAGGGCTGCGAGCACCGCCGTCTCCTCGCTGGGATCGGGTGCGGCCCCCAGCAGCTGGGCGGCTGAGGAGCGGCTGCCGTAAACGTGGCGATGGGTGTCGGCAAAGGCGGGGCTGGATTCCGCCACCAGGCCGCAGCGGCCATCGGCCAGGGGCTGGAGGCTGAGGCGACGCAGGCCCCAGCGCTCCTGGGCGGCGGGGCTGAACTGGAGCAGCCGCCAGGGCAGCGCCAGCCAGGTTGCGGCGGCAGCGGCCGGCAGCACCAGCAGCAGGTTGCTGCTCACCGTGCTGGCGATCGCCGCCAGGTCGGCGGCGGCCTGCAGCAGGGCGGCATCGCCGCAGCGCTGCGCGGCCTGCTGCAGCGGCACATCCGGCCAGCCGAACACCGTGCGGCAGCGGGGGTGGGCCAGCAGCGTGCTGCTCAGCACCAACCAGTGGCTCTGCAGCAGGGGAGTACCTTCGCCATCGCGCAGCTGCCAGCCGCAGAGGGCCGCGCTTGCATCGTGCAGGGGCTCCAGGCTGCGCACCAGGGTGCCGGTGTGCAGCGTCGTGGCCCCGGGGCACGGCTCGGCGAGGGCCAGCAGGCCGCGGCACAGCTGCTCCATGCCGCCGTTGCCCTGCCAGAGGTTGCCGTCGCTGAAGCCGTCGTCGATGGGGTCGCCCAGCTGCCCCTCGCCATCGAGGCTGCGGATCGCCCCCTGCCAGGGGCTGATCCAGCCGCCGCTGCGCAAGGGCTCCAGCAGGGCCGGTGGCGGGCTGGGAGCGCCGCTGCTGCGGATGTTGAACAGTGGTGCACCGTGGTTGAGGCGCAGGGCTGGATCCTGCCGTGACCGGCGGGTGGCGGCCCGGCCGCCGGGGCCGCGGCCGATCTCCAGCAGGGCGATCGACCCCGCCCAGCCGGCGCGCCGCAGGGCCGCCACCAGGGCGCAACCGGCGACGCCGGCCCCGATCACCGCCAGCTCAGCCATGGCCGGAGCCTCCAGGGGTGCGGGCCAGAACCGCGAAGAAGGGATCGCCCTTGCCGCCGATCCAGCCCAGCGGCCCGGAGGCGCGCGTGTCTTCGGTGATCAGCTGCTCCAGCTGCCAGTTCTGACAGAGCAGCACCTTGGCCACCGTGGCCAGCCGATCCCGATCGGACCCCTCCAGCCAGGCCTGCGGCGCCTTGGTGGGGAACATCCGGTTGGAGAAGGCCACGATCAACAGGCCGCCGGGGCTGAGCACCCGCCGCAGTTCGGTGGCCACCGCCTCGGGGTGCTGCAGGTACTGCCAGCCGGCCACGATCAGGGCCGCATCGACGCTGCCTCCCTCCAGGGGCAGCCGTTGGTCCTGGTTGAGGTTCTGAACCCAGTGGCGCTGCAGGCGCGGGTTCGCCGCCAGCTCCTGGGCATTGAGGCCATGGCCGATCACCTCCGCATAGGTCACATCGTCCGGCAGGTGGCTCACCCAGCTGCTCATCAGATCCAGCACCCGCATCTGCGGGTGCAGCCGCTCGCGGTACAGCCCTGTGAGCCGTGCCCGGAAGGCCCCATCGAGATGGTGCACAAAGCGGGGCTGGCCGTAGAAGAGGGCGTCGTCGCTCTCATCGTGTTTGCGGCGCTGGGCCTCGCTCAGCACGGGCACGACAAGGGGTGAAGCGGCCATGGCGGCTCGTGCGGCTGCGGCGGGAGGGGCCACCATGCTGGTGGTTGTGCCCCCCGGCTGTGTCGATGCCTGCCCGTTCCCTGCCGGATGGCGCAGCCCTGCTGGCGCGGGAGGCGGCGGTTCGCCGCCCGGGCACTGGCCTGGTAGCGGCCGATCTGCACGGCTGCTGGCAGCTTGAGCAGGTCTGGCCGCGGGGCCGCTCCCAGCCGGCGTCGTTCAGCGCGGCGCTGCTGCGGGGCCTGTCGGCCAGCCTGCAGATCTGGGATGAGGATGGGCAGCTGCGGCTCCGCAACCGGGTGAGCCTCGGGCCCCTGGAGCTGTGCTTCGAGGGGCCCGGCTGGCTGCGGGGGGCGCGCCCGCTGTTGATGTTCCGGTTCCAGCAGCTGCAGCTGCGCCTGGCCGGGCGCACCCTGCTGCAACGCCAGCTGCCGGAGCCGGCACCGCAACGGCTGCCGTTCTTCGCCCTGATCCAGCGCGATCCAGCGGGTTGGCTGGCGGCCCGCGGCCGTGGCGGTGGCCTGGCCCTCTGGCAGCTGGCCGATCCGCAGCCGTGAACCGGCCCAACTGGTTTGTGGCCCTGCCCATGCCGGCGGCCGCGGCACCCGCCTGGCTGGCTGTGGCCGCCACGGCCCCCGTGCCGCTGCGTCGCTTCCTGCCGGCCGACCTGCACCTCACCCTTGCCTTCCTCGGCCCGTGCGATGGGTCGGCAGCCCTGGCGGCCTGGCGGGCCCTGGCCGATCAGGTCCATCGCCCGATTCCGATCCGTGCCGGCGGCTGGCGCGCCCTGGGGCCGGTGATGGCCCCGAGCGCCTATGGCCTCACCCTGGCCGAGGGGCAGGCCGAGCTGAGCCGGCTGCTCGGCGACTGGGGGGCCCGGGCCCTGGCGGCGGCGGGATGCCGGCCGGAGCGGCGGGCACCGCTGCCCCACCTCACCCTGCTGCGGCCTCCCCGGCGGCAGGCGGCGGCGCTGCGGCAGCCGATGGCGGCCTGGATGGCCGCCGCGCCCCTGCCCGCCGAGCCGGCCCTGCTCAGCCAGCTGGCGCTCTACACCTGGGCCGACGACCGGCGCCAACGGCTGTTCCGCATCATCCGCAGTCGCTGCCTGGCCTCGCCGCCCCCGCCGGAGCCGCCAACATGGGCTGAGTGATGTGCGCTGCCCTCGATGGCCTGTCCGCAGTGCGGCAGCTGGTCCGTGCGGGCCGATCGCAGCCTGGCCGGACGGATGGTGTGCGGCCGTTGCGGCACACCGCTGCAGGGCGTGCCGCGCCAGGGGGGGCGCTCGCGGCCGCGGCGCCCGCCCCTGTTCCGCATCAGCGGTGGCCCGCGCCACAGCTGGCGCTGGTGGCTGCTGGGGCTGCTGGCGGCCGGTGCGGCCCTGGCCGCGATCGCGCCGGAGGGTCCGCGCTCCCGCCAGCGTGTGCCGTTCCTCCCCGATCCCGCCGATGCGCCCGCCGATCGCCCTGACCATCGCTGGCAGTGATTCCGGCGGCGGCGCCGGCATCCAGGCCGACCTGAAGACCTTCCTGGCCCTGCAGGTGCACGGCTGCTCGGCGATCAGCTGCATCACGGCGCAGAACACCTGTGGCGTCAGCCGGGTGGATGGGCTGCCGCCCGAGGCGCTCACGGCTCAGATCGAGGCGGTGCTGAGCGATCTGCCGGTGGGGGCGATCAAGACCGGCATGCTGCTCAACGCGCCGCTGATCGCCGCCACGGCGGCGGCCCTCCAGCCGCTGCCGCTGCCCCGCCTGATCGATCCGGTGATGGTGTCGCGGGCGGGGGCGGTGCTGCTCGAGCCCGAGGCGATCGAGGCCTACCGCCGCCTGCTGCTGCCCCTGGCGGAGCTGATCACCCCCAACCTGCACGAGGCCCGCCTGCTCAGCGGCCTGGCGATCGAGGACGCCGCCGCGGTGGAGCGGGCGGCCGTGCAGCTGCTCGATCAGGGGCCGCAGGCGGTGTTGATCAAGGGCGGCGGCCTGCCGCAGCTGCGCGGCCACGATTACCTGCTGGCGCGCGGCGCCGAGGGCGTCTGGTTGCGCAGCACCGCGATCGATACGCCCCACACCCACGGCAGCGGCTGCACCCTGGCGGCGGCGATCACCGCCCAGCGGGCCCGCGGCCTGCCCCTGCCGGAGGCTGTGCGCGCCGCCAAGACCTACGTGGAGGGTGGGCTGCGCCAGGCGCTGGCGATCGGTGCCGGGCAGGGTCCGCTCTGCCATTGGCACGTCATGCTCTGAGGGTGTGCCCGTGCTGCCATGGCTGATGCTCCCTATCTGATTGCCCTGGCTCTGCTGGAGCAGGACGGGCGCCGGGCGATGCCGCTGCAGGGCAAATCCCTGCGCGACCCGCTGGCCGCCGACGCCGACCCCGGCGAGGTGGGCCGCCAGCAGGTGCTGGAGCTGCTGGTGCGGGTGTGGCAGCGCAGCGAGGAGGGAGCGTTGCGCCGCGCCGCTGGCGATCACAGCCTGCTGCTGGCGGCGGTGCCGATCGAGGCCCTGACGGAGCAGCTGCCGGCCCTCAAGGCCGCCTGGCTGAACGAGGGCAACACAGCTGCCCTGCAGCGGGACCTGGCGGCTCTGGGGTCGGGGCTGTGGGCGGTGACGCAGGCGAAGCGTGAACCCCTGCGGTTTGAGCGGCTGGGCTGAACGGCGCGCCCGCCCCAGGCGCCAGCCTCAGTTGTATTCGCCGGGGATGTCGTTCTTGCGGACGGTGACGCGGTCGAACTTCTGCCCGGAGACGCGCAGCAGTTCATCGCCGGAGAACTCGAAGCCCAGCTTCAGGGCGATCTGGGCCACGTCGTCGGCGGTGGCGGCAGCGAGCACCTGCTGCTTGAGGGCCTCATCGCCCTGCATGCGCTTGAGGAAGGCCTTCAGCTGATCGAGCGCCATGGCCGGCCATCTCCGCGTGGGGAGCGCCAGTCTTGCAGTCCGGATCAGGGCCC
>JBEGQE010000123.1:0-12303 GCA_041181145.1 Cyanobacteriota bacterium
CGACGTGCCGTTCGAGCGGCCACGCCGCTACGAATCGATCCAGGACGATCCCCGCTACGGCCAGCTCCGCAACCACGCCCTCGACTTCCTCTATCGCCGTTATGCCCATGACGACGACTGATCGGCCGACGGGCCTGCAGATCCGTGCGGGCCACACGATGCTGCTCGATGAGCAGCTGCTGCAGCGCGGCCATTGCCTGAGCATCACCGACGGGCTGGTGCGGGTGGGCATGTCGAACCCCGACCAGGAAGCCCTTGATGCCCAGCCGATCACGCTGGGCTTCCTGCAGGCCGGCGATCAGCTGCCGCTTGATCTGCTGCGCACCACCCGCCTGCACCTGCTGGCCCTCACCCCCACGCGGCTGGAGCCGGGCTGCCCGGCCCTGCCGCCGATCGGCGCCAGCAGCCTGCACGACTGGACGGTGGCGCTGCTGATGATCCGCCACCTCGGTGAAGCCGAGCAGCGCATCACCGCCCTGCTGCAGCTGCTGGTGCAACGCCTGGGCATCCGCAAGGGCAACTGGTATGAGCTGCCCCTGCGGCTCACCCACGCCGACCTGGCCCAGCTCTGCGGTCACACCCGCGTCACGGTGACGCGCCAGCTATCGAAATGGCGCGAGAGCGGCCTGATCGAGCAGGACAACACCGCCAGCCGCAATCTGCGCATCGCGCCGGAGCTGGTGGAGGGCTGAGCTCCTGGGCGCTCAGCCCATCAGGGCCTCAGCATCCTCAGCCGCCATCAGGTAGCGGCCGTGGAGCAGGTCGTCGAGCCGGTTGAGATCGCTCTGCAGCTCATCGATGCTGGCGTGGATGCCATCGGCCAGCAGCTCCTCGATCGCCAGATGGCTCCAACGGGCCTGCAGCAGGCCGGCCAGCCACTCCAGCTCCGCATTGCCGCCGGCCTGGCTCAGCTCCAGGGCCCGCTCGGGCAGGTCGGCACCGAGGCGATACAAGCGGCGGCGCGTGTTGGCCGAAGCGCTGAGGCGATCGAGCAGCTGATCGAGGTGCTGCAATTGCTCCCGCCGGCGCGGTTCGTCCAGCAACCCCCGCAAGCAGCCATTGATCGCACTGATGCAGTGGCGCACCGAGCGCGGGAAGCGCGCATCGAGCAGCAGGTAGGCCGACACGCTCGTCGCCGCGATCGGCACGGCAACGTGCTGGCGGTACATCTGATAGCCGCCGAGGCAGCGCAGCACCCCGGTCCAGTGCAACTCCTCCAGCACCGGCGAAGGCAGGGAGGCGCCGGCGCCTCCGTAGGGAGCCGCAGACAGCAGCCAGTTGGCATCGAGCAGGCGGCTGGTCTTGTCGGCCCGCTCCATCCAGCGGCCCAGCAGGCCGAACTCCCAGGCCTGGTCACGGCTCTGGGTGGCATCCATCACGCCGTAGAACAGCTCACAGCCGCGGCGGATGTCGCGCAGGGCCTCCTGCAACGGTTGCTCCCAGAAACTGCTCTCCTGGAGCTGCCAGTGCAGCTCATTGAGTTGCTCCCACATCTCGGTGGTGATGCGGTCGCGGATCTGCCGCGCGTTCTCGCGGGCGGCCGCCAGGCAGCTGACGATGCTGCTGGGGTTGTCGACACGGCGGGCGAGGAAGTCGCAGCAGTTGGCGCCGTTGCAGATCAGATAGCGCTCACGGAACAGCTCGGCCTCGCCGCTGGCCTCCAGCAGCGGTTGCCACAGGCTGCGCACCTCATCGCCACTGTCGAGCGCCAGGGCGATGCTGATCTCCAGGAAGCGGGCGAAGTTGTCGGCCCGCTCCACATAGCGGTTGATCCAGTACAGCGAATCAGCAACACGGCTCAGCATGCGCTCACGCCTCCGGGCAGATCAACCACACCAGCCCGGCCACCGGCGAGGGCAGCAGCTGCACCCTCGGCCTCAACAGCCGGGGTTTCGATGATCCAGGTGTCCTTGCTGCCGCCGCCCTGGGAGGAGTTCACCACCAGCGAGCCGCGGCGCAGGGCGACACGGGTGAGGCCGCCCGGCGTGATCCAGGTGTCCTCGCCACGCACGATGTAGGGCCGCAGGTCCACGTGGCAGGCGGCGATGCCGTCGTCCAGCAGGGAGGGCACCGTGGAAAGCGCCAGGGTGGGCTGGGCGATGTAGTTGCGGGGCTCGCTGCGGATCTTCTGCGCGAACTCCTCGCGCTGGGCGGCGGTGCTCTTGGGGCCGATCAGCATCCCGTAGCCGCCCGCCTCCGACACCGCCTTCACCACCAGCTGATCGAGGTTGGCCAGCACGTGCTCCCGCTCGCTGGCGATGCCGCAGCGGAAGGTGGGCACGTTCTCGATGATCGGCTCCTCATTGAGGTAGTAGCGGATCATCTCCGGCACGTAGGTATAGATCAGCTTGTCGTCGGCCACGCCGGTACCCGGCGCATTGGCAATCGCGACCCGACCGCGCCGATAGGCCTCCATCAGGCCCGGCACGCCGAGCAGCGAATCGGCGCGGAACACCGTGGGGTCGAGGAAGTCGTCGTCGATGCGGCGGTAGATCACATCCACCACCTCCAGGCCGCGGGTGGTGCGCATCCACACCTGCCCGTCCTGGCAGCGCAGATCCCGGCCCTCCACCAGCTCGATCCCCATCTGGGTGGCGAGGTAGCTGTGCTCGAAATAGGCGCTGTTGTAGACGCCCGGGGTGAGCAGCACCACCTTCGGCTGATCGGTCCAGGGGGCAAGGCTGCGCAGGGCGGCCAGCAGCCGGGAGGCGTAGCCCTCGGTGGAGCGCACCCGCACGCTGGCGAACAGCCCCGGCAGGGTGCGCTTCATCACCTTGCGGTTCTCCAGGTGATACGACACGCCGGAGGGGCAGCGCAGGTTGTCCTCCAGCACCCGCCAGGTGCCCTCACCGTCGCGCACGAGATCGAGGCCGGAGATGTGGCACCAGCGTCCGCGCGGTGGCGCCAGATCGAGCATCGGCGGCCGCCAGCCCTGGGAGCTCTCCACGTCTTCGCGTGGGATCACGCCGTCGTTGAGGATCCGCTGCTTGCTGTACACGTCGCCCAGAAAGCGATCGATGGCCTCAATGCGCTGACGCAGCCCCTGCTCCAGGCGATCCCAGTCGGGCGCCAGGATCAATCGCGGCAGCGGATCAAACGGCAGGATCCGCTCACCCACCTCGGCCGACGAGCTGTTCAGCCGAAACGTGGCCCCCTGGCGCAGCAGCAGCTGGGCGGCGCGGCCGTGATGCTGACGCAGATGGGCCTCTGGAATCGCCGCCAGGGCTTCGAGCAGCCCCGCCAGTCCAGGCCGGGGCGTGGAATTTGCGCAGAAATACTCATCAAATCCGCCGGCTTGTCTGTATTCAGCGAACATTTCTGCCTCCCGGTCGTTACACCCTGACAAAGCGTCCCAACTTCTTCTGTAGCGGCATGAACGCTTCGACGTAACAACGCAAGCCCCTCAGTCGCCGAGCCGATCGAGCAGGTTGGCCACCAGGCAGCGGCCGCGCTGTTGCAGCCGCTCCCCCCAGCGCTCCCCATCCGCCCGCAAGCGCGCCGGCCCCTCCGGACCCAAGGCACCCACGACGTAGTCACCGTCCTCCACCAGCCAGCGCTCCAGCATCGGCGGCTCCACCTCCACGTGAAACTGCAGGCCGATGGCCCGCGGCCCCAGGCGGAAGGCCTGCTCGCGGCAGTGGAGGCTGGAGGCCAGCAGCTCCGCCTGGGGGGGCAGCAGGCAGCGATCGCCGTGCCAGTGCAACACCAGCTCACTGGTCTCGAGCCCGCGTAGCAGGGGATCGCTTGTGGGATCCAGCAGCCAGCTCACAGCGCCGAAGCCCACCTCGCGCAGCGGCCGCGGTGGCTCGCCCACCGCCAGCGGCACCGCCGTGCCACCGGCCGCCAAGGCCAAAAGCTGAGCGCCCAGACACACCCCGATCACCGACCGGTCGCGGTGCAGCAGCTCCCGCAGCAGCTCCACCTCGGCCGCCAGCCAGGGGAAGGCCGGATCTCCCACATCAGCCACCCCCATCGGCCCGCCCAGCACCAGCAGACAGTCGTCCGGCCCCAGCGGCGGTATCGCATCGCCCTGATCCAGGCGGCAGATCAAGACCTCCCAACCGCGAGCGCGAGCCTCCACGGCGAACAGGCCCGGACCTTCGCGCTCCAGGTGCTGGAGAACGACGAGGCGCGTCATGGCTGAAGCAGCTGGGCACCCTGCGGCTGCAGCCGCACCGCCGCCGCCTTCAGCTCCGGCTGCTTGGAATGCTCGCAGGCCTCCTCGTGCATCAGCCGGTTGGCCTCGCAGGCGTTGGGCTGGCTGGCGCCCCAGTGCATCGGCAGGAACACCGTGCCGGGGCGGATCTTGTCGGTGATCTGCACGCGCGCCTGCACAGCGCCGCGGCGGGAGCTCACCTCCGCCCAGGCGCCATCCACCAGCCCATGGCGATCGGCATCGGTGGGATGCACCTCCAGCAGCGGCTCCGGGTGCTGCTTGCTCACCCGCGCCACGTGGGCGGTGCGGGTCATGGTGTGCCAATGGCCGAGGTACCGGCCCACCGTGAGCACCAGCGGGTAGGTGTCGCAGGGCGGTTCGGCCAGGCCGAAGGGCTGCTCGGCCAGCAGGCGGGCGCGGCCGCTGGCGGTGGGGAAGCGATGGCCGGCGGGTGCGCCAGGGAAGGGATCGGTGGTGCCGTAGAGGCGGGCCTGACCGCCGCCCGGAGCCGTGCCGGCGGGGAAAGGCCACTGCTGCGGGCCGTGCTCCGCCAGCAACCCATGGCTGAGGCCACTCAGGTCGCAGACGCGACCGGCGGTGATGGCCACGAACTCGGCGTACACCTCCGCCGCCGAGCCATAGCGGAACTGCTCGTCGAAGCCGAGGCGCCGACCCAGCTCCGCGAAGATCGCCCAATCGGGCCTGGCCTCGCCAGGGGGCTGGCGAAAGCTCGGGCAGAGGGTGACGCGCCGCTCCGAGTTGGTCATCACGCCGCTCTTCTCGCTCCACTGGGCGGCCGGCAGCAGCAGATGAGCCACCGCCGCCGTTTCCGTACCGGCGTAGGCCTCGCTCAGCACCACCAGCGGGCACTGGGCTGCCGCGGCCTTGACCCGATCCAGCGACGGCATGCTCACCAGCGGGTTGGTGGCCGCCACCCACCACAGCCCCAGCTCGCCGCGCTCCATCGCCTCGATCTGCTGCCATACCGCCAGGCCGGGCTGGGGCGCGATCGATCCGGGGGCAAAGCCCCAGTGGGCCTCCACCTCGGCCCGATGCTGGGGGTTCGCCACGCTGCGGTAGCCGGGCAAGAGCTGGGCCAGGCCCCCCACCTCACGGCCGCCCATGGCATTGGGCTGACCGGTGAGCGAGAACGGCCCGGCCCCGGGACGGCCGATCTGGCCGCTCACCAGATGCAGGTTGCAGAGGCCCGCCACGGTGGCGGTGCCCTCACGGCTCTGGTTCACCCCCATCGACCAGAGGCTCAGCACGCCGGCGGCCTCGGCCCACCAGACGGCCAGCTGGCGCAGGTCGGCTTCGGCGATGCCGCAGAGATCGCTCACCCGCTGCGGCGTCCAGGCCCTCCACAGCTCCGCGAGCTCGGCGTAGCCCTCGGTGTGGGCGGCGATAAAGGGATGGTCGAGCGCCTGCAGCTCCAGCAGCAGATGGCCGATGCCGTGCAGCAGCACCAGATCGGTGCCGGGCCGGATCGCCAGATGCAGGTCCGCCGCTTCGGCCGTGGCCGTGTGGCGCGGGTCCACCACCACCAGCCGCAGCGCCTCCTTCAGCTTGCGCTTGCGCTTGATCAGGCGCTGGAACAACACCGGATGGCACTCGGCGGTGTTGGTGCCGATCAGCAGCACCAGGTCGGCCAGATCCAGGTCGTCGTAGCAGCAGGGGGGGCCGTCGGAGCCGAGGCTGCGCGTGTAGCCGGCCACCGCCGAACTCATGCAAAGGCGCGAATTGGCATCAAAGTTGTTACTGCCCAGGGCCCCCTTGAGCAACTTGTTGGCGACGTAGTAGTCCTCGCTGAGGAACTGGCCGGAGCCGTAGATCGCCAGGCCACTCGGGCCCTGATCCGCCAGGGTGGCGCGGATGCGCGCCACCAGCAGCGCAAAGGCACGCTCCCAGCTGATCGATGTGAACGGCTGGTCAAGGCGCTCCCGCCACAGGGGGGTGGTGAGGCGGTTGTGGTGGAGCGTTTCGCCCACGGTGGCGCCCTTGATGCACACCTGCCCGAGCGAGGAGGGGTGGTGGCGATCGCCGCGGGCGCCCCAGTGAGGATCGTCGCCAGCGGCCGGCGGTTTCAGCTCCAGGCCGCAGCCCACACCGCAGTAGGGGCACTGGGCGCGGGCGGCGGCGGCCGGCGCAGCCGTGGCAAGCGGATCAGCAGCGGCGACGGTTGACAGCGCACGGAAGGCAAGGGGACCTCATTCGACCAAGCGATCCGGCGCCCACCGGTAGCAACGGATACGGGATGCCCGTCTCGCGATCACCACTCGGCATCACCACTTGCGATAGGGCAGGAACTTGCCGTTCATCGTCACCACCACACGATCGCCCTTGGGATCCTCCTGCTTGTCAACGGTGAGGCTGAAATCGATGGCCGACATGATGCCGTCGCCGAACGTCTCCTGGATCACATCCTTCAGCGGCAGCCCATACACCTGCAGGATTTCGTAGAAGCGGTAGAGCAGCGGATCGGTGGGGATCACCGGATCGAGGGCTCCCTTCACGGGATAGGTGGTGAGCTGCTCCTGCAGGGCACAGGCCTCGGGGCTGCCCTCGAGCTGCAGGGCCGCCAGCAGGGTTGCGGCCTGCTCGGGGGAGGCGGTGGCCTGGCCGTAGAGCAGGCTCGCTACCCACACCTCGTCTTGGCCGAGGCGGTGGCCCAGCTCGGCAAAGCTGAGCCCCACCCGGCGTTTGGCGGCCAGCAGGGTGGTGGCGAGGGCAGACAGAGCCATGGCGAAAGCGGCGGAGCGCAGCGGCCGGCGGACCCTATGGAGCACGGCGGAGCACTCCGGCAACCGTTGCTACAGAGCCGTGTCCACCAGCATGGGGGGATGGCCAGCCCCAGCCCAGCACCACCCCTGCGGGCCTGCCTGCTCAGCGGCGGCGCCAGCCGGCGCATGGGGCGCGACAAGGCGCTGCTGCCCCACCCCGCCGGCGGCACCTGGCTGGAGCACACGCTGCGGCAGCTGGCCGTGCTGGAGGTGCCGATCAGCCTGCTGAGCCGCCACCCCGAGCACCGCACACGGGCCCGGGAGCTGGCGCTGGCCCAGCTGGACTGCCTGGATGAGCCGCCCCCCTGGGAGGGGCCGCTGCTGGCGCTGCAGCGGCTGATGGCGCACCACCCGGAGCAGCGACTGCTGCTCTGTCCGGTGGATCTGCCCCACCTGAAGGCCCCGGTGCTGCTGCAGCTGCAGGCGCTCGCAACCGCCGAACCGGCCGCGCTCCATCTGGCCCACGACGGCGAGCGGCTGCAGCCGCTGCTCGGCGTCTACCCCAGCGACCTCGCCCGGCGCACCAGCCTCAGCGCCGCGGTGGACGCCGGCGAGCGGCGGCTGCAGAGCTGGCTGGCGGGCCAGCCCTGCCGCATCCACCGGCTGGATCCCCTGGCCCTGCGCAACATCAACCGGCCGGAGGACCTGCCGCCATGGCCCACCAACCCCAACGGATCTGCGTAGGGTCCAGGGGTGGATGACCCCTGGCGCGAGAGCCGAGCCCGGGCCCGGGCCCTGCTGCAGCAGCTCAGCCCGGCCGAGCAGCTCTCGCTGCTCTCCGGGGGCACACCCTTCTGGTCGGGCATGGCCGACATCGCCCTGCGCGATGCCTCGCACCGCCACCCCTGGCCCACGGCGGCGATCCCGCGGTTGCAGCTGAAGGCGCTGCAGTTCGTGGATGGACCGCGCGGGGTGGTGCTGCGGGGCGGCGCTACCACCTTCCCGGTGCCGATCGCCCGCGGCGCCAGCTGGAACCCGGAGCTGGAGGAGCGGATCGGCGAGGCGATCGCCCGCGAGGCGCGCAGCTTCGGTGCCGACTGGGTGGCGGCCGTGTGCGTGAACCTGCTGCGCCACCCGGGCTGGGGCCGCGCCCAGGAGACCTACGGCGAGGATCCGCTGCATGTGGGGGCGCTGGGGGCGGCCCTCACCCGCGGCCTGCAGCGCCACGCCATCGCCTGCGTGAAGCACTTCGCCCTCAATTCGATCGACAGCTCCCGCTTCCTGGTGGACGTGCAGGCCAGCCCGCGGGTGCTGCATGAGCTGTTTCTGCCGCAGTTCCGCGACTGCGTGGAGGCCGGCGCCGGATCGGTGATGAGCGCCTACAACCGCGTGAACGGCACGTGGTGCGGCCAGCACCCCGTGCTGCTGGAGCAGATCCTCAAGCGGCGCTGGGGGTTCCAGGGCTTCGTGGTGAGCGACTTCATCTTCGGCATCCGCGACGGCGTGGCCGCCGCCTGCGCCGGCCAAGACCTGGAGATGCCCTTCCGGATGGTGTTCGAGGGCTGCCTGGAGCAGGCGCTGGCGGAGGGGCAGCTACCGCCGGAGCGCCTGCAGGAGGCGGTGTTGCGGCAGTTGCAGGTGCGACTGGCGGTGCCGGAGGGCCACTACCCCCGCAGCCTGCGCGGCTGCACCGCCCATCGCCAGCTGGCCCGCGAGGCGGCCCGCCAGTCGATCGTGCTGCTGCGCAACGAGGGCGCCGTGCTGCCCTTGCGCGGGCTGCGCTCGCTGGCGGTGATCGGCGAGCTGGCGATGCACGCCAACCTCGGGGATCGCGGTTCCTCCGACACCCGGCCGGCACCTGGCAGCGTGGTCACGCCCCTGGACGGCCTGCGCCAGGCCGCCCCGGAGCTGACGATCCAGCACGCCAGCGGCCGCGATCCAGCGGCGGCCGCCGCCCTGGCCGCCGGTGCCGAGGCGGCGGTGGTGGTGGCCGGGCTCGACTGGCGCCTGGAGGGGGAGCACATCCACCCCGGCGACATCGCGCCGATCCTGGCGCTGATCCCACCGCCAGACTGGCTGCTGCAGCTGGTGGGGCGCCGCCTCCTGCTGCCCGCCTGGCGGCCGCTGGCGCGGGCGATCGCCTGGCTCACCAGCCATGGAACCGCCCGCCCGGGGGGCGACTTCGCCGCCGGCGATCGCACCGACCTGCACCTCCCGGCCGACCAGGTGGACCTGATCCGCCGGGTGGCCGCCGCCAACCCGCGCACGGTGGTGGTGCTGATGGGGGGCGGGGCCGTGCTGACCCACGACTGGCACCAGCTGGTGCCGGGGCTGCTGCTGCTCTGGTACCCGGGCCAGGAGGGAGGAGCGGCCCTGGCGGAGGTGCTGCTGGGACAGGTGTCGCCGGGCGGGCGCCTGCCGATGGCGCTGCCGGCGGATGCCGCTCACCTGCCACCGTTCGAGCCACGGGCCGAAACGGTGGTGTACGACCTCTGGCACGGCTACCGCCGGCTGCAGCGGCTGGGGCAGCCGGCGGCCTTCCCGTTCGGGTTCGGTCTCTCCTACAGCCGCTTTGAGCACGGCGAGCTCCGCCTGGTGCAGGCGCCGGATGGCCCGTGCCCGGGCGGACGGATCGTCCTGGAGGTGGACGTGTGCAACACCGGCACCATGGCGGCGGCGGAGGTGCTGCAGCTCTATCTGGAGCCGCCGGGGCGGCAGGTGGAGCGGCCGCACCGCAGCCTGGTGGCCTTCCAGCGGCTGGAGCTGGCCGCCGGTGCCCGCAGCCGTGCCCGGCTGACCCTGCCGCTGCGGCGGCTGGCCTGGTTCGACGCCGATCGCGATGGCTTCGTGCTCGAGGAGGGGGAGCACCGCCTGGTGCTCGCCCGCCACAGCGACGACCCGGGCCAGACCTGCACGCTGACCCTCAGGGGTGGCTGGCTGGAGCGCTGAGGCCGGACTGCAGGCGCCAGAGCAACCAACGCAACCGGCCGCGGTTGAGGCGCTGCAGCAGCAGACAGGGCAGGTTGAACGCGGTGGCGAACAGCAGGTTGATCAGCACGCCGGGCGGCGGCAGCCACAGGGCCGTGAGCAGCCACGCCGGCCACAGGGCCCAGTGCACCAGCTCGGCCCGACGGGTTTCGGCGATCAGCCGCCGCAGGGCCTGGGGATCGCGGCGGGCCAGGCTGGCCTTGCGGATGCCGCCGGGCAGGGCCGGGCCAGCATCGGGAATCCAGCGCGTCCAGCGGCGGCGCTGCCAGCGGTTCGCCGCGGGCCGCGCCGGGACGGCGCCCGGTGCGGCGGCGGCCGGCAACAGCCAGGCCAGGGGAATCGCGTTCGCCAGCCCCCCCACCAGCAGCGACCAGCCGAACCACAGACCCGCCGAGGCCAGCAGCGGCACCAGGCTGGCCGGCATCGCCATCAGCGGGTCCTCACGCTGCGGCCCTTCCACTGCACCTCCCCGCGCTCAAGGTTGAGGATCGCCAGCAGAAACACCGCCAAAAAGAACAGCACCGGCACCGGGAAGATCAGCGGGATCCAGGGGAAGCGGCCCACGCGCCGGCTGATCCAGGCCAGCTGCAGCGCAAAGGCGCCGTAGACCGCGCCGGTGCTCCACAGGGAGCGATCGCCGAGCATCGGCCAGCCGAGCAGCGAGGCGGGCAGGCACCAGGCCGCCCAGAACAGGCCCGAGAGCCAGAGCACCACCGCCAGCATCCAGGGCCAGTGCACCTCGGCGGCGGCCGTGGCGAAGTTCTTGTCGAAGCCGATCACCAGATCGCGCAGGCCCCCCGGATACATGCGATAGGCGATCTGCCCCTGGCCAATGAAGGCGCTCACCGGCAGGCCGGCCTGCTCGTAGCAGTGGGCCAGGAACCAGTCCTCCACCACACGGCCGGCCACGGCCGCGTGGCCACCGCTGCGGCCATAGTCGGCGCGGCTGGTGGCCATCGCCGGCCCGAAGGCCACGCCGCAGCGCTCCCCCAGGGGCACCGCCAGCAAGCCCACCAGGTTGAACAGCACCGACAGCTGCTCATAGGGCCGCTCGGTGCGGTGGAAGGGTTGCACCGACACCAGGCCGCCCAGCCGCTGCTGCTGCGCCACCAGGCTCTCCAGGAAGGCGGGCTCGGGCTCGGTGTCCGCATCGAGGAACACCAGCACCTCCCCCGCGCTGGCCTGCACGCCGTGGTGGAGGGCCCAGGTCTTGCCGCACCAGCCCGCCGCCAGGGGGGGCGGCTGAATCACCCGGATCGGCAAGGTCGGCGATGCCGCCGCCTGGGCGATGGCGGCGGTGCGATCGCTGGAGTGGTCATCGATCACCAGCACCTCCAGGGGCTGGATGCGCTGGCGGGCCAGGGCCGCCAGCAGGTGGGGCAGGGTGGCCTCCTCGTTGCGAGCGGGGATCAGCACCGACACCCGCGGACTGCCCTGCAGCCGCTCCAGCGGCAGCGGCGGCAGCCGGCGGGCCAGCACCCAGCCCAGCAGCCAGCGCACCAGCACCGATACCCCAACCCAGCCCATGCCAGCGCCCTCCGGCGTATCCCCACCCTATGGAGATCGCGCGGCTTGATCCGGATCGAAGCTCAAGGCCGCAGCAGTTCCCGCACCAGGGGCCGGAGCGCCGCCGGATCGCGCAGCAGCTGGGGGTGGGTGGCCACCGGCAGCCTGTGGCGGCTGCCGACCGGCAGCACGGCATGCCAGCCGGGAAGCACCGCCAGATCGAGGGGGGAATAGAAGCTGTGGCACTCGATCCCCTGCAGGGTGTCGAGGTTGCTGTTGAGCGCGGTCAACAAGGCGCTGCCTCGCCGCAGATCGGCCAGGCCCCGGAACAGGCGGCGGGGCCAGGGGTGGGCGGTGAGCGTGCCCTGCTGGGGGCTGCCCACACTGATGAAGCGGCGGGTGCGGCGATGGCCGCCGCCGCGCTGAATCCAGGTGCGCGCGATCACCCCACCGATCGAGAAGCCGAGCACATCCAGGGCGCCCGTGCCGGGGTAGGCCGCCTCGATCTGCTGGCCCAGCTGGGCCGCGGCCTCCTCCACGGAGGTGAGGCCCAGCCGCAGCGGCAGGGCGGGGAGCAACAGCTCCGGCCGCCGGTCCGCCAGCTGCCGCTGCAACCGGCCGAACACCGCCGGCGTGTCGAGCAGGCCGTGCACCAGCACCAGCGGCGGCTTGGAAATGGAGCGGTGGGGAGCGCTGGCTTGATTCAAGGCCAGCCGCCGCCAGCGGAGGGCAGGTCTGGCTCGGCCATCGCCGCCACCGGTGCGGGGAGGTGCCAAGCCTATGGAGGTTTGCCCGTTCTTAGCGTTGGCGCTATGCCCACAGCGCTGCCCAGGGATCAGCACGGCCGCCCGCTCGGGGTGCTGCGCCTGTCGCTGACGGCGCGCTGCAACCTGGCCTGCCCCTACTGCCGGCCCGATGGCCAGGAGCCGGCGG
>JBEGQE010000124.1:0-4493 GCA_041181145.1 Cyanobacteriota bacterium
CGGCCGCGGCCTGAGCCTCTCGCGCCAGGGGGGCGGCATCGGCACCCGCGGCCCGGGCGAAACCCAGCTGGAGAAGGATCGCCGCGCCATCGCCCGGCGGATCGAGAAGCTGCAGCGCGACGTGCGCAAGCTCGGCGAGCACCGGGCCCGCCTGCGCGGCGGCCGCGGCGGTCAGCGGCGCCTGGCCCTGGTGGGCTACACCAACGCCGGCAAGAGCTCGCTGCTCAACGCCCTCAGCCGGCCCCGACCCGGCGAAGCGGTGCTGGCGGAGAACAAGCTGTTCGCCACCCTCGATCCCACCACCCGCCGCATCGACCGGCCCGATCCCGCCGGCGGCCCACCGCAGACCCTGCTGCTCACCGACACCGTGGGGTTCATCCGCGACCTGCCACCACCGCTGGTGGAGGCCTTCCGCTCCACCCTCGAGGAGACCCTCGAAGCCGATCAGCTGCTGCTGGTGGTGGATCTGGCTGATCCGGGCTGGAGCGAGCAGCTGCGCACGGTGCACGCGATCCTCGACGGGCTGGAGAGCGCCACGCCGCGGCGGCTGATCGGCAACCAGATCGACCGTTGCCCGGCCGAAGCCCTGGAGCAGGCGCGCCGGGAGGATCCCCAGGTGATCTTCGTGTCGGCCACCGGCGGGCTGGGGCTGGATCACCTGCGCGACTGCCTGTTCGCCGTCTGACCCCGCTGCGGCGTGTGGCGGTGACCACAAGCACACGATCCATTGACGCCAGTTGCCCCGGTGGCTATGCCACCATCTGGCCCGTTTCCTCCCCCGCCCCCATGGCGCTCCAGCTCGGCGACACCGTCCCCGACTTCACCCAGGATTCCCAGCTGGGTCCGATCAACCTCTACGACTACGCCGCAGGCAGCTGGGTGGTGCTGTTCTCGCACCCCGCCGACTACACCCCCGTCTGCACCACCGAGCTGGGCGAGGTGTCGCGCCTGCGCAGAGAGTGGGACAAGCGCAATGTGAAGACCATCGCTCTGAGCGTGGATTCAGCCGAGAGCCACAAGGGCTGGATCTGCGACATCAACGAGACCCAGTCCACCACGGTGGACTATCCGATCCTCGCCGATGAGGACAAGAAGGTGAGCGATCTCTACGGGATGATTCACCCCAACTCGCTCAACAACCTCACGGTGCGCTCGGTGTTCATCATCGACCCCAACAAGAAGCTGCGTCTGCAGATCACCTACCCCGCCAGCACCGGCCGGAACTTCCAGGAGATCCTGCGGGTGATCGATTCCCTGCAGCTCACCGACCACCACCAGGTGGCCACCCCGGTGAACTGGAAGGACGGCGAGGACTGCGTGGTGGTGCCCTCGATCCCCACCGACGAGGCCCGCAGCAAGTTCCCCAAGGGCGTGACCGAGATCAAGCCCTACCTGCGCATGACCCCCCAGCCCAACAAGTGATCGCCTGAGGCCAGCGCTGCAGGATCCTTCGGCCCCCGGGAGAATGCCCGGGGGCTTTTTGCTGGGAGCAGGCGATGAAGGTGCTCGGGCTGATGAGCGGCACCAGCGCCGACGGCATCGATGCCGTGCTGGCGAGCTTGAGCGGCCGGCCGCAGCGCCCCCGCTGGCGGCTGCTCGATCGCGCCTCCCTGCCTTACCCCGCCGGGTTGCGCCAGCGGCTGATCGCCGTGGGCCAGGGGCAGGCGATCACCGCGGCGGAGGTGCTGAACCTGGGCGAGGCGCTCACCGAGCAACAGGCCGCCGCCGCCCGCGCCTGCGACCCCCACGGCCACGCCGCCCTGGTGGGCTGCCATGGCCAGACCCTCTGGCACCGGCCACCGGCGGGGGGGACACGCGGCTGCAGCTGGCAGCTGCTGCAGGGGCCCCTGCTGGCCCAGCTGCTGCAGCGGCCCGTGGTGTTCGACTTCCGCGCCGCCGACCTGGCCCTCGGCGGCCAGGGGGCGCCGCTGGTGCCGGCCGCCGATGCGGCCCTGCTGCCGGCCATCGGCGGCTGGCGGGCCCTGCTCAACCTGGGCGGGATCGCCAATCTCACCCTGCTGCCCCCCGCCGCCGGGCCCGATCGGGCAGCGCCGGTGCTGGGGTGGGACTGCGGCCCCGCCAACACCCTGCTCGACCTGGCGGTGCAGCGCTTCAGCGCCGGCAGCCAGAGCTTCGATGCCGATGGCGCCTGGGCGCGCCAGGGCCAGGTGGATGAGGTTCTGCTCGAGCGCTGGCTGGCGGAGCCCTACCTGCGGCAGAGACCCCCCAAATCCACCGGCCGCGAGCTGTTCGGCACCGCGGATCTGGAGCGACGGCTGGCGGACCTGGCGGAGGCGGCCCGCGGCAGGGGCCACAGCCTGGAGCCGGCCGACGCCCTCGCCTGCCTCACGGCGTTCAGCGCCGCCGTGGTGGCGCAGGACCTGCGCCAGGGCCCGGCCGTGCTCGAACTGCTGGTGGCCGGCGGTGGCGCCCGCAACGGCTTCCTGCTGGAGCAGCTGCGCCGGCGCTGCCAGGGTCTGACGCTGCGCCCCCTGGCCGAGCTGGGCATCGGCGATTCCGACCGCGAGGCCCTGGCCTTCGCGTTGCTGGCCTGGTGGCACCAGCGGCGCCACCCCGGGTCCCTGGCGTCGGTGACGGGCGCCCCACGGGGGGCCGTGCTGGGGGTCTGCGCCCAGCCGGCCTGAGACGCCGCCGCCGCCGGCCGGCATCAGCCCATGCAACGAGCGGTCAACATCTGCTGGCCCGTGGATGTGGGAGAGCGCCGTCTGCATAGGGTGAACGGCATCGGCCGTCTGACCCCATGAGCGCCGGCAACGCTTCCGCTCTCTACGAGCGCATCCGCAGCGATCAGAGCCTCACCCAGGAGCTGTTCCGCCAGGCCCTGCAGGACCCCTCAGGCACCCTCAGCCGCATCTGCAGCCTGGGCGACAGCTGGGGGCTGCCCGTGAGCCGCGAGGAGGTGAAGGCCCACCTGGCCAGCATCGACGACCCCGAGACCAAGCAGTGGCTGCTCAAGGCCCGGGGCGGCCTCTAGGGCGCTGCGCCTGGGGCGCCGGTCCTGGCCCATCCAGCTGAAGAACAGCCAGTAGCTCATGATCGCCAGGCCGGCTGCCACCACCAGGGCGGCCACCTGTTCGAGGCGCTTGACCATCGCGCGAGCGGGGCGGATTGCCCCAGTCTGCGACGCGGGATGATGCGGACAGCCGCCGGCCAGCCGGCACCGCTGTCCGCCACCCAGCTCCGCACCTGTGCTCCGCCTCGAACGCGTCTCGAAGATCTATCCCACCGGTGAGGTGCTGCGGGATGTCACCTGGGAGGTGAAGGCGGGCGACCGTATCGGCCTGGTGGGCGTGAACGGCGCCGGCAAATCCACCCAGATGCGGATCATCGCCGGGATGGAGGAGCCCAGCAGCGGCCAGGTGGTGAAGCAGGGCGCCCCCCGCATCGTGTACCTGCAGCAGGAATTCGATGTGGACGTGCGCCGCACGGTGCGGCAGGAGCTGTTCCAGGCCTTCGGAGAGGCCGCGGAGGTGCTCAACCGCCAGCGCGCGGTGGAAGAGGAGATGGGCTCCGAGAAAGCCGCCGAAGACCCCGATCACCTCCATGAGCTGATCCACGAACTCGGCAGCCTGCAGAGCCGCTTCGAGAGCCTGCACGGCTACGAGCTCGATGCCCGCATCGACAAGCTGCTGCCCACGATCGGCTTCAGCGCCGAGGGGGCCGAGCAGCTGGTGGGCGACTACTCCGGCGGCTGGCAGATGCGCATCGCCCTGGGCAAGGTGCTGCTGCAGGAGCCGGATCTCCTGCTGCTCGACGAACCCACCAACCACCTGGATGTGGAAACCATCCAGTGGCTGGAGGACTACCTGATCGGCCAGACCTGCCCGCTGGTGGTGATCAGCCACGACCGGGCCTTCCTGGATCGGGTGTGCAATCAGATCGTGGAAACGGAGCGGGGCGTCTCCCGCAGCTACCTCGGCAACTACAGCCAGCACCTGGAGCTGAAGGCACTCGAACGCGAGGCCGGCCAGGCGGCCTTCGAGCGCCAGCAGAAGGAGCTGGCCACGCAGCAGGCCTACATCGACCGCTTCCGCGCCAGCGCCACCCGCTCCACCCAGGCCAAGAGCCGCGAGAAGCTGCTGGAGAAGGTGGAGCGGATCGAGGCCCCGATCGAGAGCGTGAGCGGGCCTCGCTTCCAGTTCCCGCCGGCGCCGCGCAGCGGCCGGCTGATCGCGGAGATGCGGGATCTGAGCCACAGCTATGGCGAGCAGATCCTGTTCCTCGGCGCCAACCTCGAAGTGGAGCGGGGTGATCGCATCGCCTTCGTGGGCCCCAACGGCGCCGGCAAGTCCACCCTGCTGCGGCTGGTGATGGGCATCGAGACACCCGATGAGGGCGTGGCCGGGCTGGGGGAGCACAACGTGATCGCCGGCTACTTCGAGCAGAACCAGGCCGAGGCGCTGGACCTCTCCAAGACCGTGATCGACACGCTGTTCGAGGCAGTGCCCGACTGGACCCAGACCCAGGTGCGC
>JBEGQE010000125.1:0-12050 GCA_041181145.1 Cyanobacteriota bacterium
TAGCCGTCCGCAGCTGACCAGTCCAAGTACCACCCATGCCGCCTTGGCGCAGGGTGGGCGAAGAACCAGCCCCCTCGATTAGGAGGTCGACCGTAGTCGGGCTGCGGCGCAGCTTCAGCACCAAGGATCCCGAGGCCTGTGAGACAGGCGCCACGGGAACGGATTGAACAGTGGACGGTGCATCAACACTTCTGGAGGCTGGCGCCGCAAGAACCGGGGATGCCGCCACGACCGCCGTCATCAGAGGGAGGAGCAAACGACGGGTTGGCATCAACACGTTCATCCTTGAAACCTTGGGTCGAATGGTATCGGCAGTACCCCCAATCCACCAGTGGGAGGAGGACTGTTCAGGACTTGGCCGGTGCCTCTGGCGTTGCGTTGCCATTGGCAGGGGCGGAGGCCTTGGAGTAGAGCGAAACGTTCAACTTCAGAGCCGGGATCACCCGCGGAGAAGCACCGGCCGCCCCCGCCTGGGCAACCTGCTCCACCTTGAGGCTCAGATCGCTCTGAACCACCAGCAGGCTGAGCCGCTCGAGTCGTCGCAAGAAATCCTGCAGCTGCGGGCCAGCGCCTCTGGCTGTGATCAGGATCGTGGTTTTCTGCAGACCCGGCGCCAGGAGCGGATCGGGCGGTGGAGGTGGCGGCGCATTGGGATCCTTCTTCTCGGTGTTCTCCTTGTTCTGGTCGGGCTTGGCCGCAGCAGCTGGGTCCGGGGCCGCCGTTGTCACCGGCTCGTAGCTATCCAGCTGCACACCGCTCTTGCTGGCCTCCTGGTTGAGCTGGGCCATGAAGGTGCTGATATCGCCGCTACCGGCGATCAGCTGGAGGATCTGGCGTTGTTTCTGCTCCGCCAGATCCAGGTTCTCCAGCTGCTTGCTCAACTGCTGGCGCAGCAGGGGCAGCCTGGCCTCCTGATCCTTGAGCTCCGCGAGCTGCTGCTGATGGCGCTGCAACTGCTGCAGGGCCGGAAACGCGAGGAAGCCTCCGGCCGCGATGGAGAGCAGCCCTCCCAGCAGCACGGGGCTCCAGAACAGCACCTGCTCCCGTGAGACGGGACGCCTGATCCCTCCCTGGAAATTGGTCATGGCAGCACCCCCAGTCGAGCCAGATCCTGCAGACGCTTGGCCATGCCATCGGCACCCAGCTTGCGCAGCAGGGCCAGCTGCTCAGCGGGCTTGAGCGTGGCAAAGCCGGCCGCCAGATCCCAGCTCACCGAGGGGGTCGGCGCCGGCGCATTGGCGGCAGCGGCGACCGGTTCACGCGACAGCTTGATCACACGCACAGCATCCGGTTTGAACAGCGGGGCATAGGCGAGCAGCAGGCTGAAGGCATTCACTCGGGTGAAGGAGCCTGGATCATCCGAGCGACCCTTCAGAGATAGTGAGGGGCCCGAGACGGTGGCCTCGGTGATCTGCACACCCTGAGGGGCGATCTGGCCCAGCTGGGTGATCAGGGCCGAGCCCGAGCTCACAGCCACGAGCCCCTGGGCCAGGCCGGCATTGCTCTTGCTGATCTGATCGAGCTTGCCCTTGTCGGTCCGCAACTGGGTTTCCAGCGTCTGCAGCTGGGCGGGGATGGCACTCATGCGGGCGATCTCGTTGCTCACCAGCCGGTCGCGCAGGCTGATCAGCACCCAGCTGGCCAGAACCAGCACCAGCACGCCCGCCCCCACACTGCCGCCGGTGAGCAGCAGGGAGCGGGCGGAAGGTGGTGCCTTCGGCTCGGGCGGCAGGCCGCGCTCGAGTCGCCGCTGTTGCAGCAGGTCCTGACGGTCGGCAAACACAGGGGATGTCATGCCGTCACCTCCGTTGCAACCAGGCCCCAGAGCGCGGCGAGCGCCGGTCCTTCCGGCTTCAGGCCCTCATCCGGGGAGGCATCGGTGAGCCAGCCCTGGGCGAGGGGATCGAGGATCTGCCAGGACGCATGGCAGGCCGCTGCCAGGGCCTCAGCCTGGGACTCATCCCGCAGGGCAGAGCCATGCAGGGCCAGCCGCACCACTGGGGGGGCACCGGGGCGCAACGCCATCCAGAACTGCCGCCAACGACCCAGCGCCTCCACCAGGGCCCCCTGCTGCTCCGCACCGGGGAGTCGCCGCTCGTACGCAGGCAGCCCGTTCTCCAGCACCAGCAGGCGGCACTCCTGGGGCTCCAGCTGGAGGACGGCCTGCAATGCCGCCCCGGCCGGATCGCCGTCCACGGCCAGCAAACCACGACAGACACAGAGCTGGGCGGCCTCCATCCGCTCCAGCGAGACCTGGGCCAGACTGAAGATCTCGATCCAGCGCTCAAGCGTGGCGGTGGGAACTGTCACCACCAGGCTGGTGGGGGGAGCCTGGGGGAGATCCACCAACTGCAGATCGAGATAGGGCAGCACCGTGCGCAGGCCAAGGGCCGCTTCGTTCAGACCCAGGATGCGATCGGGCTCCTCCGGCCAGCGGCCATCGGGCCACTGCACCAGGCGCATCTGGCTGGCGATGGCCGGCAGCACCGCCACCACCCGGGCCCCGAAGAAGCCCCGCTGCGCGAACAGATCGCCGATCAGATCACCGAGAGAATCGATGCGAACCGGATCGCCGTTCTCACAGAGCCCAGGGGGCAGCGGCACACGCTCCAGCCAGACAATCCGGCTGCCCTCCAGGGCCATGGCGGTGATGGCCTGGTCCTCCAGCTGGAGATACACCTGGCGGGGGAAAAGCCAGGCCCTGATTGGGCCGAGCCGATCAGTCAGGCGTTCCTGAACACCGGAGAGCAACGCCATCACCCCAAGGTCTGCGGGAAAGGTACCGAACTTTCAGCGCCAGGGCACCCCAGAGCCGACCGCTTCACCAAGCTGGCGGAACCCGTGGCGATCGAGCTGGCTGCTCAGCCCCTCCAGGATCGCGGGCACCAGCTCAGGGCCCTCGTAGATCCAACCGGTGTAGAGCTGAACCAGTGAGGCGCCGGCGCTGATCCGCTCCCAGGCCGCCTGGGGCGAATCGATGCCGCCCACGCCGATCAGCGGCAGGCCGGGGCCGGCGCTCACCCGCAGGCGGCGCATCACCTCCAAGGCCCGGGCCCGCAGGGGTGCGCCGCTGAGGCCACCGGCCTCGACCGCCAGGGTGTTGCCGGTCTGGCTGAGGCGGCGCTGCTCCAGCCCCAGGCGGTTGAGGCTGGTGTTGACGGCGATCACACCGGCCAGGCCCTCTTCGTAGGCCAGGCGTGCGATCGCATCGATCGCCTCGTCGTCGAGGTCCGGGGCGATCTTCACCAGCAGCGGCGGACAGGCCGGCAGGCGCCGCAGGCGCTCCACCAGCCGGCGCAGCTGGCGCTCGTCCTGCAGCTCGCGCAGGCCGGGGGTGTTCGGGGAGCTGACGTTGATCACCGCATAGTCGGCCAGCGGCGCCAGCAGCTCCAGCGAGGAGGCGTAGTCGTCCGGGGCCAGCTCCAGCGGCGTGACCTTCGACTTGCCCAGATTGATCCCCAGCACCGCCGGGCGCTGACCGGCCGGCGGCAGGTCCTGGCGCTCGAGGATGCGGCGCACCGCCTGGGCGCCCTGGTTGTTGAAGCCCATCCGGTTCAGGGCAGCCCGCTCCTCGGCCAGGCGGAACAGGCGCGGGCGTGGATTGCCGCTCTGGCTGTGCCAGGTGACGGTGCCCAGCTCGGCGAAACCGAAGCCGAACAGGTGCCAGATGCCGGCCGCCACGGCGTTTTTGTCGAACCCTGCCGCCAGGCCCACCGGGTTGTGAAAGCGGCAGCCGAACAGGGTCTGCGCCAGGCGCAGATCGCGGCGCTGCAGCTCGGACCCCAGCCCCGCCAGGGTGGTGCTGAGCAGCGGCCAATGGCGGCGCAGGCTGGCCTGGCCGAGCAGCTGCAGGCTCACCTGGCTGAGCTGCTCGGCATCGGCCCCGTCATCGCGGTTGAGCAGGGGGCCGACGAAGCGGCGGTAGAGAGCACCCGTACCGGCCTCAGCCATGGGGCACCTCCCGATCGCGGGACAGTTCCGATCCTGCCGCGTCGCGTTGCAGACGCCAGCGGCCGTCACCGTTCGGCACCACCTGCCAATCGCGCCAGCGCCAGGCCCCCTGGCGGGCCTCGAGGCGTTTGAGCGGCTGCTCCACCAGCTGGGCCAGCTCGGCCAGGCTGAGGCCGTAGCCACCCTCCGCCAGACGATCGGCCAGCTCCAGGCGGCTGAGCAGTTGCTGCAGGGCTGGTGGGGCGGGCGGTTCCTCCGGCTTCTGCTGGCTGTCGCTGGCGTCCACCATCAGCCCGCCGTACTCCCCCTGGGCCAGCTCCGGCCGGCGGCCGCGCGAGAAGGCCACGGCGATGGCATCGCAGCGGTCGTTGTCGGGATCACCGCTGTGGCCCTTCACATAGGTGAACGGCAGATCGGCGATGCGGGCGGCATCGAGGGCCTCCCACAGGTCGCGGTTGAGCACCGGCGCACCGGCGGCGGTGCGCCAGCCCTTGCGCTTCCAGCCCTTGATCCAGCTGCTGTAGCCATCGATCAGATATTTGGAATCGGTGCGGATCGTCAGATCGGGATGGCGGGGCAGGCTCTGCAGGCGCTGCAACAGCGTGAGCGCCGCGGTGAGCTCCATCCGGTTGTTGGTGGTGTCGGCTTCGGCGGCGCCGAACTCCTGCACCGTGCCGTCCTCAAAGCGCAGCAGACAGCCCCAGCCGCCCGGTCCGGGGTTGCCGCTGCAGGCGCCGTCGCAGGCGGCCGCCACCACGCGGGGCGAAGAACTCGGCGTGCTGGGCTGGCCTGCGGGCACTGGGAAATCTCCTGCCGATCCGGTACAACTCAGCTCCCAGGCAGTGATCAGGAGATCCGGATGCAGCGAACCTACAGCCGCTGGTCCACGCGGTCCGCACGGCCCCTGCTGGGCCTGGCCCTGGCCGGTGCCGCCGCCGGCGCGACAGCCCTGAACCTCTCGCCGGGCAACGCCGCGGGCAGCCCCTTCAGCAGCCGCCCGCTCGATGGCAGCCGCTTCGCCGTGCTGGCCAGGCCGGTGGGCAACAACGACTGGACCCTGCTGGTGCTGGAGCAGATCCAGGCGGCCCCGCGCTGCTGGGAAGCGCGGTCCGATGGCCTGATCGATCCGGCGCTGAACCGCTTCGACTTCACGGGCATCTGCAGCCGCTACCTCGACAGCAACGGCTACTCGCTGCGCGTTGGCGAGGAGGATCTGGCCAGCCGCTACCGCCTGCGCCTGGAGCAGCGAGGCACCAGCCTGGCCCTGCTGGCCATGACCCCGAACGACGCCGCCACCCTGCTGGTGGGACAGGGCAGCGTGCCCGTGCGCGACCGCGACGGCTTCGTGCAGATCCAGCTGGAGCCGGGCTGGCAGCTGGAGCGCCGCGTGTACGGCGACCGCACCCTGAGCCACGTGTATTTCGCCAGTGCCACGCCGCTGGCCCAGCTGCTGAGATCCGGGCGCACCGAACTCGCTGGCGGCCGGGGCACGGCCTCCCCGGGCCCGGTGCGGCCCCTGCAGCCGCTCAGCACCCCTGGCCAGGCCCGCGGACCAATCGCCCTGCAGGTGATCCCATTCCGCCCCTGAGGCCGGGCGGCCCTTGTGCCAGTCCTGTGCCAGTTGAGACAGCGACCGTCCTGCCCTTGCCGACCCTTTTCCTCTCGTCGTATGGTCTGGGCGTGTGAGGAGTGCGGGACACCACTTCCGGGGTCGAAACGAGGACAGACTCCCGGAAGCGTTCCGGCTCAAGCCCTGCCTTCGGCGGGGCTTTTTTTTGGCCGCCAACGGCCCCAACAGCAAAAAGCCGGCCCCCGCAGGGACCGGCCTGATGGATGGAAGGGGCTGGCCGCCGCAGCGGCCGACCCCGCGGCGATCACTTGATGGTGACCTTGCCGCCGGCCTCTTCGACGGCCTTCTTGATGGCCTCGGCGTCAGCCTTGGACACACCTTCCTTGATGGGGCAGGGGGCGCCTTCCACCAGGGCCTTGGCTTCGCCCAGGCCGAGGCCGGTGGCCTCGCGGACGGCCTTCAGCACCTTGATCTTGGCGGCGGCATCGAAGCCGTCGAGGATGGCGTCGAACTCGGTCTTCTCTTCGGCGGCTTCAGCAGCAGCAGCGGGAGCTGCGGCCATCACCACACCGGCGGAGGCGGCGGCGGACACACCGAAGGCCTCTTCGATCTGCTTGACGAGCTCGGAAGCTTCCAGCAGCGAAAGGGTCTTCAGCTGTTCGAGGATGTTGTCGGTGGTAGCAGACATGGTTGGATCAGCAACAGATCTGTGAAAACAGTCGGATCGGAAAGCTCAGCAAGGCAGGCCTCAGGCGGCCTTGCCCTCGCCATCGGCGTGCTGCTTGAGCGCCCGGGCAAGACCGGAAGGAACCTCGTTGATGCCCACAGCCACCTTGGTGGCCACGGCGTTGATCGCACCGGCGATCTGGGCCATGAGCACCTCCTTGGAGGGCAGATCCCCGATGGCCTTGATGTCGGACTGGGACAGGAGCTTGCCTTCGAAAAGGCCACCCTTCACTTCCGACTTCTTCGTGTCCTTCTGGAAGGACTGAACGGCCTTCACCGCACCGCCGACGTCGCCCTTGACGAGCACGAAGGCATTGGTGCCGGTGAGCAGGGAATCGAGGTCCGACCAGGCACTGTCGCCATCAATGGCACGGCGCATCAAGGTGTTTTTGGTCACCTTGCAAATGCCGTTGCTGGCCTGCAGACGGGTCCGCAGGTCAGACATCTCCTTGATGGACAGGCCCTTGAAATCAAGGACCAGCGCCAATTCGGCCTCGCCGAGGAGCCCCTTGAGCTCTTCGACGATCTGTTGCTTGCTCTCCAGCGTGCGGCCCATAGGGTTTGGAACGGATCGAGGGGAACAAGCGGGGGACGCGGCCCTGATCGCTCGGCACCAACAGCAGTGGGGCTGCCGTGAGGCCGGGCTCGAGGGCGCCGCAGGCTCCTGATCCGCCCATCACGAGCGCGGCACGGCCGCAGCGGTGGAGGGAGAAGGAAAATCTGTCGCGTTCACCTCGGCAGGATTTACGGGGTCGGAAGGAAAGTTCCGGCTCGGACCTGCTGTCTGGGGTCGGGCGCGTGCCCTTCTGGCTTTCGCCAGCTCATGAATTTACAGCAACGCCCATCAGCCCCCTGCCCACGGCCGTTTCTACCCTGAGAGAAACAGGCGAACAGGGCCGTCATGCTGAGCTTCTCCTCCGGAAACACCCGCTCCGTCAATGCCCAGCGTGCGGTCCTGGAAGCGCTCGAACTGGCCGGTGTCAGCGCCACGACCCAGCCGGATCTGGTGCTGATCAATGCCGCCGTCGGCCACGACCTCAGCAAGCTCTCGGCGGCGATCCAGGCACAATGCCCCCAGGCACGGGTGCTCGGTGCCTCCTGCGCCGGCGTGGTGGGCCGCGACGGCCCCGGCGAATCGATGCACGACATCGCCCTGATGACGATCAGCGGCGACGGCTTCTGCCTCAGCCATGTGGATGGCCTGCACGGCGACACGTCGTTCAGCAAGGGAGTGGAACTGGCCCAGGGCCTGCAGGCCGCGCCACAACCGGTGCGGATGATCTACCTGCTGGCATCGGGTATTGACATCGCCAACGATCAGCTGATCGCCGGGATCGAAGCGGTGCTGGGGCCGGATGTGGTGATCTTCGGCGCCACCTCCTCCGATCAGATGCAGGGGGTGGCCACGTTCCAGTCGGTCGACGGGAACCTGTATCAGCACTCAGCCTTCGCCGTGGGGATCTGGGATCCCAGCCTCGAGTTGGACACCCAGGCCAGCCATGGCTTCGTGGCAGTGGGCGAACCGATGCGGATCACCCGGGCTGAACACAACCGGATCATCGAGCTCGACGGACGCCCCGCCTGGAGCGTGTTCCTCGAACGGCTCGGCCTGCCCGCCGAGGCCCGCGAAGGCGACACGATTCCGATCGGGGCCCTGGCCGAAGCACTCACACCCGATCTGGCCGCGGAGTACGGCAACGACCACATCCTGCGGGTGGTCACCCACCACTCCGAGGCGGGCGAGATCTTCTATGCCACGGACGGCATCGAAGGCCGGGACCTCTGGCTCACCGTGCGCGATGAGGAACGGATCTTCAGCGACATGGACCGTATGCTGAAATCCATGGTCGGGCGCCATCCAGCGCGAAAACCGGTGGCGGTGTTCCACGCAGACTGCCTGGCCCGGGGCCGGCGCCTGTTCACACGGGTGATGAAGGAGGAGCTGGTGCATGTGATGCAGGAGCCCTTCAGCGCCGCCGGCAGCGTGCCCCCCTGGCTGGGCATGTATGGCTTCGGTGAGTACGCACGCCTGGGCGGCCGGAACGCCTATCACAACTACACAACGGCCCTGGGAGTCCTCTACCGCCGCACCGCGCCAGACGTCACCTGACCATGCCCGAGCGGTTGCCGTCACCACCGGGGGCGATGCATCCCTCCATCGGCAGCACGGACTACATCCGGCTGCAGCAGGAGCTGATTGCGGTCCGCACCCGGCTCGACCGGCAGATCGCCCAACTCACCCGCCTCAACCGACTCTCCAACACCCTGCTCTCCCAGCAGACGAGCGGAGCAGGCCTGCAGAGCTTCGCGGAAGCCATCCCGGATGTGCTCGACATGGCCATCGGTGTGGTCTGGGAGCTGGATGGAGATGCCATCGTCAACATGGCCCACTTCGGCCTCGATCTGGCCGATCCGCTGGGCCCGCAGCTGGGGCTGGATCTGCTGCGCCGGCTGGAGGCCAGCGGCATCCGACAGGCGGTGCGGATCGATGCCGCCAGCCTGCCATCCCTGGCCGACCGACAGCTGTGCGACATCCTGATCTGCCGCTGCGTGGACAGCGACGGTCAGAGCATCGGCGTGGTGATGGCCGCTAACACCATCACCCTGGCGGGCATGTTCGATCCGATCAGCGATGAAGCGCTGTCGGTGCTGACCCAGGTGGCCGAGCGCTTCGCTGCCCACCTGGAAACCCGCCACTACCACGACCTGCTCGACCAGCGCCTGCAGCAGCTCAAGGAATCCGAGGAGCGTCTGCAGCGGGTGCTGCAGGGCACCAACGATGGCTGGTGGGACTGGGATCTGCGCAGCGATCAATGCCTGGTGTCTCGCCGCTGGATCGCGATGCTCGGCGGATCCAGCGAGGGGCCGGAGCAACTGGGGGGGTTCTGGCTGGACCGGATCCACCCGGCCGATCGGGAGGCCTTCGAGCACCGCCTGCGCCAGACCCTGAACAGCCCCGGCGAAACCACCCTGGAGCAGGAGGTGGATCTGGTGCAAGAGAACGGCCAGTCGCTGCCCGTGCTGGTGCGGGGCACCGCGAGCCGCGGCGACAACGGCGAAGCCATCCGCTTCTCCGGCACGATCCTCGATCTCACGGAGCGCAAGCGGCACGAGGCGGCTGTGCACCAGCTGGCCTTCTACGACGCCCTCACTGACCTGCCCAACCGCCGCGGCCTGATGGAGGCCCTGCCACGCGCGATCGCGGGCTGTCAGGCCACGGGGCAGCGGCTGGCCCTGCTGATGATCGATCTCGACGGCTTCAAGAAGCTGAACGACACCCATGGCCACGCTGCCGGCGACCACATGCTCCACATCGTGGGGCAGCGGCTGCGCCAGGGGGTGCGCAGCCACGATCTGGTGGCGCGCCTCGGCGGTGATGAATTTGTGGTGGTGCTGGATGGGATCGGGCAGGAGCTGGACACGGCGCAGACCACCGCGGCGAACGTGGCCCAGAGCCTGCTGCAGCGGCTGAGCCTGCCGTACGAGCTGGAGGTGGGCAGCAGCCACCACAGCGCCAGCATCGGCGTCGCGGTGCTGGATCGACGCAGCCCCACCGCCGAGGACCTGATGCAGCACGCCGATGTGGCGCTCTACGAAGCCAAGGGCAGCGGCCGGGCGCTGGTGCGCATGTTCGATCCCGACATGCAGCTGCAGGTGACCCAGCGGGCCCAGCTGGAACAACAGCTGCGCCTGGCCCTCGAGCAGCACGCGCTGACCGTGCACGTGCAGGGCATCGTGGATGCCGAGGGCCGACTCCGCGGCGGCGAAGCGCTGATGCGCTGGCCGCGGCAGGGGCGTCCCTGGGTGCCGCCGCACCGCTTCATCCCGGTGGCGGAGGAATCAGGCCTGATCCATCTGCTCGGCGATACCAGCCTGCGGCAGATCGGCGCCCTGCTGCAGCGATGGGAGGGGGTCATGCCGGCCGATTTCCGGCTGTCGCTCAACCTCAGCTCGAGCCAGTTCCTGCATCCCGATTTCGTGGAACGGATGCAGGCCAGGCTGGAGAACTTCGCGATCAGCAGCCGGCGCCTCAAGCTGGAGATCACCGAAGCCACGGTGCTCGACGACCTGCCCAAGGCGGCGGAGCGGATGAACCGACTGCGCGATCAGGGGCTGGAGTTTTCCCTTGATGACTTCGGCACCGGCTATTCCTCGATCGGTTATCTGCGCCAGTTACCCCTGGCCGAAGTGAAGATCGACAAGAGCTACGTGCGCGATTTTCTGAACAACCGCAGCGACGCCGCTGTGCTGCGCGCCGTGCTGAGCCTCTGCCACTCGCTGGAGATCAGCGTGGTGGCGGAAGGAATCGAAACTGAAGAGCAGTGGCGGCAGCTGCGGGCCGATGGCTGCAATCGGTTCCAGGGATTCCTGTTCAGCCGGCCCAGGGAGCCGGGTCCGAAGCCCGACTCCCTGCTGCGCCGGCGCTGGAGGCCGGAGCCTGAACGACTCAGCCCTCCTGCTTGATGTCCTGCAGGGCGGTCACATCCACGGCCACCGAGGGGCCCATGGTGGAGGTGATGTAAAGGCTCCTCCAGTAGCGACCCTTGGCACCGCTCGGCTTGTTGCGGTCGATGGTCTCCTGCAGGGCCTTGAGGTTCTCGAGCAGCTTGGCGGCATCGAAGCTGGCCTTGCCGAAGCGCACGTGCACGATGCCGGTGCGGTCGGCGCGGAATTCCAGTTTGCCGGCCTTGAACTCGCCGATGGCGCCGGCCAGGTCGGTGGTCACGGTGCCGGCCTTGGGGTTCGGCATCAGGCCGCGGGGACCGAGCACCCGACCCAGCTTGGCCACCTTGGGCATCATGTCCGGGGTGGCGATCAGCAGGTCGAACTCCATCTCGCCCTTGGCGATGGTTTCCACCAGGTCGTCGTCGCCGGCCAGATCGGCGCCGGCGGCCTTGGCTTCCGCCACCTTCTCACCGCGGGCGATCACGGCGATGCGCACGCTCTGGCCGGTGCCGTGGGGCAGGGCCACGGTGGTGCGCAGCTGCTGGTCGGTGTACTTGGGGTCGATGCCGAGGCGGGCATGGGCCTCGAGCGTTTCATCGAATTTGGCGGTGGCGTTGGCCTTCACCAGCTCGACGGCCTCGAGCGGGGCATAGGTGCGCTCGTCGACCTTGGCGGAAGCGGCGGTGTAGCGCTTGGAAACCTTGGGCATGGCAGGGATGGGGTGCTGGCGAACCCGTGGGCTCTCCCCCGGTAAGGGACAGGGTGAACGGAGACGGGTGAACCCGGAATCGGATTCAGGGCGCTGGCGAGGCCGGCGCCGGCCGAGCTGAACCGGGGTTCAGGCTCGGATGGTTGGCTCAGTCCTTGACGGCGACGCCCATGTTGCGGGCGGTGCCTTCGATGATGCGCATGGCCGAATCAACGCTGGTGCAGTTGAGGTCGGGCAGCTTGGTCTTGGCGATCTCCTCGAGCTGGGCGCGGCTGATGGCGCCCACGGAACCCTTGGCGGAGGTGGCGGCACCCTTCTCGATGCCGGCTGCCTTGGAGATCAGCACGGAAGCGGGAGGGGTCTTGGTGATGAAGGTGAAGCTGCGGTCTTCGAAGACCGAGATCTCCACCGGAATCACATAGCCGGCCTTGTCCTGCGTGCGGGCGTTGTACTCCTTGCAGAACGCCATGATGTTGACGCCGTGCTGACCGAGGGCAGGGCCCACCGGCGGCGCGGGGTTGGCTTTGCCGGCCTGAAGGGCCAGCTTGATCACGGCTACGACTTTTTTGGCCATCGTCCTGGCGGCTTGGGCAATCTGCGGATCCGCGACCCTAGGGCAGCGGGTGCGGTGGCCCCGGAAACCGGTGC
>JBEGQE010000126.1:0-13874 GCA_041181145.1 Cyanobacteriota bacterium
GGAGCTGGCCTCAGCCGCTCCAGTGGCTCCACAGCACCCCGGTGAGCACGGGCACGCTGAGGTTGTCGACCCCAAACACGCTCCACTGCTCCAGGGCCGTGGCGAGCACCGCCAACCCCAAACAGGCCTGCAGGGGCGGGGCCGGTTGGTCGCTGGCGGTCGCCAGGGCCGTGAGAAGGGCCAACACGATCCCCGCGGCGATCAGCATGCAGCCGGTGCCCGCCAGGGATTTGGTCTGGCCCCACAGCTGCCAGCGCCGTGAGGGCAGCGCCGGCCCCACCAGCCCCGCCAAGCCATCCCCGAAGGCCATCACCAGCACCCCGGCGGCCACCGCCAGGGGCTGCTGCGGCCAGAACAGGGCCAGCAGCACGGCGATCGACGCGCCGTAGGCCACGGTGCCGTAGCTCTGGCGCCCCACATCTTCCACGGCCGGCAACAACTGCAGCCGGTGGTTGAGGGCGGTGGCGGCGGTGACCAACAGCGCCACTGGCAGGGCGATCTCACGGCCGATCCCGACGGCCCAGGCCAACAGCACTACAGGGCCGGGGCCGATGTGCACCAGCTTGCGGCTCCACTCCCGCTGTTGGGGCCAGCGATGGCGCACCGCCAGAGCAATGGCCACCACAACGGCGAGCCAGGCTGCGACAACGACAACCCCCAGCAGCGGCTCCGGGTTCAGGCGGCCTGTTGGTAGTTGGTCATCAGGCGCAGCTTCAGCAGCGCCTTCGATTCCAGCTGGCGCACCCGCTCGCGGGAGACGTTGATCTGGCGACCGATTTCAGCCAGCGTCAGCGGCTCCTGGCCCGCCAGGCCGAAGCGCAGTTCGATGATGCGGCGCTCCCGCTCATTCAGCTGGGACAGCCACGTGCCGAGGTGCTCCTTCTGCAGGTTGCGATCCATGGAGTCCATGGATTCGTTGCTGCTGGGGTCGGCGATCAGTTCGCCAAGGGTGCTGCGGTCATCGTCGCCGCGGGCGTGGGCGTCGAGGGAGGCGCAGGGGGCGCTCTGGGAAATCAGCTCCTCCAGTTCCTCCGGCTCCATGCCCATGGCATGGGCCAGCTCCAGGCGGTTGGGTTGGCGGCCGAAGCGATGGGAGAGTTCGCGGGTGATACGCCGCATCTTCGAGAGCTTTTCGCTCACGTGGATCGGCAGGCGGATCGTGCGGGCGCTGTTGTCGATCGCGCGGGTCATGCCCTGGCGGATCCACCAGTAGGCGTAGGTGGAGAACTTGTAGCCCATGGCCGGGTCGAACTTGTCGACGGCGCGCTCGAGGCCGATGGCACCCTCCTGAACCAGATCGAGCAGTTCGAGACCCTGGTTCTGGTACTTCTTCGCCACGCTCACCACCAGGCGCAGGTTGGCGGCCATCATCCGGTCGCGGGCACGGGTGCCCATGCGGATCTGGTGCTTCTGCCGCGGCGTCAGCTGCTCCTCCGGCAGCTCCTGCAGCCGCTTCATCGTCTGCACATGATGGGCCAGCTCGATCTCTTCGGCGGCGGTGAGCAGCGGCACGCGGCCGATGTTGCTCAGGTACCAGCCGATCGAATCGGCACTGAGGCGACCCCCCTGCCGTGGACCGGTGTTTCGTGCGGTCGTTTTGTTGGTGCGGGCCACCGAAGCCGGCGTGTCTGAGCTGTCGATCATGGCGAACTCGCTGGCGGTGGTGTCGGCGTTGAACGGGGTGCTTCCAGCTGTGGCGCTATGCAGCGTTGAGCCCATGAATACGGCCCCGTTGTGATTTGGCCGGAATGTAGCACTTGCGCTCTGATGTTGCCGGCAGGAATTGGAAGACTTGCCGCAGTCTTTTCGCCCGATTTCCTTTGCTTTTGTTGTCGCGGCTACGGCGTGGGGTCGTCGATCTCGCTCAGACCGCTACGCCAGCGCGCCATCAGGGTGGCTTGCACGGCGTGGCTGTCGTCGTCGGGGATGCGCCGTACGAAGCTGCCGTCCGCTTGCATGTCCCAGGCGGTGCAGTCGTCTTGTAGGTAGGCGTCGATCAGTCGATGCAGCCGCCCGTGCAGCACCGGGTCCTCGATCGGCACCACCGCTTCGACGCGCCGATCGAGGTTGCGACCCATCCAGTCGGCACTGCCGATGTACATCTCATCGGCGCCGCCGTTGGCGAACCAGAACAGGCGCGAGTGTTCGAGGAAGCGGCCGATCACGCTGCTCACCTGGATGCTGTCGCTCACGCCCGCCAGGCCGGGGCGCAGGCTGCACATGCCGCGCACCACCAGCTGGATCCGAACCCCCGCCTGCGAGGCCTCATACAGCAGGGCGATGATCGCCGGGTCCACCAGGGCGTTCATCTTCGCCTTGATCGCCGCCGGCCGGCCGGCGCGGGCGTGCTCCGTTTCCCGGCGGATCAGCTCCTCCATGCGCCGCCGCAGCGTGACCGGCGCCACCAGCAGCCGCCGGAAGTTCTGTTGTTTGGAGAAGCCGGTGAGGAAGTTGAACAGCTCCGCCAGGTCCTGCCCCAGCTCCGGCCGGGCCGAGAGCAGGCCGAGGTCGGTGTAGAGCTGGGCGGTGCGGGAGTTGTAGTTGCCGGTGGCGATGTGGCAGTAGCTGCGCAGCCGCTCTTTCTCCTTGCGCACCACCAGGGTGATTTTGGTGTGGGTCTTGAGGCCGATCACCCCGTACACCACGTGCACGCCGGAACGCTCCAGTTGGCGAGCCCACTGGATGTTGTTGTCCTCGTCGAAACGGGCCTTGAGCTCCACCAGGGCCATCACCTGCTTGCCGTTCTCGGCGGCGCGGATCAGCGCGGCGATGATCGGCGAGTCCTTCGACACCCGGTAGAGGGTCATCTTGATCGCCAGCACCGAGGCGTCGTCGGCGGCCTGGTTGATGAACTCCTCCACCGAGGTGGAGAACAGATCGAAGGGGTGGTGCAGCAGCACATCGCCGCGGCGCAGCACCGAGAAGATGCTTTCGAATTCCTCGGCCTTGATCGAGCCGTCCTCCAGCAGCGTCTTCTGGGCGCGGGCCAGGGCGGCGGCGGTGCGGCCGCGGTGCGGTTTGTCCTTGAGCTGGGGCAGGGGGATCGCCAGCAGGCTCATCAGGTCATCGAGACCGAGCGGACCGTTGATTCGGTAGAGGTCCTCCGGTTCCACGCCGGTGCCCTCCAGCAGCAGGTCCACCACCGCATCCGGCATCTCGTTGGCCACCTCCAGGCGCATCACCTCTCCGCCCATGCGCCGTTTGCGCAGCCCCTGCTGCAGCGCCTCCATCAGGTCGTCGGCCTCGAGGTCGCGCAGTTCCAGGTCGGCGTCGCGGGTGACACGGAAGAAGTAGTGGCCCTCCACCTCCATGCCGGGGAACAGCAGCTGGAGGTTGAAGGCAACCACCTGCTCCAGTGGCACGGCGGTGTACACCGGCGCCGGGTCGCGATCGCTCAGCTCCACCGGCAACTGCACGAAGCGTGGCAGGTTCTTCTGCGGCACCTTCACCCGCGCGAACTGCTGTTGGCCCGTGTCCGGGTCGCGGATCAGGGCGGCAATGTTCAGGCTCAGGTTGCTGATGAACGGGAAGGGGTGCGCCGGATCCACCGCCAGCGGGGTGAGGACCGGGAAGATGGCGTTCTGGAAGTAGTCGTTGACCCAGTGCTTCTGCTTCTCGTTCAGGCGGGCATAGTCGATCAGGTGAACGCCGACCTCGGCGAGCTGATGCTTCAGATACAGGCGGTAGTGGGCCTGCTGCTGATCCAGCAGAGGCCGCAGGGCCTTGCGCACCCGCACCAGCTGTTGGCTGGGGGTGAGGCCGTCGTCGCTGAGGGTCTGAACCCCGGCTTCGATCTGTGACTTCAGCGAAGCCACCCTCACCATGAAGAACTCATCGAGGTTGTTGCTGAAGATGGCGCTGAACTTGGCCTGCTCCAGCAGTGGTGTGTGCTCACTCAGGGCCTGCGCCAGCACCCGCTGGTTGAAGGCGATCCAGCTCAGCTCGCGGTTGATGTAAAGCTCCGGAGCCACCACTGGATCCGCCATCCGTCTCCCCTGCTGCGGTGGGCGCGCATCCAGCGAGCCCCGATGGTTGCAACGTAGCAATCGCGCCTGATCAGTTCGGGCTGGAGCGCTGCAGGGGGGTGGTGTCGCCGGCCACACCGGGCAGGCCACCGGCCACCAGGGCGGCCACCCCCGCCAGCAGGGCGATGCCGATCCAGAACGGACTCTGGCGGCCGATCAGGTCGTAGGCCAGGCCCGCCAGTGGCGGACCGATGAAACTTCCCAGGCTCTGCAGGCCCTGCAGGCTGCCGAGGGCAGCCCCCTGGCCGCTGGCATCGAGGCGGCGCGACACCAGGGCCCGCAGGCAGGGGGTGACCAGGCCGGTGCCGCAGGCCAGGATCGCCACGGCGCTGAACACCACCATCCGGGCGTTGTCGGCCTGGGCGACGGGGATCAGCAGACAGCCGGTGATCACGAACCCCAGGCCGGCCAGCGTGAGGCGCCACTCGCCGAAGCGCTGCACCAGCGGCCCGATCAGGCCGCCCTGCACCACCGTGGCCACCACACCCACCACCAGGAAGGCGGTGGCGGCCAGGTTGGGCCCCCAGTTGAAGGCCTGCTTGAAATAGAGCACCAGCACGGCTGTGAAGCCGTTGAAGGCCAGGAAGAAGAGAAAGAAGGCAGCGCAGAGGCGGCGCACCTGGGGGTTGGTGAACACGCGGCGCAGGGCGCTGAACGGGTTGAGGTCGCGCTTGCGCGGCATCGCCCGCCGCGCCCCGGGCGGATGGGTTTCCGGCAGCAGCAGCAGCACCAGCAGCAGGTTCACCAAGGCGAAGCCCGCCGCCGCCCAGACCGGCACGGTGACATTGATCTGCGCCAGCATCCCGCCGAAGAAGGGCCCGAGGATGAAGCCCAGGCCGAAGGCCACGCCGATCAGGCCGAAGGCCCGGGCGCGGTTCTCCGGTGTGGAGATATCGGCCAGCACGGCCCCGGCGGTGGCGGCGGTGCCGCCGCTGACCCCATCAATCAGCCGCGCGGCGAACAGCAGCGCCAGGGGCAGGGCGGTGCCTGCGGCCCAGGGGATCGCCTGCCACTGGATGGTCACGGTGAGGGCGAACAGCCCCAGCCCCAGCACCGACCCCGCCACGCAACCCGCGATCACCGGCCGGCGGCCGTAGCGGTCGCTGAGGGCGCCGATCAGGGGCGTGAAGGCGAACTGCGCCACGGCGTAGCTGCCGGCCAGCAGGCCGAGGGTGCGGCCGTTGCTGGTGTAGGTGGCCAGCAGAAAGGGCAGCAGCGGGAACACGATGCTCTCCCCCAGCCGGTCGTTGAGCAGGGTGAGAAACGCGCAGAGGGTGGTGGAGGGGCGACTCCAGCGCATGGGGCGGGCCCACGGGGGTTGTTCACCATCCCATGGCCGCTGGCGGGGCTGGATGCATACAGTGCATTTGGAGGATGGATGCGGTTCCCAGGCTGGAATTGACAGGTGTGCCGGCTCAGCGTTACCTGCCACCCGAGTTGCAGAGCAGCCGGATCGTGGTGGTATCCGATTTCAACTGCCCCTATTGCTTCACGCTGAATGAGTGGCTGAATGCCCTCGGCATGGCTTCGCGCGTGTACTGGGTGGGCGTGGAGCACAAACCCCATCTGCCGCTGGAGTTCTCCGACACCAACCAGCCCGATGACGTGTCCACCCTGCACCACGAGGTGGAGGACGTGAAACGACGGGCACCCGAGGTGGGGGTTCAGCTGCCGCCGGTGTGGGTGAATTCCCGTGCGGCTCTGCTGCTGCAGGCGGCGGTGGAGGCTGAGGAGCCGGCCTTGGCGGCACCGCTGCGCACAGCGATCTTCCGCCGCTTCTGGTGCGAGCAGGCCAACATCGCCCATGGGCACGACCTGCTCGCCTGTGAGCAGCAGGCGGGTGTGCCGGCCGATGCCGAGCGCTTTCGTGATGCCGAGCAGCTGGCCCGGATCAGTGCCTGGTGGCGCGAGGAGCTGGACCGGATTCCGTGCATGCTCGCCCCCTCCGGCGCCCGCCATCTGGGGTTGCAGGACCGGCCTGCCGTGGAGGCCTTCGTGCTCGGCGCGCTGCACGATCCACCGCCAGGTGCCTCCTGCCGATGACCACGCCGCCGGACCCGGAGCGTCAGCGCCTGGAGCGGGAGAACAAGCGGCTGCGCCATGAACTGGAGGAGGCGGTGCGGTCGCTGCCCCATCTGCGCCAGATGGTGCAGTTCAGCGGCGATCTGCTGATCCTGGCGTCGGCGGGGGGCCGCATCCTGGAGGCCAATGCCCGGCTGGCGGAGGTGCTGGGGGTGGAGCTGCACACGCTCTATGGCCAGCCGCTGCGGCGCTGGCTGCCCCACCCCGGCCAGATCCAGCTTCTGGAGGAGCGGTTGGCGATCGGTGCGGCGCCGGAGCCGCTGCGGATGGAGATCGACCTGCAGCCGGAACGGGGGGAAGCCCTGACGATGGAGCTGGAGGCCCAGCCCCTGGAGCACTGCCCCGATCCGTCCGCCATCGCCCAACCCCGCTGGACCCTCTCCCTGCGCGACATCGGCCTGCGGCGTCGATTGGCGAGCAGTGAGGCGGCCCGCCAGGTGCAGTCGGCGTTGATCGCCTCGCTGCTCAGCAGCGAGGCCCGCTACCAGGGCCTGGTGGAGCAGCTCAGCGATGGTTTGGCTCAGGTGGATGCGGGCGGCACCCTGCTGTTCGCCAACCCGGCCCTGCACCGCATCCTGGGGGTCCGGCCGGGGGAGCTGCTCGGGCGCCGGATCACCGAGTTCCTGCCGGAAGTGGCGCTGGCCACCTTCCAGCAGATCTGGGGGGCCGTGCTGGCCCATCAGGATCGCCGCTGCACGCTCACCCTGCGGGCGGATGACAGCACGTTGCGCCAGGTGGCGCTGGAGTTTCAGGCGGTGCGTGCGGAGGCGGCGGAACGTGCCCGCGGTAGCGCGGCCAGCCTGCTGGTGCGTGATGTGACCAAGCTCAATCAGGCCCTCGATGAGCTCACCAACCTGGCCTTCCGCGATTCGCTCACCGGCCTGGCCAATGCCGAAGCGAGCCGCCGGGATCTTGAGCGTCGCCTGAACCAGGCGGCCCTCCGGCCCTGGATGGTGCTCTGGCTGGATCTCGATGGCTTCCGCCGGGTGAACCACACCCTGGGGCGAGGGGCCGGGGATGCCCTGCTGATGGCGGTGGCCGATGGCCTGCGCGACTGGGCTTCCTCTTCTGATCTGCTGGCCCGGCTCGGCGGCGATGAATTCCTGCTGGTGCGCCAGCTCTCGGCGGAGCCGGAGGCCGCGGAGGATCTTCAGGCGGAGGCGGAGGCTGTGGTGCAGCAGCTCCGCTCTCGTTTGAATCGGCTGGAGACCGGTCTGGAAGCCTCGCCGCTGGGACTGGCGTTCAGCGCGGGCTACAGCCTGGCGCCGCTGCATGGCCGCAACGCCGAAGATCTGCTGCAGGCGGCCGCGACCGCCCTCAGCCGGGCCCGTGAGGTGGCCCCGGGTACGGCCCTGGTTTACGAGCCGACCTTCACCTCCCGCCTGCGGCGGGAGATGGCCCTGGAGGGGCAGTTGCACCAGGCGTTGCATGGGGGCGGGCTGCGGCTGGTGTTCCAGCCGCAGATGGATGCCTCCGGCCACCTGTTGGGGGCGGAGGCCCTGCTGCGCTGGTACGACCCCGTGCTCGGCCATGTGCCGCCCTCCCGCTTCGTACCCCTGGCGGAGCGCTCCGGCCTCATCCATCGCCTGGGTCAGTGGGTGCTGGAGCAGGTTTGCCGCCAGCTGCGCTGCTGGCTCGATGCCGGCCTGAACCCACCTCGCCTGGCGGTGAACCTCTCGCCGCGGCAGTTCGAGCTCACCGTGCCCTCGCTGCTCCAGCAGGTCGGCCACCTGCTGGAGCTCTATCGCCTGCCGGCGGAGTTGCTGGAGCTGGAGATCACCGAATCCTGCATCGTGCCGATGGCCGGTGTTGTGGGCCAGGTGCAGCAGCTCGGTGCGATGGGGGTGCAGGTGGCCCTCGACGACTTCGGCACCGGCTATTCCTCCCTGGCGATGCTGCATCGCCTGGCGATTCACAAGCTGAAGATCGATCGCAGTTTCGTGGATCGGCTGGAGCGCAACGAGTCGGCCCGCACCATCGTGCGCACCGCCCTGGCCATGGGCCGTGCCCTGGGCCTGGAGACCCTGGCGGAGGGGGTGGAGACCGCCGGCCAGCTCGAGGTGCTGGAAGCCCTGGGCTGCGATGCCTATCAGGGGTTCTGGTTCAGTCGGCCCCTGGAGCTGGAGGCCTTCACGGCCCTGCTGCCCCCACGCCGGTCCTCCGATGAGGATGGGGGCAGTGTCGCGACAGGCGATGTCCCCTGAGCCCGAGGCCGTCGGCCGCCTCACCCACCTCAACGCCGCCGGCGAGGTTCACATGGTGGAGGTGGGTGATCGGCCCGTCACGGCGCGCGAAGCGCTGGCCGAGGGCTTCATCGCCATGGATCCGAGCGTGCTGGCCATGGTGCTGGAGGGCCGGGCCCCGAAGGGGGATGTGCTGGCCGTGGCGCGGGTGGCAGCCATCCAGGCGGCCAAGCGCACCTGGGAGCTGATTCCCCTCTGCCATCCGATCGCCCTGAGCGGTGTGAGCGTGGCGCTGGAGCCGGCCGACGACGGCAGCGGCCTGCGCCTCGAGGCCAGCGCGCGCACCACCGGCAGCACCGGGGTGGAGATGGAAGCCCTCACCGCCGTGCAGGTGGGTCTGCTCACCCTCTACGACATGCTCAAGAGCGCCGATCCGGCGATGACGATCGGGCCGGTGAGGCTGCTGCGCAAGAGCGGCGGTCGCCATGGCGATTGGCGTCGCGCTGATGGCTGAACCCTTCGGCCGTGAGGGCCTGCCCCTGGAGGAGGCCCGCGCCCGCATCCTGGAGGCCCTGGTTCCCCTGGGGCGCCGTGAACGCGTGCCCCTGGCGCAAGGGCTGGGACGCACCCTGGCCGAGCCGGTGCTGGCGCCGGCGGCCGTGCCCGGTTTCCGGGCCTCGATCATGGATGGCTATGCCGTCGCCGCCGGGCTGGCGCCACCGGCCCTGGGCAGCCGCTGGCGGCTGGTGGGGCGGTCGGCGGCCGGGGCACCCCATGGCGCTGCCCTGACGGCCGGCGAGGCGGTGCGCATCCTCACCGGTGCGCCGGTGCCGCAGGGCTCTGAGCGGGTGCTGCCCCAGGAGCTGGTGCAACGGCTGGATGGCCCCAGCGGCGAGGCGATCGAGCTGGTGCAGGCCTGCGGCCCCAACGCCTGGATCCGCCCGCCCGAGGAGGAGGCGTCGGCTGGCCAGCCGTTGGCGGTGGTGGGTCAGGAGCTGGCGGCGGCGGATCTGGGCCGCCTGGCCAGTTGCGGGGTGGAGGAGCTGACGCTGTGGGCGCGGCCGCGGATCGGCCTGCTGATCAGCGGTGATGAACTGCTCCCCCCGGGGACCCCGCGCGGACCGGGCCAGATCTGGGAGAGCAACTCTGCCCTGCTCAGCGCCCTGCTGGCCCGGCTCGGCCATGCGGTGCAGGCGGTGCGGGTGGTGGCCGATCAGCCCGAGCCCCTGCGCCAGGCCCTGCTGGAGCTGGCCACCGCCAGCGATGTGGTGGTGAGCACCGGCGGGGTGTCGGCCGGCGACACCGACTGGATCCGCCCCCTGGTGGCGGAGTTGGGGGAGGTGCGCTTCTGGAAGCTGTTCCTCAAACCGGGCCGTCCGTTCGCCTGGGGGCAGGTGGCCGGCACCCCGTTCTTCGGGCTGCCCGGCAACCCGGTGGCGGCGGCGATCACCGCTCTGCAGCTGCTCTGGCCGGCCCTGCAGCGGCTCGAGGGGGCTGAACCGCAGCTGCTGCCCCGGCTGAAGGTGCGCCTGGAGCAGCCCCTGCGCCGCGGTGCCGGCCGGCCGGAGCTGGCCCGGGCGCGGCTGGTGGTGGCTGGCGATGGTGCGCTGCTGGCGCGGGTGGAGGGCTCCCAGGCCTCCTCGCGCATCGGTTCGCTGCAGGGGGCCGATCTGTTGCTGGAGATCCCGGCGGAGCTGGGGGCGCTGGAGGCCGGCACGGAGCTGTGGGCGCAGCTGCTGCGCCTGCCGATCCTCTGAAGCCGCCCTCACAACGGCGTGTTGCCCGTGAGCCAGTGGCCGCTGCCGTCGGCCCGCCACTCGCGCTTCCAGAAGGGGGCGTCGTGTTTGAGTGCCTCGAGCAGCTCCTGGCAGCAGCGCTGGGCGGGGCCGCGGCGGTCGGCGCCGATGGCCACCAGCACCAGGGCTTCTCCGGGGAGCGCCCGGCCGACGCGGTGCTCGATCAGGCAGCTGCGGGCTCCGTGGCGGCGGCAGCAGTCCTCCGCCAGGTGCTGCAGTTGGCGTTCGGTCATGCCCGGGTAGTGCTCCAGTTCCAGGGCGGCCAGGGGCGGGCCGGCTCCGGGGCCCTCACGGGCCGTGGCGGAGGGGCGCACGCGGCCGATGAACAGGCCCTCGGCCGCACTGCCGGCGCCGCGGCTCTGCAGCAGCCCGTGCCATTCGGCCAGCCGTTCCGCCGGCTGAAAGGGTGCCGCCTGCAGGTGGATCCGCAGCTGGAGGCAGGCGTCCATCAGCCGCCGCTGATCGGGGGCAGGAAGGCCAGCTCGTCGCCGGGCTGCAAGGGCGTGTCGGCTGCTGCGAACTGCTGGTTGATGGCCACGCGCACCTCGCCCGGGGCAGCGGGGAGGGCCAGCGCATCCCAGAGATCGTGCGGGGTGAGCGCCGCGCCCGCCGTGCCCGGCTCCGGCCATGGCCAGCTCTGTTCCGCCCAGCCGGCCTGCTCCCGCAGGCTGGCGAACAGGCGGATGCGGATTGGGGAGGGAGTGGCGGTGCCCTGGGCCATCGTGCTCACGCTAAGCAGCGGAGCGGCCCCTCCCCTTGCGAGCATGGCTCTCAGTTCTGGCTGTTGCGTTGGGTCTCGCCATCGCTCTGCTTACGGTGTCCGACACGCGCACCCGGGCGGACGACCGCAGTGGTGATGCCCTGCAGGCGCGGCTTGCGGCGGCCGGCCATCAGCTGGTGGAGCGGCTGATCGTGCCCGACAACCGCTACCGCATCCGCGCCGTGATCAGCCGCTGGATCGCCGATTCGGCGGTGCAGGTGGTGATCAGCAGCGGCGGCACCGGTCTCACCGGCCGCGATGGCACCCCCGAGGCGGTGGCCCCGCTGCTCGACAAGACGATCGACGGCTTCGGCGAGTTGTTCCGCGTGCTCTCGTTCGAGACGATCGGCACCAGCAGCCTGCAGAGCCGTTGCCTGGCCGGGGTGGCCAACGGCACCGTGCTCTTCGTGCTGCCAGGGTCGCTGGATGCGGTGGAAACGGCCTGGGATCGGTTGATCTCCGCCCAGCTCAATCCCTCCACGCGTCCCTGCAACCTGGTGCAACTGCTGCCGCGGCTCACGGAGCCGCCGGCATGAGCGCCGCCGCCCGCACGGGCCGCCGCCGCCGGTTGCGGATGCTGGTGCAGCGGGAGCGGCGCCGCGGCCGCCGCTACCAGCCGCGCTTCGGCCTCAGCCAGATCGGCGTCACCTCCCTGGGGGCGCTCAGCGCCGTGACCCTGCTGGCGCTGCTGTCGCTCTGGAGCGGGCAAGTGCTGATCGTGGCCCCCCTGGGGGCCTCCTGCGTGCTGCTGTTCGGCTACCCGCGCAGTCCCCTGGCGCAGCCGCGCAATCTGGTGCTTGGCAACGGCCTCGGCGCGCTGGTGGGGGTGGTGCTGGTGCAGCTGTTCGGTCAGGGGCCGCTGGTGCTGGCCCTGGCGGTGGCCTTCACGATCCTGTTGGGCCAGCAGCTCCGCTGCCTGCATCCCCCCGCCGGTGGCATGGCGTTCCTCACGGTGTTTCTGGGTATGTCGTGGGGATTCCTGCTGTTCCCCGTGCTGGTGGGCTCGTTGTTGCTGGCCCTGCTGACCTGGGCCTTCAGCCGCTGGGTGCCGGGGGCGATGCCCTATCCCCAGCACTGGTTGTGAGCGCCGATTCCGGGTGGGAGATGGGTGCCACCTGCCTTGCGTTCCGGCCTGGCGTTGAGCCGGTCCCCTGGATCCGCCGTGCCCTGGCAGCTGTGCTGCTGTGGGCGGGGTGCAAGTTGCGGATGGCGCCCTGGGCGGCAGCCTCCGGTTCCATGCGCCCCTCCTAACGTTTCCCCATGGCCTTGACCGCCGCTCAGTCGTTTATCCCGCCGGCTATCCCCTGGCGGCAGCCCCGCGCGCTCGCTCCCCTGCCTGATCCCGGCCCCGGTCTCGATCCCGGCCTGCTGCGCCAGGCTTTGGAGCGCCTATGTGCCGTCGATGGCGTGCAGGCCGTGGTGCTGTTCGGCTCGCGGGCCCGCGGTGAGGCGCAGGAGGCTTCGGATCTTGATCTGGCGGTGATCCTGAGCCAGCCGCAGCTGACACCGCAGCAGAAGGCGGCAGCCTGGCGCCGCTGCCGTGAGGCGCTGGGAAGTCCAGGGGTGGGTGTTGACCTGGTGCTGGCCGGCGCGTCTGAAGCCGATCGGCTCAGCCAGTCGCGCTGGCACGTGTTCGGCGATGTGGCCCGGGAGGGCCGGGTGTTGTATGTCGCCGGCTGAGGACGCCCTGCTGTTACTGGCGATCGTGCGGCGCCACCTGCGCGGCCTGCGGATCGGCCTCGATCCCAACGATCCAGACGAGGACTGGGGATTCACCGCTCAGCAGGCCCTGGAGAAGCTGTTCAAGGCCTGGATCGTGCTGGCGGATTGCCAACCGCCACGTCGGCACGACCTGGCCGAGCTGGCTGCTCTGGCCGGGCAACCGCTCGATCCCGTGCTGCGGGACCTGCAGGTGTTCGCCGTGGAGGCTCTGCTGGAGCGGTGTGAGCAGGCGGTGGCGAGCCAGGGCTGAGGGCTCTCAGCCACCGAGGTAGGCCATCTCTGCGTGGGCCGGCCCGCTGGCTCCGGCCGGTGCGCTGTGGCTGCCGCGCGCCTCGCTGTAGCGATCGGCCCGCCCTCGCCAGAGGCCCTTGATCGCCGCGCCCAGGGCGTCGGTTGGTTGCCCGGGCTGCAGCCAGGGCCGCAGATCCAGGCCGCTGCCGGGGGTGGCGAACAGGCAGGTGTAGGCGATGCCATCGGCGGTGACGCGCAGGCGGTTGCAGTCGCCGCAGAAGGGCGCACTGATCGAGGCCACCACCGCGAGCTGGCCGCCGCCATCGCGGTAGCGCCAGCGGCTGGCGGTGCCGTGGCGGTCGCGGCCGAGGGGCTCCAGTGGCCAGCGGTCGCTGAGGCGGGCCACCATCTCGGCGGCCGGCAGCACCTCCTCGGGCCGCCAGCCATTGCGGTTGCCCACATCCATGTATTCGATCAGGCGCAGTTCCACCCCGCGCTCGCGGGCCAGCTGGGCCAGGGGCAGCAGTTGGTCGTCGTTGGCGCCGCGCTGGATCACGGCATTGAGCTTCAGGGCGCCGCGGCTGGGCTCAAAGCCGGCCGCGCGGGCGTGCTCGATCGCCTGGAGCACCCGCTGCAGCGCCCGCTCGCCAGCGGTGGCATCGGCCAGCCCGGCCATGCGGGCCACGCTGTCGGCGCTGGCGCCATCAAGGCTGAGGGTGAGCCGATCCAGGCCGGCGGCCCTGAGCCGCTGGGCCCGTTCGGCGCTGAGCAGCTGGCCGTTGCTGGTGAGGGCCAGCTCGCGTAGGCCCGTCCGCCGCTGCGGCTGCACCGCCGCGATCAGGGCCTCCAGCTCCGGGTTCAGCAGCGGTTCGCCGCCGGTGAGCCGCAGGCTGGTGGCCCCCAGCGCCACCGCCGCCTGCACCACTGCCAGCCGTTGCGGCAGCGTCAGCAGCCCCGCCGGCTCCTGGCCATCGGGCCGGCAGTAGGGGCAGGCCAGGTTGCAGCGCGCCGTCAGCGACAGGCGCAGCACCCCGAGCGGGCGGCCGTGCTGATCCCTGGGCAGCGCTGTGGGCAT
>JBEGQE010000127.1:0-14326 GCA_041181145.1 Cyanobacteriota bacterium
CAAGGGCGGGCAGGGCCCAGCTGGATTCACCCTTGAGCTGGGCCCAGCCGCTGCGCAGACTCGCCAGCAGCAGCCCCAGACCGGCGATCAGGTTGGGAACGCCGCCTTCCACCAGCAGTTCAAGCGGCACCGAGTAGGCGCTGAGGGCGTTGAACTTGGGTTGCTGGTAGAGGGGATAGATCAGGTTGAAGGCGCTGTTGCCAGGGCCGATGCCCAGCCAGGGGCGGTCCTGGATCATCTCGATCGCCGCCAGCCACACGTTGATGCGGAAGTTGTTGGAGCTGTCCTGCCGGCCGGCCACCAGGCTCAGCACGCGGATGCGCAGGGGCTCGATCTGGGTCACCGCCACCACCAGCAGGGCCACCCCGGCGCCGATCAGCAGCAGGGGGAACAGCCGCCGCCAGAGGGTGGGCCAGCTGCGGGTCTGGCGCAGGACCAGCAGCAGCCCGAGGCTGCCCAGGGCCGCCAGCATCCCCAGCCAGCCGCCGCGGCTGTAGCTGAGGAACAGGGCGGCGGCGCCCAGCACCAGGGCGGCGGCGGCGAACAGGCGCTGCGGCCAGCTGCGCCAGCGCAGCAGCGCTACCGCTGCGATCGGCAGGATCGGGATCAGGTAGCCCGCCAGCAGGTTGGGGTTCTCCAAGGGGCCGTACACACGGATCGTGCCATCGGCCACGGAGTTGGGATCGGCCCAGCGGGCCAGCTCGCTGGTATCGCCGTAGAGCTGGCGGATGGCGATCACGGCGCTGGCCAGCTCACCCACCAGCAGGGAGGCCACGATGCGGTTCCACCACTGTGGCGCCGCCTCGAGCAGCTGCCGCATCAGGGCATAGACCCCCAGGTAGCTGAGCAGCTTCATCAGGCCCTTCAGCGCCGCCACCGGCACTGGCGAGCAGCCGGTGGCCAGCACCGCCAGGGCCAGCATCGCCAGCAGCCAGGCGCTGATCGGTCGGATCGGCCCGGCGGGGGTGCGCAGGGCCCAGAGCAGCCAGAGCAGGCCACTCGCCAGGATCAGCAGGCTCAGGCCACCGCGCGTCACCAGCGGCAGGCCTGCCATCAGGGCGCAGAGCACCAGGCCGGCCAGCAACGGCAGCCGCTGGCTGAGCACACCGGCCTGGCCGCTTGCCAGGAGCCCCTGCCAGCGCAGCAGCCAGGGGGTGGAGGGGGCCTGGGCCGGGGTCATGGGGGATCGGCGTCGGCCGGATTATCGGTGGCTTCCAGCCATTCCTCCAGGGTGGGCAGCGCCGGCACGGGCGTGCTGTTGCGTTCGTAGAGCACGCGGTACACCGGCAGGCCCTGGTTCAGCACGTGGGTTTCGCGCTCGGTGGGTACCGGCAGCGGCGTGTCTTCCCGCCAGGGGCGTGCGTCCGCCGCGGGCCTGCTGAAGCAGCCGCTGGCCTCGCAGAGGGCCACCATCGGCTCGATCACCTCGAGCACATCGCTCTGCAGGAACAGCCGCTGGCCGGGGGCCAGGGCGCCGGCGATCGCCAGCAACAGGGCCGGTTGCAGCACCCGCCGCTTGTGGTGCTTCTTCTTGAACCAGGGGTCGGGGAACTGGATCGTCACCAGCTCCAGCTGCCCGGGCGGCAGGGCCGCCAGCCAGGCCTCCAGGCTGATGTTGGCGTTGCAGAACAGATAGTGGAGATTGGTCAGGCCAAGGGCCTGGCGGTCGGCCTCGGCGGCGCTCACCAGCGCCCGGCGGATCTCCACGCCCAGGTGGTTCACAGCCGGTTGCCGCTGGGCCATGGCCAGCAGGAAGCGGCCGCGGGCACAGCCGATGTCGAGGTGAATCGGCAGGGCCGGCTCCTGGAACAGCGCGGCTGGCGGTGGCAGCTCCAGCGGCAGCTGGAAGAAGCGGCTGAGCGGGTTGACGTGTTGGCGCACCATCGCGGCGGGTTCAGCTCCGGGGGGGATGGGGCACCAGGAAGCCCCAGCTGGCCGTATAGCCATGCAGGTGGGTGGCACCGCCCACCGGGCCGATCTCGCCATTGCAGAAGGCGCCGGCCATCGGCACCGCCGGGAAGACCTGCCGGCAGGCGCTCACGTCGCCGTCGGGTGCGCCGTAGAGGCCCTCGCCCCGACCCAGGCAGGCGAACAGCAACGCCGCCAGGGGTTCGCTCTGGCGGCGCTGCTGACGCGCAAGCAGCTGGCTGAGTTCCTGGCGGGAGGCTTCGGCATCGCGCAGCTGGAACTGCACCCGCTGGCCCACGCGCACCCGTTCGCCCACGGCCACCGAGCCGGTGCGGGGGTCGACCCCGATCAGGTTGCGCACCAGGAAGGCCACCTCCTCGCTGGCGTCGCCGCTCAACTGGAAGCTGCTGCGGGCCACCCCCAGGAACAGCGAGTGGCGCACCAGTTCGCGCTCCTTGCTGCTCAGGGTTTCCAGCACCGCCTGCAGGCAGGCCACCGGGGTGCCCTGCTGGTCGCCGTTGCTGAGGCGTTGCACCACATTGCGTTCGGCCTGCTCGATCTCGAACACCGGTCCGATCGGCCGGCAGCCCTGGGCCACCACGGGATCCAGCCGCCAGGGACCCTCGATCAACAGGCCCACCGCCCCCTCCAGCACCCGCTCACCGAGGAACAGGGAGCCGTGGCTGGCGGTGTGCTGGCCGGCGATGCCACCCACCTTGGCGGCGGCGGGGTAGGCGTAATCGAGGCCGCTGATCAGATCGTTGATCGCCGGGCAGCCGGGATCCACGAACAGCAGCATCGAGTGCGCTGCCTCGGGGTCGGCGCCCACCCAGTCGATCCACTGCTGGCTGGGGCCATCCAGGTCCGGCAGAGGGCCGGGTTCCAGGTGGAACGGTTGCAGCCGGCAGCCCGGCAGGTTGAGCAGGCTGACGCTGATCGCCGGCTGCTGCTCCAGCTCGTGGGGCTGCCCCTGGGCATCGGTGCCCACCACCCCGCCGCCGGCGCAGCCGATCCAGTGGCGGCTGGGGATGGCCAGCTGCAGCAGCGGCATCAGCCGTTGCAGGTCGCTGGCGTAGGCGGTGGAGCAGAACACCAGCGCCAGATCGGCCGGCTGGCTGGCACCGGCGCGGCGCAGTTCGGCGGCCAGGTCAGCCACGGCGGCCTCGAGGGCCGGCTCACGCGTGAGGGCCGTGCGGCACTGGGCCTGCGGTGGCTGCTGGCCTCGGATCAGGCGGGCCAGCGGTGTCGGAAGGGGTGGGCGCCAGACCATGGCGGGACCCTACAGCCCCTCCCCGCAGGCCACAGCCGCGGATAATGACGGCTTGCCGACCCCCGCCGCGTGCCGGACCCGCTGCTGTATCGCACCCTTGTCTGGCTCGACTATCGCCTGGCTGCCCTGCTGGCGGTGGGCCTGCCGCTGGTGCTGTTGGTCTGGGCGTCGCTGAAGCAGGAGCGGGCGATGCAGCGCCTGCTCGCCATCTACTGGAAGGTGGCCAGCCTGCTGCTGATCGCCGTGCTGCTGCTCACCGACAACCGCCCCCTGGGCTATCTGGTAGCCCTGCTGGCCCAGCTGCTCGTGGTGGTGTGCCTGTGGTTCTGGGTGGATCTGAATGAGGAGCTCGCCGATCTGCCGCCCTGGCGCCCGCTGCCGTTCACGGTGCGGGCCTGGCGCTGGGGCCTGAGTGCTTTCGGCCTGTTCGGCGCCGCGCTCAGCGGCGTGGCTCTGGGCTGCGTCAGCGGCGACCTCAGCCGGCCGATCTGCCAGGCCTGGCTGGAAGCCCCGGACGATCTGCACGGTGGCTTTGCCCGCGTGTTCTCCTTCCTGTTCGGCGGCAGCTGGACCGGGGCCATTGCGGCCTTCGTGGGCTATGTGGCCCTTGTGGCCTATGGCGTGGGCCTGCTGCAGTGGCTGCTGGTACGCCTGCCCCGCCAGGGGCGGGTGGCCGGTGGGTTCTGAGCGATGGCACCGATACCTCCGATCGCCAGCCTGGAAGTGATCAGTCGCGACTTCCCCGACCGGTTGCTGCGTCTGCGTGGCCGCCTTGGCGAGGAGGCCTACGAGTTGTTGATCTTCCGTGGTTTTTCCAGCAGTACCACCCACCCCACAGGCTCCGATCCCGATCGGCCGGTCATGGCTGAAGCGGCCGAGATCTCAACCGCTGAGCTGCTGCAGGCCCCCCTCGACCCCGCCGCAGAGGTGCTGCTCGCGGGTCCTGCTCCGGTGGAGAGATTTCTGGACGCCGCCGCCTGGCGCGTTTGACGTGGCCGGCGATTGCAGCTGAGGTGACGAAGCCTTCTGCCATTGCTGGTCGATTCACTATCCCAGGGCTGACAGCAACGCTTCCGATGCCTATGTTGTCGGGGTGATTCGACGTGGAGAGCGTAGGGCTCTTGCTCCCCGCCTTCCGTCCAATGGGAGAGGCTCCCCATCCTTAATACCGATGACGAATCTGGCCGGAAAGGCCTATGCCCTGACCGTGATCAACCCCCAGGCACTGACCTGGCTGAATCGCTTCTTGTTCGCGGTGTTCCGCTCGCTGCCTGGGGTGTTGGGAACCCTCCACCGGCTGCGGATCATCCATTTCGCCCGTTGGGTGCTGTTGCCCGCCGACCGCTGGCCTGGGGCTCCGCAGGGATGGCGCACCCGGCATGGCTACATGTTGTTCGCGAGCAATTTCAACAGCGCCTGGGACGTCTATCTCGATGAGTTCTCAGACATCCTTGCCGTCGGTCTCGATGCGCTCTGGTACTGGGGTACTGGCTTTCCTAAGTCTGTTCCGAGCACCCCATTTAAGGCCTACATCGATCACAACAGCCTCGATGCCGGCTATTACTACAACGCCACCCCTGCTCATTCGGTGCGCGATGTTCACAACGCCTTCTACGTGCGGCGGGGCATCGCCCATCTCGAGCGCCTCCTCCAGGAGCTCGACGCCGATCCGGCCCTCAGCGAGGCCGACCGCGAGGCGCGCTTCGAGGCGGCGTTCGATCAGGTGTTTCGCGGCCTTGCCAACCGCCTGCCCTCCCCGGGTCGGGCCCCGCTCGCCGACAGCGCGCAGCCGCGGCTGAACGAAGAGCGCCGCCGCCGCATCCGCCAGCTGGAAGCCTTACGCCAACCCTTCGGATTCCTGCCCCGTGCAGGCGTCACCATCGAGCCGGGAGGCGGGCATGCCCAGCTTTGATAGCGGTTACTACGCCTTCACGGCGCTGATCCCCCTGCTGCCGGCGGAGACCGACCGGCGCATCTGGGGATGGACCAATCGGCCCACTTCCCTAGTGCATAGCCTGCGCGAGCTGCTGGGCAGTCTCCCCACGGTGGATGTGCCTGATGCCGGGGATGGCCCGGCCGGGGGCGTCCGCCCGATTCCGTTCAGCGGTTGTGCGCGCACCCACTTCGCTCGGCTGGTGGTGGTGGAGGAGCTTGCCTGGAACGGCCGCGAGGGCTGCGACACGTTGATCGAGCTGCTCAAGGGCGCCCTGGGCTGGCCAGATCGTCAGCCGATTGATCGACTGCCCCGCCCCTATCTGTTGGTCATGCTGGATTTCGATGCAACGGATGGCGGCAGCGCCAGCGTCGAGAACTATCTCAATGGGCTCTGGTCCTCACTGGAGCAGGAGTGGACCCTGATCCTGCGGCACTGCAGTGGCTTCGATCTCGCCCCCCAGCGTCGGCGGCAGTCCTACGTGGAGCTGCTGCTGCGCCATGAGATCGACTCCACCTTTACCTACACGGGGTACGGCTGGGCGGCGCAGCAGGCCGGGCTCTGGGATCCGGAGACCGGCCGTTTCCGGCAACCCGCCGCGGCATCTCCACCCCCGGGGTTGCAGCTGCTGATCCTCTGGAGCGGCCTGGTGCTGTGTCTGCTGCTTGGGCCGCTGCTGGTTTGGCTCGTGAATCAGGTCGCGCAGGCCCTTGCCTGGTTGCTGCATCCGCTCCAGCCAATGCTGGACCATCTGCTGCTGCCTGGCTCTCAGCTTTGGCTGAGCTGGACGCCGCTCCCCCTGCCGATCCTCTGGCGCTGGCTGTTGCTGTTGGGCGGCCTGTTGCTGTTGCTTCCGTTGCTCTGGAACGGCTTCTACGGGTCGGCGTTCCATCCCTGGCCGGCCGAGCCGGGCACCGATCTGCGCTCTGTGCTCAAGGCCCTTTACCTGCAGGGCCGCTTTCTAGAACTGACCGAGCAACGCCAACACCAGCAAGCCTCCGGTACCCCTTCGTTCCGACGCCAGTTCCGCGCGTTCCTCGAGGAGACCCAGCCCAACGACAGGGATGCTCCGACGTTGCGGCCCGGTTCCATTGAGGCCATCCGCAGGAATCCCCGGCCATGACCCTCCGCCTCGACCGTGCCGATATCCAGGGCAATGTGCTCCTTCCCTACGGCCGCAACACCTTCCCGATCGGCCACCTGCTGCTCTTCCACTGCGACCGTACCGCCTTGCAGGAGCAGGTCGGTGCGGGGCCGCGGCAGTGGCTGGCAAGGCTGCTGCCCCATGTCACCAGCGGGGAGCTGTTCGCCTCCAAGCGCACCGACGCCAGCCTGCCCAAGCCACCGCAGCTGACGCTGAATGTGGCGTTCACCTGTTCCGGTCTGGCCGTCTTCGGCGTGCCGGCCTCGACGATTAGCCAGCTGCCGCCGGAATTTCAGGAGGGGATGCGGGCGCGCTCCGCACTCCTCAACGACGACACCCAACTCTGGGATCCGGTGTGGAAGGAAGACGGTGAGGGCGCCAGCATCGACCTGCTGATCCAGCTGCGGGTCAACTTCGCCAGGGCCTTGGATCAAATCTACGAGCGCCAATGCCGGGAGGGCGATCGCGACGCCACCAATCCCGGCAAGGCCGCCTACCACAAACCCTTCATCTTTGAGAAGGCCCGTCGACTGGCCCTCCGGCGTCTCGAGCGCCGCAGCCAGAACCTGATTGACTCCGCCGCGCGCCACGGCCTGCGGGTGCTGCGAGGCCATGGACCCAGCGGTGAAGGCGAGGCCGCGAACCGCTATTGGCAGGTGATGGAAAGCATCCCCCGAACCCGCTCAGAGGACGGCGTTCTGGGGGGTGACGGCGATCCCCGGCATGTTCGCTACGCGGAGTATGAGCACTTCGGCTTCTTCGATGGCATCGCCGATCCCGTCTTCGAAGGTCAGTACCCACCGGAGCTACAGGCGGAGAAGGTGATCGGCCAGGGGCGCCTGCAGCGGGGCGCATGGCAACCCCTGCCGGCCGGCGAGTTTCTGCTGGGCTATCCGGATCAGGCCCAGGAGATGCCGGCCCTTCCTGTGCCGGCGGCGTTCAGCCGCAATGGCACCTTCCTGGTGGTGCGCAAGCTGCATCAGGATGTGGCCGCCTTTGAGCGGGCGACTGCTGCCCAGCTGCCCGCCTTCCAGGCCTGGCTGGGTCCTCCTGCCGCCGTGCGGGCCGGCTCAACCGCCCCCGCCCCCGCTACCCCAGCGGCTCCCGCCCGCGGGCCCGACCATGCCGATGCCCGCGAGCAGGCCCGCCTGTTGCTGCGGGCCAAGCTGGTGGGCCGCTGGGATGACGGCACACCGCTCACCGTGGCGCCCACCTACAGCGACTGGCAGGCCTTCCGGCGCGAGCACCAGACGCTGCGCGAGCGCAGCGACGCCGGTGACCTCGGCGCCAAGGAGGCCCTGCAGCACCTGCTGCAGCGGCTGCGCGATGTCCGCTACGAACCCGACGACAGCGCCGGCAGCCGCTGCCCCTTCACCGCCCACATCCGCCGCAGCAACCCGCGCGACAGCGGAGATCCCAGCCTGAGCGATCAGCCCACAGATGAGGAACGGCAGCGGGCCTCCTCGCTGCTGGCCAACCGCCGCCGTCTGCTGCGTCGCGCCATGAGCTACGGGCCGCGCTGGTGCCCCGTGCCGGAAGCTGCGGATCCGATCGCCGCCTGCCGCGACGATGGCCAGGAGCGGGGCACGCTGTTCATGGCCCTCTGCAGCGGACTGTTCCGGCAGTTCGAGTTCATGCAGCAGCAGTGGCTCAACTACGGCTCCGATTTCGGCGCCGGCAACGATGTCTGCCCGATCAGCGGCGTCGCCGACCGCGTTGATCCCGCCACCGGCTCCAAGCTGATCATCAACGCCGATGCCGCCAGCCACCGGCCGCCGTTCGTTCTGCGGCCGGCCGCGGCCGTGCAGTGCCGTGGCGGCGCCTACTTCTTTGTGCCCAGCCTCACCGCCCTGCGCCTGATCGCGCAAGGGATGGTCGATCCGATCTGACCCCCTTCCTGCCGCCGACCGCACCCCATGCGCCTGCCCGATCTCCTCTTAGACGCCACGCCCTCCCGGCCGGCGCCGCCGCCCTGGCTCGTCGCGCTCATCGATGGGCTGCACCACCTGCTGGGCTGGCAGCAGCGTTCACTCGGCGATCGCTGGCTGATCGGCCTGCTGCTGATCGGCCTGGGGGTGCTGCTGCTGCCCCGGCTCGCCGATCTGCTGCCCGCCGTGGGGCTGCTGCTGGCCAGGCTGCTGGAGTCCGCCAGCCGCGTCGCCCGGTTGCTGCTGGCCCTGTTGCGCGAGTTCATCTGGGTGGATCCGGCCCGCCGCGCCGCCCGCCATGCCCGCTGGCCGGGTCAGGAGGAAGGTGAGCCCGCCCTTGGCCTGCAGCTGCTGCGGCTCCTGATTGATCTGCTGCTGCTGCCCATCGACTGGCTGGCCAGCCTCGGTCCGCAGCGGCTGCTGCGCCCTGACCCCGGCTGCGAGGAGAAGCAGCAGCGCCGGGGCGCCGAGGCGGCTCCGTTGCTGCCTCGGCTCGGCTGGGTCCTCGGCCGGCATCTGAACCTCGACCTGTTCCTCTCGTTTCTGCGCCTCCTGCAGCCCCGCTGGTGGCTGCCTGGCTTCTTCTGGCGCTCGGCGGTGGTGCGGCCCGACAGCTACGAACCCGAGTTTCCGATCCGGCGCGTGCTCTGGCTCACCCTCGCCGCCGATGTGCGCGAGGTGCTGGGCCGGCCGGAGAGCTTCGCGGTGGTCTACGGCCCGCGCATGCGACGGGCGACCCAGCCCATCGAGCCGCTGGTCGACCCCTCCGACGACCCCTCGGAGAATGGCAACTTCCTGCTCGGCATGCAGGACACGCCCCGCTACTGGCGCGACATCTCCAACATGCGCCTGGCCTTCCGCCGTGAGGATGCTGGTCGCTGCGGCAGCCTGGCCGAGCGAACCGCCACAACGGCTCTCGCGCAGGCCCTGCAGCGCTCCCTGGCCGAGGAGCGGCCCGTTCCCAAGGGCGGCTCCAGGCTGCGTCGGATTGACCTTCCCGTTGAGCTGGTGGTGCCGGTCGCCGAGGCGCTGGTCAACGACTACTTCGGCATCCCGGTGCCTCTGGCCTGCCCAGGCCCTCACTCCAACGGGGATGGGGCTGAGGCAGCGGACGGCGAGGTGGACCCCCGCCACCTCTGGTTGGAGACCCTGTTCAACCACATCTTCTACGACCTCCCCGGTGAGCGCAGCCTCGAGTCCTGCCGGCGCGACGCTCCGCGGGTGCGCGCTGCCCTGAAGGCGATCATCCGCCGCCGCCGAGCCCAGATCGAGGCGGGGCTGGCGCCGGATGCCCAGGACGTGCTCAGCCGTTGCCTACGGCTCCAGGTCGCCGGCACACCCGGGATGGACGATGAGACGCTGCGCGTCAATCTCACCGGCTTCCTGGTGGGCGCCATGACGCCCCTGATCAATGCCACCTGCCAGGTGGTGGATGTGCTGCTGGAGAACCCCCGCCTTCTGGCCCGCGCTCAGGTCGCTGCCCGTGCCCAGGCAGAGGTCCGCGATCGGGGAGCGGCCGGGGCTGCTGCGGCTGGTGAGGAGAAGGAGCACCAGGCCGAGCTGCTGGCCTGCGTGATGGAGGCTCTGCGCTTCTGGCCCGGCGATCCGGTGATCTACCGCTGGACTCCGTCCGATACCGTGATCGGTGCCGGGTCGCGCCGCTGCGCCGTTCCCAGGAACACCCTGGTGATGGCCTGGAATGCCTCGGCCATGTTCGATCCGGCCCTGCTCAGCGACCCCTGGCAGCTGCGCACGGATCGCCCACCGGGGGTCTACATGCACTGGGGCCACGGCCAGCACAGTTGTGCCGGTGCCTACCTCAACATGGCCGTGATCCCGGCAATGCTCGCGCCGCTGCTGCGTCAGCAACGCCTGCAGCGCGCCCCTGGCGCTGCCGGCCAGCCCCGCAAGGACGGGCCGGATGGCATCACCATCCGCCACTTCGAGTTGCTGGTTCGTCCGGCGGCCAACGGGACGGGCTCCCGGCGCGTCGTTCCCGCCGGCTCCGATTCCAGCCCCGATCCGGACTGAGCCGCTTCCGCTCGCCTGCCGCTGTTCGTCTGCCGCTGCCGTCATGTCCTCCTCCTCCGGCGAAAGCCTGTCCCCCCGCTTTCCCTTCGAGGCCGGCGACCGGCTGCCGCTACGGGCGGATGTGGTGGATCTGCTGCGGCGGGCCGGGGTGGAGTTCTTCCGCATTCCGATCGCGCCGGAGGGGGAGGCGATGAAGGCCTACTTCCTCTCGCCCGCCTACATCCACTGCCACTTCACCCCCCACTGGGTGGCGGAGGAGGGCTCGGCGATGACCCTGCTGAAGGTGTTTCTCTCCAAGGTGCATCCCGACGAGCGGGAACACATGACCGCAGTCGCCCGCATCCTGCTGAGCAGCGAGGGCTACAGCTCCGACATCACCAGCAACCGCTTCCGGGGCGTCTCCGAGATCGGCCAGTGGTGTTGGTACGAGGTGCGGATGAGCGTGCGCCGGGAGGGGGAGCTGCGCATCTGCGAGGGGCTGATGATCAACGTCGAGGAGCAGGAGGAGGCGCGCCAGACGCTTGAGCGTGTGGCGTTCGAGGACCGGCTCACCGGCCTCGGCAACCTGGCGGCCACGGTGCGCAGTGTCGAGCGGCTGATCGCAGCGGCGACCCCGGAGGCTGCCGCTGCGGGCGACGGTGGCGAGGCCGAAGCTGCCGCTTCGCAGGCGGATCTCCATGCCGATCCCTTCGCGATCATCTGGCTCGATCTGGCGGGCTTCGGGCGCATCAATTCCCTGTTGGGCCGCAGCAAGGGCGACGAGCTTCTGATCAACACCGCCCAGATCCTGCGCGACTGGATCCAGGCGGGAGATTTGGTGACCCGCCCCAATTCCGATGAATTTGTGATCGTGCTGCCCGGTCGCGACAGCGAGGCAGCTCTTGCGGCGGCCCGTCACCTGCAGCAGACCCTGCCGGTGCGGATGCAGGGCATTGGCGATCTGCAGCGGGGTCTCACCTTCCAGGCGGGAATCTGCGCCTACCCCCGCGATGGCCGAGACGCGGAGACCCTGCTCGGCTACGCCGCAGCCGCCCTCGACCAGGCCTCGCGACTCGGCGGCGATTCAGTGGTGGTTTACAGCGAGGCGCTGACCCGCGCCGGCCGGGAGGTGCTGACGCTTGAGCAGGGCCTGCAGCAGGCGATCGCCCTCGGCCAGCTGAGCCTTGTGTTTCAGCCCCAGGTGGGAACCCATGGGGAGCTGATGGGCTGCGAGGCGCTGCTGCGCTGGAACAGCCCTGATCTGGGGGCGGTTAGCCCCGGGAGGTTCATTCCCCTGGCCGAGGAGACAGGGCAGATTCATGCTCTCGGCGCCTGGGTCATTGAGGAGGCCTGCCGCCTGCAGGCCCAGTGGCAGGAGGCGGGGCTGCAGCCGCCGCCCCTGGCGATCAATGTCTCGGCGGTGCAGCTCACGGACGACCGCCTTGCCCTCGCCACTCACCTGCTGCGTTGCCTTGAGCGCCATCGCCTGACGCCGGCCAGCCTGCACGTGGAGATCACTGAATCCGGTGCGCTTGAGGAGCAGGGCATCCGCCAGCTGATCGCCATCCATGAGGCCGGAGTTGTCCTGGAGATTGACGACTTCGGCACCGGCTTTGCCAGCCTCAGCTCGCTGCTTCGGTTGCCGATCCATGCACTCAAGCTCGATCAGAGCTTCGTGCGCGAGATGGATAGCTCCGAGGCGTCCGTGGCAATCCTCCGGGCCAGCCTGGCGCTAGCGGGATCGATCGGAGCCCAAGCCCTGGTGGAGGGTGTGGAGGAGGTTTGGCAGGCCGAGCGACTGCGCGAGCTGGGCTTTCGTTGTTTCCAGGGCTACCTCTTCAGCCGGCCGCTGGCGGCCGCTGCGTACGAGATCCTTCTGAGGGATCGCCCCTGCCTCGGCCCTGCCGCGTCGGCGGTGGCGCTGAAGGAGGGCCCGGCGGGCGAGGGTCAGCTCAGCACCCCCACGCAGCGCCCGCAGAGGGTCGGGTGAGCAGTGTGCTGGCCGATGTCGGTTGCGTAGTGCCAGCAGCGCTCGCATTTGTCACCCTCGGCTCGCGCCACGCGCACCAGCACGCCGTCCTCAGCGGTCTCCTGCAGGACCACCGCGGGCGCCTCGCCGCCGATCCGCAGGGTTGAAACCAGGAGCCAGTCGGCCAGGTTGTCGACGGCACGGTGCGGCGAGGCTTCCAGCCATTGCAGCGCTTCGGCCAGTGCTCCGGCTTCTCCCGAGAGCTCCAGCTGCACCTGAGCCTCCAGGGAGGCCCCGATCTGGCCGGTGGCGCGGCAGCTCTCCAGTTGGCGGTTCACCAGCGCGCGTAGCGCCAGCACCTGTGCCATCGGGATCTCCAGGTCGGGCCGGCGCCACGGGCCCTCTGCAGTCGGCCAGCCCCGCTCGAACACCGAGGCTTCAGCCACGGGGTAGGGCAGGTTCTGCCAGATGTCTTCGGCCATGTGGCAAAGCACCGGTGCAATCAGCCCGGCGAGGCGCTCCACCACCAGGGCCAGCACGGTCTGGCAGCTGCGGCGGCGCACGTCACCGGCACCGCTCACGTAGAGGCGGTCCTTGGCGATATCGAGGTAGACGTTGGAGAGATCCACCACGCAGAAGTTCTGCAGCGCCTGGAAGAAGCGGTAGAACTCGAAGCGCTCGAAATCGCCCGTCACGCTGTCGATCAGGGCGGCGGTGCGCTGCAGCATCCATTGATCCAGCAGCGGCAGCTGCTCATAGGGCACGGCATCGCGGGCGGGATCGAAATCGTGCAGGTTGCCCAGCAGGTAGCGGGCGGTGTTGCGCACCTTGCGGTACACGTCCGCCAGTTGCTTCACGATGCCCGGCCCCAGCGGCACATCGGCGGAGTAATCCACCGAGCTCACCCACAGACGCAGAACATCGGCGCCGTAGGCAGGCTCCTGCTTCTCGTTCTTGCCGCCCTCCACCAGCACCGCTGGATCCACCACGTTGCCCAGCGATTTGCTCATCTTGCGGCCCTTCTCATCGAGGGTGAAGCCGTGGGTGAGCACCCGCTTGTAGGGGGCGTGGCCGTTGACCGCCACTGAGGTGAGCAGGCTGCTCTGGAACCAGCCGCGGTGCTGATCACTGCCTTCCAGGTAGAGATCGGCGGGGTATGTCAGGCCGGGGCGTCCACCCGCAGCTCCGCCTGTCTCCGCACTCCCCTGCGGGGTCAGCCCTCCGAGCACCCCCGCCCAGGAGGAGCCGGAGTCGAACCACACGTCCATCGTGTCGGTGCCCTTGCGCCAGTGCGCTGCTTCGGCGGCATAGGGCTCAGGCAGCAGGCCCGCCTCCTCACGCTCCCACCACACGTCGGCGCCGTGGTCGGCGATCAGCGCCTGGATGTGATCGAGGGTGGTCTGGTTGAGCAGTACCTCACCGGTTTCACGGTGATAGAAAACCGGGATCGGCACGCCCCAGGTGCGCTGGCGGCTGATGCACCAATCGCCCCGCTCGCTCACCATCGCCTCGATGCGGTTGCGGCCGCTGGCGGGGAGCCAGTCCACCGCTGCGATGGCCTCGAGGGCCGCGCTGCGGAACCCCTCCACCGAGGCGAACCACTGTTCGGTGGCGCGGAAGATCGTGGGCTTCTTGGTGCGCCAGTCGTAGGGGTAGCGGTGCTCGTAGCGCTCCTGCTTGAGCAGCAGGCCGGTGGCCTCCAGGGCGCTGATCACCGCCGGGTTGGCGTCCTTGAGCACGTTGGTGCCGGCGAACGGCCCCGCCTCGGCGGTGAGGGTGCCGGCCTCATCCACTGGGCACAGCACCGGCAGGCCGTACTTGCGGCCGGTGTTGAAGTCGTCCACGCCGTGGCCGGGTGCCGTGTGCACCAGGCCCGTGCCGGCTTCGGTGGTGATGTAGTCGCCGCCGATCACCACCGGGCTGGTGCGCTCCAGCAGCGGATGGCGATACTCGATCCCCTCCAGATCGGCTCCCTTCACCTGCAGCAGCGGCGTGAGCGTGAGGCCGAGGCTGGTCTCCAGACCCTCGCGCAGCTCCGCGGCTACCACCAGGTGGCTGGCGGCTGGCGCGGCTGTCTCGCCGCGCGGGGCCACGGCGCAGATGGCGTAGTCGAGCCGTTCGTTCACCGACACCGCCAGGTTGGCGGGCAGGGTCCAGGGGGTGG
>JBEGQE010000128.1:0-2920 GCA_041181145.1 Cyanobacteriota bacterium
CTGAGCGATGCCATCACCGTGTACCTCAAGAAGGTGCACAACCTGGTGGTGGGTGAGCGCACCGCTGAGGAGATCAAGATCCGGATCGGATCGGCCTTCCCCGACTCCGCCCACGATGAGACCTCGATGGACGTGCGTGGTCTGCACCTGCTCTCCGGCCTGCCCCGCACGATCAACGTGCGCGCCGGCGACGTGCGCGAGGCGATGGCCGAGCCCCTCAACGTGATCGTGGAGGCCGTGAAGCGCACGCTGGAGCGCACCCCCCCCGAGCTGGCGGCCGACATCGTGGACCGCGGCATCATGCTGGCCGGCGGCGGCGCCTTGGTGCGTGGCATCAGCGATCTGATCAGCCACGAGACCGGCATCCTGGTGCATGTGGCGGAAGATCCGCTGCTGTGCGTGGTCAACGGCTGCGGCCGCGTGCTGGAGGACTACAAGCGCCTCGAGCGCGTGCTCGACACGCCTGACTTCGCCAGGACCACCGCCTGAGCTCCATGAACGGACGCTTCCTGCGCGTCCCCACCCTCCAGAAGGTTGTCGACGCCTGGCCCTGGTGGCTGCTGGTGCTCGCTCTCGTTGGGGTGCGGCTGAGCAAGGGGGCGTTCTTCGCCGATGGCTACGCCCTGCTCAGCCGTCCCTTCTGGCCGGGGGCTGCCCAGTCCGAGTGGCTGCGCTCCGGGCAGCAGGTGGCCGATCAGGCCCGCCTGGCGGCCCTCGAGCGCGACAACCTGCGCCTGCGCCAGATGCTGCAGCTCGACAAGGGCCGTGGCAGCCGCGTCAGCGCGCCCGTGATCGCTCGGGAGCCTGGCGGCTGGTGGCAGCAACTCGAGCTGGGCAAGGGCCGGCTGGACGGCATCGGCCCCGGTGATGCGGTGCTGGCCCCCGGTGGCCTGATCGGCCGGGTGGCCAGCGTCACCCCCACCACGGCACGGGTGACCCTGCTCACCGATGGCTCGAGTCGGATCGGGGTCTGGGTGGGCCGCACCCAGCAGCACGCCCTGCTGCAGGGGCTCGGCACCCCCCGGCCGCGGTTGGACTTCCTGGAGAAGGACCCGGGCGTGCGCCCCGGCGATGTGGTGACCACCTCGCCCGCCAGCACCCTGCTGCCCCCCAACGTCACCGTGGGGGTGGTGCAGAGCATCAACGAACTGGCGGTTCCCGCCCCCGATGGCCTGATCCAGCTCAGTGCCCCGGTGGATGCGGTGGACTGGGTGCAGGTGGTGACCCGCTGACCATGGGCGTGCTGCATCGCCAGCGTTGGTGCGGGGCCACGGGCCTGGCAGTGCCGCTGCTCACCCTGGCGTCGCCCGCCTTCCTGAAGATCGGCGGCGTCGCCCCCAGCTGGGCGGTGCTCTGGCTGCTGCCCTGGGCGCTGGTGGATGGCCCCGTCTCCGGTGCCGTGGCTGGCCTGGCCCTCGGCCTGGTGCTGGATGGCCTGCATCTCGGCAGCGCCAGCCAGGTGCCTGTGCTTCTGCTTCTGGGCTGGTGGTGGGGGCGGATCGGGCGCCGCGGCGCACCGATCGAGCGCAGCTTCAGCCTTGGCCTGCTCGCCCTGCTCGGCACCGCCCTGCTCGGGGCCAGCCTGCTGCTGCAGCTGCATGGCCAGGGAGCCCTGCCACTGCCCCTGGCCGGCTGGCACACCCTGGTGGCCCAGAGCCTGATCACGGCCCTGCTGGCGCCGATGCTGTGCTCGCTGCTGCTGCTGCGCTGGCGCCAGGTGGCGTCGCTGCGGGGCTGATGGCGATGCGGAAGGGACTGGCACAAGGGCGACAACGGCTGGCGGCGGCCCTGGGGGCCGTGCTGATGGCGAGCGGCCTGGCGGCCGCCCTCAGCGCCTGCCGCGCCCCCCAGGCCGGCGGCGGCGCAGCCCCACGCACGATCCAGTTCTGGACCCTGGATCTGGCGCCGAAGTTCAGCCCCTACATCAACGCTGTGATCGCCGACTGGGAGCGGCGCCATCCCGGTGTGGACGTGGTGTGGACCGATGTGCCCTGGGCTTCGGTGGAGCGCAAGCTGCTGGCGGCGGTGTTCGCCCGCACGGCACCGGATGTGGTGAACCTCAATCCGCTGTTCGCCGCCAACCTGGCCAGCAAGGGTGGCCTGCTGCCGCTGGAGCCGGTGCTGCCCCCCGGGGCTGCCGCCGGTTACCTGCCGCTGATCTGGCAGGCCGGCCGCAGCCCCGGCCCCAGCGGGGCGCAGCAGCAGTTCGCGATTCCCTGGTATCTCACCGCCCGCATCACCCTGGCCAACACGCGCCTGCTGCAGCAGGCCGGCTACGGCGCGCCGCCGAGCCGCTGGGAGCAGGTGCCGGCCTACGCCGAGGCGGTGAAGCGGCGCACCGGCCGCTACGCCCTGTTCGTCACCGTGGTTCCGGACGACTCGGCCGAGCTGCTGGAGAGCCTGGTGCAGATGGGGGTGACCCTGCTGGACGGTCGCCAGCGGGCCGCCTTCAACAGCCCCGCCGGCCGCCGTGCCTTTGCCTACTGGACCGATCTCTACCGCCGCGGCCTGCTGCCGCGCGAGGTGGTGAGCCAGGGCTACCGCCGCGCCATCGAGCTGTATCAGAGCGGTGAGCTGGCCCAGGTGGGCAGCGGTGCCGAGTTCCTGCGCAGCATCCAGACCAACGCCCCTCAGGTCGCCGCCGCCACCCGGCCGTTTCCGCCGATCACCGGCACCGATGGCCAGGCCAACGTGGCCGTGATGACCCTGGCGGTGCCCAGGCAGAGCCGCCTGCCCCGCGAGGCCGCCAGCTTCGCCCTGTTCCTCACCAACGCCGCCAACCTGGCCAGCAAGGGCGGTCTGCTGCCGCTGGAGCCGGTGTTGCCGCCGGGGGCGCCCCAGGCCTATCTGCCGTTGATCTGGCAGGCGGGCCGCAGTGCCGGCCCTGATGGCCGGCCCCAGCAGTTCGCGATCCCCTGGT
>JBEGQE010000129.1:0-3422 GCA_041181145.1 Cyanobacteriota bacterium
CGCCGATGAACACGATCAGGCTGCCCCACCAGGTGCCGTAGAGGGCACCGGCCAGCATCGAGGCCCACACCCCCGGCAACAGCAGCGTCACCCAGATCGCATACAGCGGGATGAACACCAGGGCGCCGCTGGGGGTCTGCAGGGCTGGCAACAGCTGCTGCAACAGGGCGCTGCCGCTCAGATCCATCAGCGCACCCTGGCCGCCCGATCGGCCCCATCCTGACCGGCGCCGAGGGTGGCAGCCACCACGCGGTCACGGCCCTGATCCTTGGCGGCGTAGAGACAGTCGTCGGCGAGCTGCAGCAGCTGATCAAAGTCGGGGCTCTGGCCGGGCTGGGGCTGCCAGCTGGCGAGACCGAGGCTGATCGTCAGGCCGCGAGCGTTGATCGGATCCGGGTGGCGGATGGCCGCCGCGGCCACGGCCTCGCGCATGCCCTCGGCGATCGCCCGGGCGGCGGCCGGCTCGGTGTGGGGCAGGATCACGCCGAACTCCTCGCCGCCGAGGCGCGCCACCATGTCGGCCTTGCGCTGCAGCTGCCGGCGCAGCAGGGCCGCCACCTCGCTGAGGCAAGTGTCACCAGTGGCGTGCCCGAAGGTGTCGTTGACCAGCTTGAAGCGGTCGATGTCGATCAACAGCAGCGCCAGCGGCGTGCGGGCGGTGGCGGCCGCCACCAGCTCGGCGCGGATGCAGGAATCGAAGCTGCGGCGGTTGGGCAGCTCGGTGAGGGGATCCAGCAGGGCCAGGCGGCTGGCCCGTTCGCTTTCGAAGGCGTGGAACAGCAGGCTGAGCAGGTTGCTCATCGTCTGCAGCCGCTCCAGCTGCTCGGCGCTGAACACGCTCGATCCCCGCAGGCACACCGTGAGCACCGGGATCGAGATGCCACGGGCCTGCAGGCGCAGGCCCAGATAATCGCTGCCGCGCCGCTGCCGCAGCTCCTCGATGAAGGCGAAGCCGCTGTCGCCGCCCTCAGCCAGCCGGACGCAATAGAAGGGGCAGTGGGTGGCGATGTGGTGCAGCACACTCTCCCGGTGTTGCTGCGTCTCCAGAAAGTCGCGCTGCATCCGCAGCGCCTGCACGTCGCCCGGTCGGTCGCCGTACCAGACGTACTGGCTGCAATCGACCTCCTGGCGATCGGGCAGAAACGCCAGCGACAGCCGCAGCATCTGCAACCCCCAGCCCCGCAGCTCCTGCACGAACAGCAGCACGAACTCCTCGAAGCTGCGCAGGGAGGTCCAGTGCTCGAGGATGTAGCGCTCCATCGGCACCGGCTGCCGCCCGGGCCCAGGGATCACGGGGTTCGGCGCCGGAGCCAGCAGCGCCTGATCCGACTCCCGGATCCGCTGGTGCAGCGCCGGGATGCAGCCGGGATCCGCCCAGCTGGACTCCCGCAGGAACGGCTCGAGTTGCTCCCAGGCCAACGGCCGGCTGATCAGGAAGCCCTGCACCGCATCGGCCCCCAGCCGCAGCAGCACCTCCAGATCGCCGTGGGTCTCCACCCCCTCGGCCACCACGGTGCGGCCGAGGCCATGCACGGCATCGATCAGCGAGCCCACGAAGCCCTGCAGGCGAAAGGAGCGGGCAATGCCGCTCACCAGCTGCAGGTCGAGCTTGATGGTGTCGTACCACACCTCGCACAGCCGCCGGTAGTTCGACAGACCGGAGCCGAAGTCGTCGATCAGCAGGCGGAAGTTCAGCTCATCCATCAGGCGCTGGCAGGAGGAGACGAGGCTTCCGTCGCCCTCCAGCAGCTCCATCGCCGCGGTTTCCGTGATTTCCAGCCGGAACAGCTCCGGATCCACCCGGTGGCCGCGCAGCAGGGCCATCAACGCCTCCAGCCGCGGCGCGGTGGCCACCGAGGCACCACTGATGTTGACGGCCACATAGTTGATACGGCCGGCCAGCTCCCCCAGCTGGCGCAGGTTCTGCTGCACGCCCTGCAGCCGCTCGAGCACCAGGGCATCGAGCTGGTGGGCGATGCCGAGCCCATGGGCGCGGCGGAAGACGGCCTCGGTGCCGAGCGCCGCCAGCTCGGGTGGGCGGAAACGCAGCAGCACCTCCAGGGCGAACTGGCCCGGTGCAGTCACCAGCAGGATCGGCTGGAAACGCAGCTCCAGCTCGTCCGGGGTGATCGCGCCGAGCAGGGCCGTCAGCCGCTCCTCGGGCGGGGGCGGGGGCGGCGGGGGCGGACCGGGCTGGAGGGGCTGGCCGGGCTCCATACCAGCCTCAACGCCAGCCAACTGTAGAAAGCGCGCCTGGCCGCTGGCCGCGGCCCTCAACCGAGATCCGCCAGCCGCTTCCTGGCCAGGGCCGCCTGGGCTTCGGCATCGGCCAGGTTGGCCTTGCACTCGGCCACCACCTCCGGCGGCGCTTTGCCGGCGAAGTTGGGGTTGGCCAGGCGGCCGGCCAGGCCCTTGATCTCCTTGTCGGCCTTGGCGATGTCCTTCTCCAGGCGGGCGCGCAGGGCCTCAAGGTCCACCAGACCTTCGATCGGCAGCAGTACCTGCAGTTCGCCGCTCACACCGGCCAGGGCGCGGGCGGCGGGGCTGGCCTCGGCGGTGGCGGGATCCAGCACCTCCACCCGTTCGGCGCGGGTGAGGGCCGTGATGTCGGCCGTGGCGGCCTGCAACACGGCCGCCAGTGCAGGGCGACCGCTCACAAAGCGCACCGGCACGCTCTGGCTGGGCTTGAGGCCCGCCACGGCGCGCAGGTTGCGCACCACGCGGATGGCTTCGATCAACTCGGCAAACGCCAACTCGAGGTCGTCGTCGAGGGCGGCATCGTCAACCTGGGGCCAGGGCTGCAGGGCGAGGAAGGTGGTCTCCCCCGCACCGGTGAGGCCATGCCAGAGCTCCTCGGTGAGGTGCGGCATCAGCGGCTGCAGCATCACCAGCAGCTCCTGCAGCACCTTGGCCAACACGGCGCGGGCGGTGCGCTGATCGGCCAGGGCTTCAGCACTGGGGGTCTCGCCGGGGTTGAGGCGGCGCTTGATCAGCTCCACATACCAGTCGCACACCTCGTTCCAGGCGAACTCGTAGAGGCCCTTGGCCGCTTCACCGAGGCCATAGGAGCCGTAGCGCTCCGCGGTTTCGCGGTTCACCCGGGCCAGGCGCGACAGGATCCAGCGGTCGGCCAGCTGCAGCGCGGCGGGATCGGGCTCCCCCAGGCTCGCCGGCGTCTCACCGCCAAGGTTCATCAGCGCAAATCGCGTGACGTTCCAGAGCTTGTTGGCGAAGTTGCGCGACGCCTCCACCGTGGCGGAGGTGTCGGATTGGCGGTCGTAGTCGAGGCGGATGTCCTGACCGGCGCCGGCCACCTCGCGCACCAGGGCGAAGCGCAGGGCATCGGCGCCGTAGCGATCGATCAGCAGCAGCGGGTCGATGCCGTTGCCCGCCGATTTGCTCATCTTGCGGTTGTTCTCATC
>JBEGQE010000130.1:0-3208 GCA_041181145.1 Cyanobacteriota bacterium
CTGGTACGACCGCGACGGCGCCGCCAATGCCGCCCAGAAGGCCTTCGTGACCAACCGCGTGGGCGACTTCGGCCTGCTGCTCGGCATCCTCGGCCTGTTCTGGGCCACCGGCAGCTTCGGCTTCGAGGAGATCGGCAGCCGCCTGCAGGAGGCCGTGGCCGGCGGCAGTGTCAGCAACGGCGTGGCCGTGATCCTCTGCCTGCTGGTGTTCATGGGACCAATGGCCAAGTCGGCCCAGTTCCCCCTGCATGTGTGGCTGCCCGATGCCATGGAGGGCCCCACCCCGATCTCCGCCTTGATCCACGCCGCCACGATGGTGGCCGCGGGGGTGTTCCTGGTGGCCCGCCTGCAACCGGTGTATGTGCCCTTCCCGGCGGTGCAGCTGGTGATTGCGGTGATCGGCACGATCACCCTCTTTCTGGGGGCCTCGATCGCCCTCACCCAGATGGACCTGAAGAAGGGTCTGGCCTACAGCACCGTGAGCCAGCTGGGTTACATGATGCTGGCCATGGGCTGCGGCGCCCCGGTGGCGGGCATGTTCCACCTGGTGACCCACGCCTTCTTCAAGGCGATGCTGTTCCTCGGCTCCGGCTCGGTGATCCACGCCATGGAAGAGGTGGTGGGCCACGAGCCCGTGCTCGCCCAGGACATGCGGCTGATGGGCGGCCTGCGCCGCTGGATGCCGATCACCAGCAGCACCTTCCTGATCGGCTGCATCGCCATCGCCGGCATCCCTCCCCTGGCCGGCTTCTGGAGCAAGGACGAGATCCTCGGCCAGGCCTTCAACACCTATCCCCTTCTCTGGGCGATGGGCTTCATCACGGCGGGCATGACCGCCTTCTACATGTTCCGGCTCTACTTCCTCACCTTCGAGGGAGAGTTCCGCGGCACCGACAAGACCGTCCAGGCCCAGCTCCTGGCCGCCGCCGGCAAGGGCGGCGCTGACCATGAGGAGGATCACGGGCACGGCCAGCACGCCTCCCATCCCCATGAGTCCGGCTGGCAGATGGCCATGCCCCTGGCGGTGCTGGCGGTGCCATCGGTGCTGATCGGCCTGCTTGGCACCCCCTGGAACAGCCGTTTCGCCCAGCTGCTCGACCCCGAAGAAGCCGCCCACATGGCCAGCCACTTCAGCTGGTCTGAATTTCTGCCCCTGGCAGGCGCCTCGGTGGCGATCTCCGTGGTGGGCATCACCGTGGCCGTGCTGGCCTACGCCCTGCACAAACTGAACATGGCCGCGCTGTTCGCCGAGCGCTTCCCGGCGATCAACGCCTTCCTGGCCAACAAGTGGTACCTGGACGCCATCAACGACAAGCTGTTCGTCCAGGGCAGCCGCAAGCTGGCCCGCTCAGTGCTGGAGGTGGATTCCAAGGTGGTGGACGGCGTCGTCAACCTCACCGGCCTGGTCACCCTGGGCAGCGGCGAGGGCCTCAAGTACTTCGAGACCGGCCGTGCCCAGTTCTATGCGCTGATCGTGTTCGGCGGGGTGATCGCTCTGGTGGTGCTGTTTGGCGCCTTGGGCTGATCGCGGCGCGGCCGCAGCCCTGCGGGCTGAATGCCGCTCTGCGATCAGCCCAAGACCGGGCAGGGCAAGGCATGCGCCTCGGCCCATCAGTTGGCTCGGCTGGCGTCCTCCACACTCCGCCGCCACACAGCCCGCCACAACGCTCTGTGTGACATCGGCCACCGCCCTGAGCGAGCAGCGGCCGTGATTTCTACACTCCGCCCAGACCCGTGAGCCGGCCTGTGGCCCTGGATTTCGCCGTCACCCTGGCAACTGCCCTGGCCGAGGGGGGCAGCACCACGTTCCCCTGGCTGAGCGCCGCGATCCTGTTCCCGATCGCCGCGGCGCTGTGCATCCCCTTCGTGCCCGATCAGGGGGACGGCAAGCAGGTGCGCTGGTTCGCCCTGGGGGTGACGCTGATCACCTTCCTGATCACCGTGGGCGGCTACCTCAACGGCTACGACCCCTCCGTGGAGGGGCTGCAGCTGGCCGAACGCTGGACCTGGCTGCCCGAACTGGGCCTGGCCTGGTCGGTGGGGGCCGACGGCCTCTCGATGCCGCTGATCCTGCTCACCAGCTTCATCACCGCCCTGGCGGCCCTGGCGGCCTGGCCGGTGAGCTTCAAACCGCGGCTCTTCTACTTCCTGCTGCTGGCCATGGATGGCGGCCAGATCGCCGTGTTCGCCGTGCAGGACATGCTGCTGTTCTTCCTGGCCTGGGAGCTGGAGCTGCTGCCGGTGTACCTGCTGCTGGCGATCTGGGGCGGCAAGAAGCGCCAGTACGCCGCCACCAAGTTCATCCTCTACACCGCCGGCAGCTCGCTGTTCATCCTGATCGTGGGCCTGGCGATGGCCTTCTACGGCGGCACCACCAGCTTCGATTACACGGAGTTGATGGCCAAGGGGTTCTCCGCGAAATTCCAGCTGCTGGCCTACGCAGGCCTGCTGATCGCCTTCGGCGTGAAGCTGCCGATCGTGCCCCTGCACACCTGGCTGCCGGATGGCCATGGCGAAGCCACGGCGCCGGTGCACATGCTGCTGGCCGGCATCCTGCTCAAGATGGGCGGCTACGCCCTGCTGCGCTTCAACGTGCAGATGCTGCCGGAGGGACACGCCCAGTTTGCGCCGTTGCTGGTGGTGCTGGGGGTGGTGAACATCATTTATGCGGCGCTCACCTCGTTTGCGCAGCGCAACCTCAAGCGCAAGATCGCCTACAGCTCTATCAGCCACATGGGCTTTGTGCTGATCGGCATCGGCAGCCTGAGCGACCTGGGCACCAGCGGCGCCATGCTCCAGATGGTGAGCCACGGCCTGATCGGCGCCTCCCTGTTCTTCCTGGTGGGCGCCACCTACGACCGCACCCACACGCTGCAGCTTGATGAGATGGGTGGCGTGGGCCAGAAGATGCGCAAGATGTTCGCCCTCTGGACCGTCTGCTCGCTGGCGTCGCTGGCGCTGCCGGGCATGAGCGGCTTCGTGAGCGAGCTGATGGTGTTCGTGGGCTTCGCCACCAGCGAGGCCTACACCCTCAGTTTCCGTGTGGTGATGGCGGTGCTGGCGGCGGTGGGCGTGATCCTCACGCCGATCTACCTGCTGTCGAGGCTGCGCGAGATCTTCTTCGGCAAGGAAAACGCCGAACTGGCCTCCCACACCAACTTGGTGGATGCGGAGCCGCGGGAGATCTATGTGATCAGCTGCCTGCTGC
>JBEGQE010000131.1:0-13787 GCA_041181145.1 Cyanobacteriota bacterium
TCGGCGGGCACCTGGCCGGCCTGGGCGTTGTAGCTCTTGGTGCCACGGAAGGGTGAGGTGCGATAGAACACCGCCTCCACATAGGGCAATGCCGCCTCATAGAGCCAGGTGAATCCCTCGCTCTTGGGAATGATCTCGTAGCACTCGTCGCCGATGTAGAGGTGGTGGTAGATGGGCCGCCCGGCCACGGCGAAGATGCCGTTCACCAGGAAATCCATCGCGTCGGGCACCCCCTTGAAACCGCCTTCGTCGTAGATGTCGCTCATCTCGAAGAACACCGGCGCCATCACCTCCCAGAACAGGCCGAGATTGGCGGTGTAGCTGAGCTGGCGAACCTGCTCCAGGAACATCTCCGGGAACAGGGCGTACAGCCCCAGCATCAGCGGATTGCCCTTGAAGTAGGCCTTGATCGCCCGATCGGCATTGGCGCGGTAGGCGTCGCTCTCCAGGTAGTCGTTGAAGCGACCGCCCATCCCCTGGTGCCAGAGCATGGCCTGCATGCAGGCCTCGGCGAACTCCATGTTCACCCGGTCGTGCCAGAGGTGATGCAGCAGCTTCGGCATGCGGCCCGTTTCGCCGCGGGCCATGAACTCCAGCAGCTCCGGATGGGCCTTCTCGGTACCCCGCCAGATGCGCAGCTGCGACTGGTCACCGGCGTAGCTGTTGGGGCGATCCAGATACTCCTTGGAAATGAAGTACTTGAAAGCCGGCAGCGGATTGAGGAACACCCGCTCGGCGATGTAGAGCAGATCGCGCCAGTAGAAGTCCATCGGCACGGCGTAGGCCTTGTAGATGCCGATGATCTGCTTGAGGTTCTCGGGGGTATCGGGCAGCATCGATCCTCCCGCCTCGAGCCGGTGGATCACATCGGCATAACGGTGCGTGGAGGGGGGAATCAGCGGAGCCTGGGTGCGCTCCGGGGCGACGGTGGCGGTCATGCGGGGAGCTCGGCGGAGGAATCGGAGGCCATGGCGATCACGGTGACGGCGTCACTGGAGCGCAGGGCCAGGGGTGCGGTGGCGGCTTCGCTGAAGCCGGTGAGGGCCGTGGGCCAGAGCCCCGTGAACAGCACCAGGGCGGTGAGCACCAGGGCGGGGGCGCGTTCGCTCCAGCGGGTGCTGATCCAGTCGGCACGCTCGTTATCGAGGCGACCGAAGCCCACACGGTTGAACAGGCGCACGGCGTACACGGCCGTCAGGCCCGAAGCCAGCAGGCACACGAGCGTGGGGATCGGGAAGGCCACCCAGCTGCCTTCAAAGACCAGCAGTTCGGCCACGAAACCGGCCAGGCCTGGCACACCGGCCGCCGCCATCAGCGCCAGCAGCATCAGGCCCAGGGTGAAGGGCAGGCCCCGCTGTGGGTTGAGCAGGCCGGAGAGTTCGGGGATCGCGGTGGTGCCGGTGCGTGCCTCGATCAGGCCCACCAGGCAGAACAGCAGGGCGATGATCAGGCCGTGGGCGAGCATCTGGGCCACCACCCCCTGCAGGCTGAGGGGTGTGGCTGCCGCCAGGGCCAGCAGCAGGAAACCCATGTGGCCCAGGGAGCTGTAGGCCACCAGGCGGCGCATGTCGAGCTGGGCAACGGCATTGAGGGCGCCGTAGAGGGCACTGATCGCCCCCACCGCGGCGATCCAGGGGGCCCAGGCGGTCCAGGCATCGGGCAGGAAGCCCACGCCAAAGCGCAGCAATCCATAGGCGCCCAACTTGGAGACGGCACCGCTTAGCAGCATCGCCACCGGCGTGGGGGCCTGGCTGTAGGTGAGCGGCTGCCAGCCGTGCAGGGGCACCACGGGCAGCTTCAGGCCGAAAGCCAGCAGCACCAACGCCAGGATCCAGCGCTGTTGCGTGGGGGTGAGCGACTGATCGGCCAGGGCGGCGAAGCTGAAATCGAGCCCGCCGGGGTTGAGCCAGCCGAAGGCGAGCACGGCAGCCAGCAGGGCGATGCCGGACACGGCGCCGTAGAGCAGGAAGCGGATGGCGGCCCCGGCACGGCGTTCACCCCCCCAGATCGCCACCAGCAGGGTGGTGGGGATCAGGATCAGCTCGTAGGCCAGCACGAACAACAGGGCGTTGCGAGCCAGGAAGGAGCCGATCAAGCCCAGGTTGGTGGCCAGCAGCAGGGGAAAGAACAGGCGTGGACGGCTCTGGTGGTCCGGTGCGGCCAGCACGGCCATGGCGGTGAGCAGGGCCGCCAGCAGCACCAGCGGCAGCGACAGCCCATCGAGGCCCAGGTCGAACTGGAGGCCGAGGCGGGGCAGCCAGCTCAGGCTCATGTCCGCCGGCGGATGGGCCCACAACCAGAAGCCGGTGGCGAGCTGGAGCAGGGCAGCGATCAGGGCGCCGCGGCGCACCCAGGCGGATGGGGCCGGCAGCAGGGGCAGCAGCACGCCGGCCAGCAGCGGCAGCAGGGGAAGCAACAGCAGGGTCATGGCGGGCAGCGGATCAGCGGGCGAGCAGCCAGGCGGCCATCAGCAGCACACCGAGCACGAGCGAGAGGGCATAGGCCTGGGAGCGACCGGAGGTGGTGAGGCTGAGGCGGCGGGCCCCCTCCAGGGCCACCTCTCCCGTACCGCTGCTGAAGCCATCCACCAGGCGCTGATCGCTCCAGGCGGACAGCCGGGCCAGGCCCACCACCAGGGCCACCACCGTGCGGTGATAGAAGGCCTCGGTGTGCATGTCCTCGGCCAACCAGTGCTGGAGGCCGCCCAGGCCGGAGGGCAGCTCGGCCAGGGGATGGGGGCGGAGATAGAACCAGGCGGAGCTGCCCGCACCCAGCACGGTGGAGGCCACCAGCGACCAACCCATCGGCCCCCAGCCGGGCAGCGGCGAGAGCTTGTAGATGCCGAGGTGCACCAACAGCTGGGGCATGTGCAGCACCAGACCCATCAGGAACAGGGTGGGCAGCACCATCAGCCACAGCACCTCGGGTGAGCGGGTGGTGAACGGGGTGGGTCGACCGCCCCAGATCAGGCCGAACACACGCATCAGCGAGGCGCTCAGCAGGGCATTGGTGATCAGCACCAGGCCAGCCAGCACCAGGGGGAGCTGGCTGGTGGCCGCGAGTTGCAGGAGCTCGCGCAGGGCCGCGAAACCGCCGAAGGGGGGCAGGCCCATCAGGCCGGCGGCGCCCACCAGGAAGGCGATGCCCACCAGGGGACGGCGGCTCCAGAGGCCACCCAGCTGGGTGAGGTCCTGGGTCACGTTGCTGATCACGATCGTGCCCACGGCCATCAGCATCAGCGCCATCGGCAGCGGGTACACCAGCAGGAGGTGATCGGCCACGCCGATGCCGCCGAGGCCCACCGCCACGAACAGCAGACCCAGCCAGCTGCTCACCAGGAAGCTGAGGGCCCGCTTCACATCGATCTGGCCGAGGGCGATCAGGGAGGCCACCAGGGCGGTGGTGCCGCCCACCACCACCAGCACGCCCTGCACCAGCGGGCTCAGGGCGATCAGCGGCTCCAGGCGCAGCAGCACCCAGGCACCACCGATCACCACCACCGAGTTGCGCAGCACCGTGGAGGGGAGCGGACTCTCCATGGCTTCATCGAGCCAGAGGTGGAGGGGGATCTGGGCGCATTTGCCCATGGGCCCCGCAATCAGGGCCAGCAGAATCAGCTGGAAACCGGCGGGCAGGGGCTGGCCGTTGTTGGTGAGATCGGCGGCCCACCCCTGCAGACCATGGAAGTTCCAGGTGCCGGTGAGGGGCAGCAGCGCAATCACACCCGCCAGCAACACCAGGTCGCCGATGCGCTTGGTGAGGAAGGCATCGCGCGCCCCCTTCACCACCAGCGACTGGTTGTACCAGGTGCCAACAATGATGTAGGTGCCCACGGTGAGCAGCTCCAGCAGCACGTAGCTGAAGAACACCGAATCGGTGAGCACCAGGCCGCACAGGCCGGCCTCAAAGAAGCTCAGGGCTCCGAAGAAGCGGGGCCAGCCCCAGTCCATCTCCAGGTAGCCGATCGAATAGATCTGCACCAGCACGTGCAGACCGGTGATCACCGTCATGGCGATCAGGCCGGGTTCCGTCACCAGCCCATCGAACCCCACGCGCAGGCCTGCGGTATCCAGCCAGGTCCAGTGGAAGCTGGGGGGCGCATACAGGGCCGCGGCACCGGCGGCGGAGTTGCCCGTCAGGGCCAGCAGCGCCATCAGGCTGTGGACGAAGGCGATCGACACCATCAACAGGTTGATGTAGCCACTGGGCCGCGGGCCCGTGCGGCTGATCAGCCCGGGGGACCAGAGCAGGCTGAACGCCGCTCCCACCAGGGGGTAGAGGGGCACCAGCCAGGCCGTCTCGATCCAGGACAAGGTCGCGGAAAGGCGAAGTGGCGCGAACGGTAGAAACCGGCGACTGGCCGTTGGGTGAGTCGGTTAACAGGCGTTGCTGATCGGGCTGGTCAGCGCCGCTGATCGATCGGGCGGACCGTGGTGCTGCGGGTTCAGGCGGGCAGGTAATAGCGCACGAGCGTGAACACCCGATCACCCTGGGCATCGAGGGCACGGCGCAGGTTGAGGCCGCGCTGGTTCAGCAGCAGGTCGTCGAAGCGGTAGCGGGGGATGGCCATCGGCATCACGATCGTGAAGCTGATTCCGGGGTAGCGCCGCTCCTCGGCAGCCACGAACTCCACGAAGGGATCGATGGCCGAGGCGTAGGGGCTCTCCAGCAGCTGCAGCTCCAGGCCGGCCGCCGTGCCCACACTGGCCTGCCAGTGCTGCTGGATCTGCTGCCGTTCATCTCCCATGCCGCATACCCACACCGCCACCACCCGATCGGAAATGGTGATGGCGTAGCGCAGGGCCTCCAGGCAGGGGCGGTTCCAGGCGGGCAGCCAGACGATGCTGTGGTTGCCGATCGGTTCGCTGCGCGGCGGCAGGTTCAGGCGCTGATCCGCGTCGGCCTCGAGGCTGAGGGCGGCGCGCACCTGGCGATAGCGGCCGCGCACCCGCAGCAGCAGCCACACCAGCAGGGGGATGGCGATCACCACGGTCCAGGCGCCCTCAGCGAACTTGCTGATCACGATCACCACCAGCACCAGGGCCGTGGCCAGGGCCCCCATCCCGTTCATCAACAGCCGGCTCAGCCACTGGCTGCCGCGCCTGCGCCACCAGTGCACCACCATGCCCGCCTGGGAGAGGGTGAAGGCGCAGAAGACCCCCAGGGCGTAGAGGTTCACCGCCACGGTGGTGTCGCCGCGGGCCACCACGATGATCAGGGCGGCTGCCAGCACCAGGGCCACGATGCCGTTCTGGAACACCAGCCGATCCCCCACCCAGGCCATCTGGCGAGGCAGGAAGGAATCGCGGGCCAGCATCGCCGCCAGACGCGGGAAGTCGGCGAAGGCGGTGTTGGCCGCCAGGCTGAGGATCAGCAGGGTGCTGATCTGCAAGGCCCAGTACAGGGGGCTGGCGGCACCGAACACCCGCTGGCCGATCTGCGCGAGCACGGTGCGATCCGGGTTGGGCGCCACCCCGTAAAGGAAGCCCAGGCCGCTCACCGCCACAAACATCAGGGCCAGGATCAGGCCCATCACCAGCAGGGTGCGGCGGGCGCGCGGGGCGGAAGGTTCACGGAACAGCTGCACACCGTTGGCGATCGCCTCGATGCCAGTCATCGCCGAGCAGCCGGAGCTGAAAGCCCGCAGGATCAGGAACAGGCCCAGGGGCTCAGCGGCCCGCAGCAGCGGCGGTGGATCGGGCTGGAAGCCATGCACCTGGATCAGGTTCTGCAGGCCGCACAGGGCCAGCAACGCCACCATCAGCACAAAGCTGTAGGTGGGAATCGCGAAGGCGCGTCCCGCCTCCCGGGAGCCGCGCAGGTTGATCCAGCCCACCAGCAACAGCAGGCCCAGCGAGAGGGCCGTTTCATGGGGCAGCAGCGCCGGCAGCAGCGAGGAGAGGGCCTGGCTGCCGGCCATCAGGCTCACGGCAGCCGTGAGCACGTAATCGATCAGCAGCGAGGCCGCCCCCACCAGGCTGGCCGCCGTTCCCAGGTTCTCGCGGGCCACCACATAGGCACCGCCCCCCTGGGGGTAGGCCTGGATCGTCTGCCGGTACGACATCACCACGACGCCGATCAGCAGCACGATCGCCGCCGTGATCGGCAGGGAGAGGGCCAGGGCGCGGCTGCCCGCCAGGATCAGAACCCCCAGGGCCGCCTCGGTGGCATAGGCCACCGACGAGAGGGCGTCCGAGCTGAGGATCGGCAGCGCCTCGAAGCTGGGCAGCCTCGCCGCCTGGGCGGCGCTGCGGGGCAGGGGCTGACCGAACAGGCGGCGGCTGAGCTGCTGCATCCCTGGCGCGGATCGGCCCCCAGGATGGCGCCGATCCGGGTTGCTGACCGCCACGCTCCGGTGCCATGACGGAGGCACCGCGCGGGAGAGCCCGATGCGCTCCCATCTCGGTGAGTTGCTCAATCAACTGGTCCAACGTGGCTGGGCCAAGGTGGACATCCAGCCGGGGGTGCCGCGGCCAGCCCCACCGGGCCCGTGGTGGACGATCGAGCTGGGCACCGCCGTCACCACCGTGACGCTGCACCCCTGGCGCCACGGCCTGCTCGAGTTCACCCTCACCGTGCTGGCCGACGCCGAGGACGTGATCCAGTCGTTCGAGCTGGAATGCAACGCCATGCCGGTGCCAGTGGCACTGGTGAACTGGTGGGGTGGGCTCGACAGCGCCCTGCAACAGGCCTGCTGGCTGCGGGATCAGCTGATCGCGGCCTGGGACCGGGAAATCAGCACCGGCGGCGAGCTGCCCTGAACGGGCTCAGCCGAAGCGACGGCGACCGTCGTTGAAGCTGCCGAAGGCGACGTTGTCGCGGCCGGCCGCTTCGGCGGAGCCACTGACCTGGCTCAGCTTCCACACGTTGCGGCTCACACGGCGGGCACGCAGGCCGCCCCGCTGCACGGTCTCCGCACCGGGACGGGCCCCCATCAGATAGGTCACTTCGGCGGTGGAGAGCGGCGCGCCGGTGCGCAGGGCCAGATCGGTGAGCTCCAGGCGCTGGCGCAGGGCCGCCCCATCGCAGCGGCCGCCGTCCTCGGCCTCCGTCCACATCCAGGGCAACGCGCCGCTGGCCGCCATCTTCTGCATCAGGCCCATGCCCACCAGGGCCAGGGCCTGTTCCGGCTTGACGCCGTTCAGATCGGCGCCGACCGCCTCGGGGGCGCTGGGGGCGGCGGCTGGTGCGGAACGCTTGGCGGCCACGGTCGCTACGGCGGGGGATGGCCGGAAGGTACCGGCTGATCAACTGCGCCGCAACCAGTCCGGGGCCTGGCCGAACCAGTCGCCCAGGTCGCCGGGATCCTCGGGATCGGGACGAAACGGCGGGCGTGGATCCACGGGTCCCAGGTCGAGCTGGGCCAGCAGCCGATCCACCCCGTCGCCGCAGCGGGCCTGCTGCTGACGCCGGGCCTGGTGCAGCCAGCCGGCCACGGCCCGATCGCGATCGGCGAACTTCTGGAGATAAATGCGTTCATCCAGGCTCACGGGCTGATCGGCGCCGATGCGGCGCAGGATGTCCTGGAGCCGCAGTCGGGTGGCGGGCGTGAGCATGGCGACGTCCCGAGAGGGTGCTGCCGTACTAGCCGCGTCCCCCGGGCGTGCCGTGCCCTGCGCCACTGTTTCGCCAGCGCGTCAGCGGCCGAACATCCAGGGGCCGAGCGTTAAGATCGCCGGGCTGTTCCAGCCGGACCGCACGCTGAGGCGCCGCCGCCGGCGCCATCCACCCCGGGAGCAGGCCCTTCCTTGGCAGACCGCACCACCAGGCGACGCGCAGGCACGGTGCAGATCACCGGCACCTCCCTGGGGTTCAGCGGCAGCGGCACGCCGCTCGACGACAGGCATCCGTCGGCCGCGAGTTGCGTCATCACCACGGACAGCGAAGCGAGCCTGGTGAGCAAAGCCAGCGCGGTCGAATCGATCGAGCTGCGCACCTACGTGTTTCTCGATTCGCTGCAGCCCCAGCTGGCCGCCTACATGGGCACGGTGAGCCAGGGCTTCCTGCCGATCCCCGGCGACGCCTGCCTGTGGCTGGAGGTTTCCCCCGGCATGGCGGTGCACCGCGTCACCGACATTGCCCTCAAGGCCAGCACGGTGCGCCTGGGCCAGATGGTGGTGGAGCGGGCCTTCGGCTCGCTGGCGCTCTACCACCGCGACCAGAGCAATGTGCTCCACTCCGGCGATGTGGTGCTGGAGGCCATCGGCAGCACGGTGGAGCGGCGCACGCGCTGCAGCGTGACCTGGACGGAGGTGATCCGGGCGATCACCCCGGACCATGCCGTGCTGATCAACCGCCAGAACCGCCGCGGCTCGATGATCCAGGCCGGTATGAGCATGTTCATCCTGGAAACCGAGCCCGCCGGCTATGTGCTGCTGGCGGCCAACGAAGCGGAGAAGGCCAGCAACATCACCGTGGTGGACGTCAAGGCGGTGGGCGCCTTCGGACGCCTGACCCTGGCGGGCTGGGAAGGCGATGTGAACGAGGCGGCCGCCGCCGCCATGCGCGCCGTGGAGCAGATCAACCGCCGGGCCCGCGGCTGAGCCGACGCCACCGCCCCAGCCCAGTCGACAACACGGACAACACCGCCGTCCGGCGGTGGCAGCCATGGCGCCCGCCAAGAATTAGTCGCCACTAGCGCGCAAAGAACCAAACCGCCAAGCGTCGCGCTACAGTTTTTACAAATCGTTTCCACGGCAAGCCCATGTTCACCCTCCAGAGGGCTTCCCAGATCTTTCCTGACACCCGCAGCGCGGATGTCGTTCCCGCCATCACGGCCCGCTTCCAGCTGCTCAACGCCGAAGACCAGCTGGCACTGATCTGGTACGCCTACCTGGAGATGGGCACCACGATCACCATCGCCGCCCCGGCCGCTGCCCGCATGCAATTCGCGGAGCGCACCCTCAACGAGATCAAGGCGATGAGCTTCGCCGAGCAGAGCACGGTGATGTGCGACCTGGCCAACCGGACCGACACCCCGATCGGCCGCACCTACTCGCTGTGGTCGGTGAACATCAAGCTGGGCTTCTGGTATCAGCTGGGCGAATGGATGGCCGCTGGCCTGGTGGCGCCGATCCCCGAGGGCTACCAGCTCTCCGCCAATGCCGCGGCCGTGCTGACTTCTGTAAAAGAGGTGGATCAGGGCCAACAGATCACGCTGCTGCGCAACTTCGTGGCCGACATGGGCTACGACCCTGACAAGGGTGAGGGTCAGCGGGTGATGGAGCCGGTGACGCCGCCCACCCCGGAAGAGATGCGCAAGAAGGTGTTCATCGAAGGGGTGATCAACCCCACGGTGAACAGCTACATGGATCTGCTGAACGCCAATGACTTCGACAACCTGATCGAGCTGTTCCTGCCGGATGGCGCCCTGCAGCCCCCGTTCCAGAAACCGATCGTGGGTCGCGAAGCCGTCCTCAAGTTCTTCCGCGAGGATTGCCAGAACCTCAAACTGCTGCCCGAGCGCGGCTATGCCGAACCCAGCGAGGGCGGATTCACCCAGATCAAGGTGACCGGCAAGGTTCAGACCCCCTGGTTCGGCGCCGGCATCGGCATGAATGTGGCCTGGCGCTTCCTGCTCAACCCCGAGGGCAAGATCTACTTCGTGGCCATCGATCTGCTGGCCTCCCCCGCTGAGCTGCTCAAACTGGGCCGTTGAGCTCCGGCCCCGCGCCTGCGGGAGCGAGGTGGCACCAGGGCCTACGGTTCGCCGCGGTCCTGGCGCTGGCCTGGTTGATCTCCCTGGTGGTGGCCCTGGGCTGGCCGCCCGAGGCCCCGATCTGGACCCTCGGGCTCCTGCTGCTGCGAACCCAGCTGCAGACCGGCCTGTTCATCGTCGGCCACGACGCCATGCATGGCCTGCTCTGGCCCGGGCGACGGCAACGGAACGACCGCCTCGGGGCCGCAGCCCTCGCCTGTTATGCAGCGCTGCCCTTTGGCCCCTGCCGGGCCCAACACCGGCGGCACCACCGCTGGACCGCCACAGCCGCTGACCCCGACGTGCTGGCCGGAGCGGAACGCGGCCCTCTCCACTGGTACCTGCGCTTCATGGCCGGCTATCTGACGGCACGGCAGATGGGCCGCTTGCTGCTCACCTGGGCCGCACTGATCGTGCTGGCCGCGCTGATCACCCCCGCACCCACCAGCGCACCGTTCACCGTGCTGTCCCAAGCCACCGGCCGGGTGCTGCTGTTCTGCACCGTGCCCCTGTGGCTGAGCTCCCTGCAGCTGTTCATCGTGGGCACCTACCTGCCCCATCGCCGCCAACGACCGCCCCAGGGTCGTCCGCACCCGGACAGCCTGCCCCTGCCCGGCTGGCTGTCGCTGATGGCCTGCTTCCACTTCGGCTATCACCGCGAGCATCACGACAACCCCGGCCTGGCCTGGTACGAGTTACCTGCGGCACGGCGCCACAGGCTGGCAGCCACGCTGTGGGCGCCATCCCGGTAGCGTCGACGACAGCGCCGCACCGTTGATGACTGAACTCCCGGTTGAAGGCTGGACCAGCACTGAGCAGCAGATCGCCAGGGAGGCGTTTGAGCGTGCCTACACCCGAGCGATCGCGCAGTTGGCCCAGACGCTGCGCAGCCGCGTGGAGGAGCTGACCACGGCCGATGCGATCTGGGCCCTGCACGACTTCCTCAGCATTGAACGCCACACGATCGAGGGGCGATTCGATTTCCGCCTCGACGGCATCCTGTTTGTGTTTGCCAGCCTGGTGAAAGACAAGCTGCTGGTGCTTGATGAGCTGGCCGGCCTGGATGCCGAAAAACTCAGCAAGATCTCGGCGATGGCGTTGTTCTGAGGCGCAACATCCGCGCCGTTTCAGGCGGGGATGTCCAAGCGCTGCCGCAGGCCGGGGGCGAGGGCCCGCGCCGCCTTGCCGCGGCTGCCGAGTTTGTCCTTGAGGTGCTGTCCCATCTGGGCATAGGTCATGCCGGCCTCACGCACCCAGAAGATCGGGTCGTAACCGCCGCCGTGGCCCTGGGGAGCCGTGAGGATCTCGCCGCGGCAGATGCCCTGCGACTCGAGCACCGTGCGGCCCATGGGATCGGCCAGCGCCATGGCGCTGTTGAAGCTGGCGCTGCGGTAGGGGCTGGCACCCAGCTCGTGCAGCAGGCGATGAATGCGCTCGTGATCCGTGGGCGCATAACGGGCGGAGTAGAGGCCCGGTGCGCCCCCCAGGGCATCCACCTCCAGGCCGGAGTCGTCGGCCAGGGCCCAGCAGCCGGTGAGGCGCGCCACGGTTTCGGCCTTGAGGCGAGCGTTCTCGAGATAGGTGCTGCCGGTCTCCTCGATCTCCAGCCCCTCGGGCTGCTGACGCACCTCCAAGTCCACCGCATCGAGCATGGTGCTGATCTCGGCCACCTTGTAGGCGTTGCCGCTGGCGATCACCAGAACGGGCCGCGCCCCGCCGCGCAGGGGAGAGGGTGCGGATGGCACGGCAGATCGCAAGGGGGAGCGCCAGCGAAGGCGCCCATTGTGAACGACGGCTGAGGTGGTGGTTTTTTTGGGGGGGAGGCAGGCTGGGTTGAACATTCCACCCCCCGAAGGGCTCCAGGGGTGCCTGCCTCACGCCGACCGTAGGCAGCCCCTCCGGCCTCGACAAGGGATGCCGGGCCGCATGTGTGCGCCGACTGACGAGCAGGCGTAGCGTTTCAGAGTCTGCGCTCACCGGGCCCGATGGACACCAGCCTGGTTCTGCAGAACCTGCTCACACCGCCGGTTCTGTTCTTCTTTCTGGGGGTGCTGGCGGTGCTGGTCGGGTCCGACCTGGAAATCCCGGCGCCACTGCCCAAGCTCTTCTCCCTCTATCTCCTGCTGGCGATCGGTTTCAAGGGGGGGCTCGAGCTGCAGCACAGCGGCGTAGGCGGCCCGGTGCTGCCCACGATCGCCGCGGCGGTGGCGATGTCACTGCTGGTGCCGCTCTACAGCTTCGCGGTGCTGCGCCTGAAGCTCGATGGCTTCAACGCGGCGGCCATCGCCGCCACCTACGGCTCGATCAGTGCGGTGACCTTCATCACCGCGGAAAGCTTCCTGGAAACCCAGAAGCTGCACTTCGATGGCTTCATGGTGGCGGCCCTGGCCCTGATGGAGTCGCCGGCGATCGTGGTGGGGCTGCTGCTGGTGAAGCTGGCCGCACCCAAACCAGCCCAGCAGCGACCGGATCCCCAGAGCATGCGCTGGGGTGCGGTGCTGCACGAGGCCCTGCTCAACAGCTCGGTGTTCCTGCTGGTGGGAAGCCTGGTGATCGGTTTTCTGGTGGCGGGGAGCAGTCCCCACAGCGTCGAGAAGATGCTGCCCTTCACCGACAAGCTGTTCTACGGGGTGCTCAGCTTCTTTCTGCTCGACATGGGCATCGTGGCCGCCCAGCGGCTCACGGACCTGCGCCGGGCCGGCACGTTCCTGATCGCCTTCTCGGTGCTGATGCCGCTGTTCAACGCCCTGGTGGGGGCGTTGATCGCCAGGGCCCTGGGCCTCGATCCGGGCAACGCCCTGCTGTTCGTGGTGCTCTGCGCCAGCGCCTCGTACATCGCCGTGCCGGCAGCGATGCGCATGACCGTGCCGGAGGCCAACCCCAGCTTCTACATCTCCACCGCCCTGGGCCTCACCTTCCCGTTCAACATCATCGTGGGCATCCCCTTGTACATGGCCCTGGTGAACAAGCTGCTCCCCGCCGCCGCCTGATCCGATGAAACGCGTTGATCTGATCCTCAGCGAGCGGGAGCTCGACGCCGTGATCAAGGCGATCGAGGCCGCCGGGGCACCGGGCTACTCGGTAATGCGGCACGTCACCGGCAAGGGTCCCCATGGGGCCGTGTCGGAGGCCATGGATTTCAGCGGCCTGGGGGCCAACGCCCATGTGATCGTGTTCTGCGAGCCGCCGCTGCTGCCGCGCCTGCGGGAAGGCATCCAGCCGCTGCTCGATTACTACGGTGGCGTGGCGTACGTGTCGGAGGCCGATCCCCTGTGATGTCGGTGGCGACAGGCACCGGATCAGGCCAGGCCACCAGGGCGTTCAGAAGCATCTCCAAAGTTTTGTGATGCGCTGATCAGCAGCCCTTATCAATGAATGCACGGACCGTGATGGCCACTCTGCCCCAAATGGCTTGACGGGGGGCTCGCCTCCCGAGCAAGGTTGCAGGCGAACATTCCACCCCTCCTCCAGGAGCAGGTAATGGCTAACGAAACCATGGGTATCGCCCTCGGCATGATCGAGACGCGCGGTCTGGTTCCCGCGATCGAAGCCGCGGACGCCATGACCAAGGCCGCTGAAGTGCGCCTGATCGGTCGCGAGTTCGTGGGCGGCGGTTACGTCACCGTGCTGGTGCGCGGCGAAACCGGTGCCGTGAACGCTGCCGTTCGCGCCGGCGCTGATGCCTGCGAGCGCGTGGGTGACGGCCTGGTGGCTGCCCACATCATTGCCCGCCCCCACCGTGAAGTGGAGCCTGCTCTGAACAGCAGCGCCGGCTTCGTCGGTTCGAAGGACTGAGGACTGAGCCGCGCGCCTGAAGGCCGCCTCACCCTCTGATTCATCCCCCCGAACCCACCCGGAGATTCTCCATGGCAAAGAAGTACGACGCTGGGGTCAAGGAGTACCGCGACACGTATTGGACTCCTGATTACGTCCCCCTCGATTCCGACCTGCTCGCGTGCTTTAAGTGCACCGGCCAGGAAGGCGTGCCCCGCGAGGAAGTGGCTGCCGCTGTGGCCGCTGAATCCTCCACCGGCACCTGGTCCACCGTGTGGTCCGAGCTCCTCACCGACCTCGACTTCTACAAGGGCCG
>JBEGQE010000132.1:0-5930 GCA_041181145.1 Cyanobacteriota bacterium
GTGCTGCGCGGCAAGGGGGCCTGGGTGAGCCCGGGCGGCCTCACCCGCGTGGCCCTCAAGCGCGGCTCCCTGGTGGTGAACTCCTCCCAGGGTGGCGGTTGCAAGGACACCTGGATCGTGGACGACAGCCTTCAGGAGGAACGCGCATGCTGAGCCGCGTTGCCGATTCGCTCTACTGGATCAACCGCTATGTGGAGCGGGCCGAGAACATCTCCCGCTTCGTGGAGGTGAGCGAGGCGATGGCGCTCGACTGCCCACCCGGCAGCGCCGAGCCCTGGCTGCCGCTGATCGATGCCAGCGGCGACCGCGACCTGTTCGATGCGCTCTACCCCGGCGGCGGCCCCGAGGAGGTGGTGGAGTTCCTGGTGCAGGCCGAGGCCAACCCGAACAGCATCGTCAACTGCATCGCCTTCGCCCGCGAGAACGCGCGCCAGATCCGGGATGTGATCACCACGGAGATGTGGGAGCAGATCAACGGGCTGTACTGGACCCTGCTGGAAAGCGACAGCTTCTGGACCATGCCGCCCCAGGAGCAGCAGCGGGAGATCCGCCGGGGCTGCCAGCTGTTCTATGGCATCACCGATGCCACCCTCAGCCGCGACCACTCCTGGCAGTTCAGCCGGCTGGGGCGGCTGATCGAGCGGGCCGACAAGACGACCCGCATCCTCGATGTGAAGTACTTCCTGCTGCTGCCCAGCCCCGAGGAGGTGGGTGGCGTGCTCGACGAGTTGCAGTGGATCTCGCTGCTGCGCAGTGCCGGCGCCTATCAGATGTTCCGCCAGGCCCAGATGGGGGTGATCAGCCCCAAGGCGGTGGCGGCCTTCCTGCTGCTGGATCCGGCCTTCCCCCGCTCGGTGCGCTACTGCCTGGAGCGCATCCACGAAACCCTGCGGGTTGTGGGCGGGCGCTCCGTGCCCGGCGCCCCCGATGAACTCGAGTGCCTCAGCGGCCTCACCCTGGCCCGCTGGAGCTACACCAAGATCGATGCGCTGGTGGCCGGCGGCCTGCACGAAGCGATCGACGGCGTGCAGAGCGATCTCAACAATCTGCATGGCCTGATCCACGACCGCTACTTCGTGCTGCCAGGCTTCAATCCCTCAGCCACGGTGCCCGTGGCCCCCGCCGTACCGTCCAGCGGCCCCTGCGCCGCCTCCAGTCCAGACCTGGCATGCGCGCCCGCCTGATCCACCGGTTCGACTACCGCTACAGCAAGCCCGTGCTGCTGGGTCCGCACCGCTTCTGCCTGCGGCCGCGGCCGCAGGGCTTCCAGCGGCTGATCGACTATCGCCTCGAGCTGAGCCCGGATCCGAGCCAGCTCTACGACCTGCTGGCGGCCGGCGGCGACACGATCACGCGCGCCCGCTTCCTGGGCGACACCAGGAGCTTCTCGGTGGTGGCCACCAGTGAGGTGGAAACCTTCATGCCGCCCCTGATCGAGGCCTGCCTCGATCCGGAGATGGCCCAGCTGCCGGTGCCGATCGGCCGGCTCAACCCCGATCTGCTCAGCAACCTGCAAGGCTGGCTGCCCAACGGCCAGCACGACGCCGCCGCCGTGGATCTGGCCCAGGAGGCGCTGATGGGCAGCGACGGCAGCAGCCTGAACTTCCTGCAGCAGCTGATCGAGATCATTCAGGACCGGGTCAAGTACACCCAGCGCCACGTGGGGCCGGCCTGGCCCGCCGGCCGCACCCTCAAGGAGCGGGTGGGCTCCTGCCGCGACCTGGCGATGCTGATGATCGAGTGCTGCCGCAGCATCGGCCTGCCGGCCCGCTTCGTGAGCGGCTACCACCTGGTGGAGCCCAGGCCCGAGCGCTACGACCTGCACGCCTGGACCGAGGTGTACCTGCAGGGGGCCGGCTGGCGCGGCTTCGACGCCAGCGGCAAGGGCGCGGTGGATGACCGCTACATCCCAGTGGTGAGTTCCTCCAAATCCGATCTCACCGCCGCCGTGAGCGGCAGCTTCTCCGGCCCTCCGGGCGTGAAGAGCACCCTGGAGTGGCAGATCGAGGCCGAGATCCTCGACGGGGTGAGCGCCCCCTTGCTCAGCGGCCACTGAGCACCGCCCGCGAACCCTCGATCGGTAACGATCGCTGCACCTCCGGGCCAGGCAACGCGCGATGACGGGGCACGATCCGCTCCGCGGCCGCCACCCGCCATGCCCGCCTCGGCCCTCACCCAACCCACCGCCAGCCCCGCAGCCACGCCCGTTGCCGGCCCCAGCGCCCGGGACCTGGCCACCGCCGCGGCCCTCGAGGCGCGGCTGGAGGCGGCCGGCATTGCCCTCACGATGGGCGGCGAGCCCACCCTGGTGCCCGACAACCCCGAAGGCGCCGAATGGAGCGTGGCCGCCGATGGGCCCACCAAGCTCCGCTACGCCCGCGCCCTGGCCGCCGAGCTGCAGCGGATCGCCTGGCCGGGCAGCACCCTGCTCTACTGCCCCGGCAAGCGTTACGACGGCGAGGTGAACCCCCGCTGGGCCCTGCGGCTGATCACCGGCCCCCAGGGGCAGCCGCTGGTGGACTGGCCCCAAGACAGAGCAGACCAGCCGGCCGCCACGGCGCACACCACAGCCGCCGGCGCAGCCCCCAGCCCCGAGCAGGCACTGGCGCTGCTGCACCGCCTCGGCGACGACCTGGGCCTGGCGATGCAGCCGCTGCCGCTGCGCGATCCGCTCAACCCGGAGCGCCAGGTGTGGGCGGTGCCGCTCTCCTGCGAAGAGGGCCGCTGGCAGACCGTGGCCTGGCCGCTGGAGGAGGCGCTGCGCGAGCTGATCCCCGCCCATGGCCCGGCCGGCCTGCGGCTGCCGCTGCAGCACTTCCCCCCCCAGGCCCTGCGCCAGGTGCTCACCCTCGAACGCGATGCGCAGGGCTGGGGGCTGTTCCTGCCGCCCCTGAGCCGCGAACCCCTCGAGCAGCTGCTCAGGCTGCTGGCGGCCGCCAGCGCCGCCTGGCGCAAGCCGGAGCTGAGCGGCGTGCTGCCGTTCGACACCGAAACCCACTGGCAGGTGCTCGGTCTGACGGCCGACCCCGGCGTGCTGGAGGTGAACCTGCCGGTGTGCCCCAGCTGGCAGGCTTACGCCACCTGGATCGAGCGGCTGGAGCGGGCCGGCGCAGCGGTGGGCCTGCGCAGCTGGAAGGCGGTGGGCACGCGCATCGAAGGCACCGGCGGCGGCAACCACCTGCTCTGGGGCGGCCCGAGCCTGGAGGCGAACCCGTTCTTCAGTCGGCCGGCCTGGCTGGTGGGGATCCTGCGCTATTGGCAGCACCACCCGAGCCTGGCCTACCTGTTCAGCGGCCGCAGCGTCGGCCCGGCCTCACAGGCGCCGCGACCCGATGAGGGGTCGGCCGGCCTCCTGGAACTGGAGCTGGCCCACCGCACGCTCGAGCAGCTGCCGGCCGGCGACCAGCGGGTGCCGATCGGCGAAACCCTGCGCCACCTGCACGCCGACCGCAGCGGCAACACCCACCGCAGCGAGATCAGCCTCGACAAGTTCTGGAACCCCGCCTGGACCGCCGGCTGCCAGGGGCTGCTGGAGTTCCGGGCCCTGGAATCCCTGCCCCACCACCAGTGGACCAGCGCCGTGGCCCTGCTCTGGCGCGCCCTGGCGGTGCGGCTACTGGATCCCGCCCAGCGCCCGGCGGCCCTCAAGCCCTGGGGCGAATCCCTGGGCGATCGCGCCATGCTGCCCAGCGCCCTCTGGGACGACCTGGCGCAGGTGCTGGCCGACCTGGCCGCCGCTGGCCTACCCCTCGACCCCGAACCGTTCCGGGCCATCTGGGAGTGGCGCTTCCCGGTGCTGCTGCACTGGCGCGAGGGGGACGCCGAACTCACGATCCGCCAGGCGCTCGAACCCTGGCCGCTGCTGTGCGACACGCCGGTGGAGGGGGGCAGCACCAGCCGCTTCGTAGACAGCTCGCTGCGGCGCTTCGAGCTGATCAGCAACCAGGCCTTCCGCGAGCGCTATCGCCTGCAGCTGCAGGGCCGGGCGCTGCCGTTGGCGGCCGATGCACCGCGGGCGGTGCGCTTCCGCCAGGAAGCCCTGTTCCCCTGCCTGCATCCCTGCCTGCCCAACGCTGTGCCCCTGCGGCTCGATCTGCTGGCCCCCGGTCAGGCGGCACCGCTGCGCAGCTGGACCCTGTGGCAGGAAGCGAACGGTTTCGAAGCCCTCACCGAACCCAGCGCAGCTGGAGCGCAGGCGATGGCCTCGGCGGCGCCCCTGCAGGGAGCGTTCCCGGCCGCCTGCAGCCTGGATCTGCGCCTGTGAGCTCCGCTCAAAGCTTCAGGTTTGGTTCAACAGGCTCACGTTTGATTGCGTGTGCAAAGACACACAGGGTCAAGGGCTGCGAATCGTTCTAGACCCAGATCAGTACGGAGCAGAGCGATGGGCGACACCCGCCATCTGGTCGGTCTTACGGGCAGCGGTTGCCGTATCGCACGGGACGGCGCCGGTGGCTACGTGGTGAACCCCAGCGCCGACCAGGACGACTGGCAGCGGGTGGCCAACCTGCCCGCCGCCTATGCCGTGTGTGAGCGCTTCGACCAACGCGACACGCTCGCCCTGCCACGCTGGCGCGACCAGGCCTGAGGCCCGGGCCCGTCTACCAGCTCACCCCGTGCAGCTTGGGCAGCGGTGCCGTCTTGAACGTGGTGGCGAACAGCCGGGGAATCCGGCGGCTGTTGTACACCCGGAATTCACGCACCACGCTGGCATTCGCCTCGCGCACCGCCTGGTTGAGCACCACCGAGCCATCGGGATCGGACACCGAGCGGTGGAACGTGCCGGGCGGGATGCGCAGGATGTCGCCGCCGGTGTCGAGGCGCACGATGTGATACGGGTAATTCCAGCCGAAATTCACGAGATAGAAGGTGCGGCCGCCGTGCAGGGCCAGCAGGTTGTCCTCCTGGTGGGGATGCAGATAGAACTGCCAGGCGCCGGTGTTCTCCTCATCCGGTGGGCTGATCGCCGGGCCCGCATGGATCACCAGATCGCGGGCGTTGGATTCGGCAACGGTGATGTCGAAGAAGCGGACGGCCGGCGTATCGCGGAACTTCTCGTAGGGGATCAGTTCAAACATCGGCGCCGTACCCGGCGCCATCGTTGGGCTCTCGCGGGGGAAGCATTCCTGCTGAAGGGGGGTGGCAGACATGGCAGCGGCAGCGCTGGGCCGTTGGGGAGCGCCCAGTGAACCGAGCTGGCGAGGCGCCGATCGTGTAGCCGGCTACGGAAGGGGAGTTTCCACAGGCCAGTTCCTGAGGTGATTGCGCACCTCAGGCGCCGCGGATCTCCCAATCACCTAGGCGCGATGGACTGCGGCGCCCCCCCGTGGAGCGCTCCCGTTCCAGCTCCAGGTTCACCACCTGGGCGCGGCCGCGGTCCTTGGCCACATAGAGCGCCGCATCGGCGGCTGTCATCAGCGCGCTCAGCTCGTAACCGGTATGGCCGCTGCTGCTGGCCAGGCCCACCGACAGGCTGACGCAGACCGGCTGGCTCTCACACACCGCCATGTCGGTGCTCCACACCTGCTCGAGGATACGCTCCAGCATCTGGGTGGCCGGCTCGTTAGGCAGTTGCACCAGCAGCACGAATTCATCGCCGCCCAGGCGCCCCACCAGATCGGCACTGCGCACCGAGCGCCCAAGCAGCTCGGACACCTGACGGATCACCTGATCGCCGGCGTCGTGGCCGTAACTGTCATTGATCTGCTTGAAGTGATCCACATCGATCAACGCCAGGGTCATCGGCTGTCCGATCTGGCGGGCCCGCTGCAGCAGATCGGTGGCGGTCTCCTGGAAGGCGCGGCGATTGAGCACACCGGAGAGGGCATCCACCTGGGCCAGGCGCAGCAGCTCAGGGATCAGCTGCTGGCGCAGGCGCAGGATCAGGCCGGCGCAGCCCACCAGCAGCGGCAGCAATCCGGCCAGAAACACCA
>JBEGQE010000133.1:0-4507 GCA_041181145.1 Cyanobacteriota bacterium
TGACGCGGGTGGCTTTGCCCACTCGGTCGCGCAGGTAGAAGAGCTTCGCCCGACGCACCTTACCGCGGCGCTCCACCTTCACGGAAGCCACCTGGGGGCTGTGCAGCATGAAGACACGCTCGACGCCGATACCCTGGAAGATGCGGCGCACGGTGATGGTCTCGTTCAGGCCGCCATGGCGCTTGGCGATCACCACACCCTCGTAGGGCTGGATGCGCTCCTTGTTGCCCTCGGTGATGCGCACGCCGACGCGGACGGTGTCGCCCACGTAGATCTCCGGCAGCTCCTTGGCCTGCTTGGCGATCTGCTCGGCCTCGAAGGCCTGGATCAGCGCATGGGCGCTCAGCTTCACAGAAGCGGCCTTGGCGGCTGCGGGCTTCTCAGCCACGGCGACGCTGGCGGTCTCGCTGGCGGCGGTGTCGGTTGCGGCAGCGCTGCTGTCCGCTGCGCTGCTCTCTTGATTGATGTCCTTGGAATCCGCTGCCATCCCAGCTCCGAAAAACGCCTGGCCAAACAACAAGTGTACCGGCTCAGGGTGCCGGGCCCTGACCGGCCTTCCGCAGCCAGCGTTGGCCCAGCATCAGGCCGCCGCTCACCAGCATCCACAGCAGGCCCAGGCCATTGAGCAGCACGTAGATCGGCTCGCCGGCGCGCCCGAGCCACTCCCCCTCGTGCAGCACCATCAGCCAATGCACCTGGTCGCGGCCGAGGCCCCCCCAGTCCTTCAGCAGGCGGTACGCCATGCCGCTGCTCACGGTGAGCAGCAGCGGTGTGAGCACTAGCGGCGCCACGGCCCCGTGCAGGCGGCGGATCCGTACCAGCCACTGGGCCATGCCTGCCTGCATGCCATCGGCACCAGGTTCTACCTTGACAGCAGTCGTGGCTGCGCTCCTGGCAGCCCATCCGGCCCGCCCGCCTGCAACTCCTCCCGATGAACCTGTTCGCAGACCTGCTGGCGGCCACTCAGAAAGGGACGGGCCAGGGAGCTGCGGGGGGCAGCGGCTCTGACGCCGCCTCCTTGGTCACCCAGGCGGGCCCGCGCATCCAGAAGAGCCGCCGCGGCGTGGAGGTGAAGAGCGCCCGCGAGATCGAAACGATGCGCCAGGCCAGCCGCATCGTGGCCACCGTGTTGCGCGAGGTGATGGAGATCGCCGCCCCCGGCATGACCACCGGCGACCTGGACGCCCATGCGGAGAAGCGCATCCGCGAGATGGGAGCGGTGCCCAGCTTCAAGGGCTATCACGGGTTCCCCGCCAGCATCTGCGCCTCGATCAACAACGAGGTCGTGCATGGCATCCCCAGCAACAAGCGGCTGATCAAGGCCGGTGATCTGGTGAAGATCGACACCGGCGCCTATTTCGACGGCTACCACGGCGACAGCTGCGTGACCCTTTGCGTGGGCGAAGGGGTGCCGGAGCAGGCCCGCACCCTGGCGCGGGTGGCCCAGGAATCACTGATGAAGGGCCTGGCCACCGTGAAGGCCGGCAGCACCCTGTTCGAGCTGGCCGGTGCCGTGCAGGACCACGTGGAGGCCCATGGCTTTGCCGTGGTGGAGGACTACACGGGCCACGGTGTGGGCCGCAACCTGCACGAGGAGCCCTCGGTGTTCAACTACCGCACCCGCGATCTGCCCAACATGAAGCTGCGGGCCGGCATGACTCTGGCGGTGGAGCCGATCCTCAACGCCGGCAGCAAGGCCTGCCGCACCCTCAAGGATCGCTGGACCGTGGTGACCGTGGACGGCAGCCTCTCGGCCCAGTGGGAGCACACGATCGCCGTGACCAGCGACGGCTGCGAGATCCTCACCGATCGCGATTTCTGAGGGAGCTCAGCCGGCGGCGCTTCGGCTGAACACGCGGAAGTACAGCCAGCGGCTGAGTGTGGCCAGGGGCATCAGCAGGTAGGTGAAGGGGTTCGGGGTGACGATCACCAGTCCGCAGTTCCAGCGGGCCTGCCGAAGCACCTCACGGGCCACGAACTCGGCGCTCATCAGGCCGATCGGATTGAGGCCCGAGCGAAATGGGCCCAGCACCAGCCGGCGGATCCGCAGCTGGGGGCCGGCCAGGTCGAGGCTGCGCAGGCTCAGCAGCTGACCCTGCAGCCGTTTGCTGATCTCATAGAGCGGGCTCACCGCAGCCTGGATCTCGGCTTCGGAGGTGTTCATCCACAGCTCCCGCGGTGCCCGGCCGCTGCCGGCATCGGCGGCCGCCAGCTCCCCGTACAGCTCGAGCAGTCGCCAGCTGCTCAGGGCGTTCACCTCCAGGGAGAGCGCCGTGGCAGCGGCGCTGCGCACGCCATGCACGTTCACGCCATGGTTCAACACCAGCAGGTCCACTTCGCCCAGAAGCGCCCGCAGCTCCGTCTCCTGCCCGCACTGCCACACCACCTGGCGTAGGGGGATCGGTTCTCCGGCTGCGGTGCTGAGCTCCAGGGGCTGGCTGCTGCTGGTGAGGGCGATCAGCTGGGCCCCCTGCTGGTGCAGCTGGATCAGCAGCGCCCGGCCGAGACTGCCGCTGGCTCCGGTGACCGCCACGGTGCGGCCGTGGAGAGGCATGTCGCGCATCCGTGTTTGGCGATTCAGAGCTGTATGCGTCATCCTCGGTGCAGAACACCTGCGCTAGGGGATGTCGGAGGCTCTCGTCGCTCTCTATGCGCCGTACTGCCATGGGATGGCTCGGCGTCAGAACCTGGAGGTTGCCCTGGCTTTGCTCGCCGCCGGAACCCTGCTCGGGGAGCGACATCTGCGTCCCTCCGGGTCGCGCCGATTTCAGATGACCTGGCGGCCTGGTCCCTCACCCCTCGATCAGGCGGGGGTGGTGCTGCAGTTCGAGGACGGTCCGGATCTGCCGACCATCGATTACAGCTTTGAACTGCCGAATTACCGCCTTGTGCTGTGGCTGATGGACTGGGTGGCCGCCGGCGGCAGCCCCTCTAATCCCGTGGACCTGCCGGACAGTTTCTGGCGTTGGTTGATCCTGGGACTCGATCCGGCAGCCGTTGCGGCCTAGATTCGCCCGACCAGCTCCCGGACCATGGGCGAGGTCAGTGCAGTCCCCCCAACCGGCGCCAGGGAGAGCGGTTCCCCCACGTTGCTGATCGGCTCCTGTGAGGCCTTCAGCGGCAAGTCGGCCCTGGTCTTGGGTCTGGCCCGTCAGCTTGTGCAGAGCGGCCTGCCCGTGCGCTTCGGCAAGCCCCTGGCCGCCGATGCTGCCGCGGACCCCGAGGCTTCCGCCACGGCCGACGACCTGATCGATGACGACGTGCGCTTCGTCGGGCGCATCCTCGGCCTGCCGGAGGATCAGCTGATCCCGGCGCTGCATCGCCACAGCCCCGCCAGCTCCCACCGGCGCCTGTTGAGCGGCGATCTCCAGGCCAGCGCCGGCCTGGCTGCCCTGCGCCAGCGCCTGCTGGAGGCCCCTGCGGGACTCACCCTGTTGGAGGGGCCCGGCAGCCTCAGCGAGGGCCTGCTCTACGGGCTGAGCCTGGTGCAGGTGGCCCGTGGGCTGCAGGCGCCGGTTGTGCTGGTGCACCCTTGGAGCGATTGCGACAGCATCGATCCGCTGCTGCAGGCCCGCGAACAGCTGGGCGATCTGCTGGCTGGTGTGGTGCTCAATGCCGTGCAGCCAGAGCGGGTCGCCAGCCTGCGCGAGGAGCTTGTGCCGGCGCTGCAACGCCTGGGCCTGCCGGTGCTTGGCGTGATGCCGCGCTCACCGCTGCTGCGCAGCGTCACCGTGGAGGAGCTGTCCCGCCGCCTCGATGCGCAGGTGCTCTGCTGCCGCGATCGCCTGGATCTGCTGGTGGAAACCCTCTCGATCGGCGCGATGAACGTGAACTCCGCCATGGAGTTCTTCCGCCGTCGCCGCAACATGGCCGTGGTGACCGGTGCCGATCGCACCGATATCCAGCTGGCGGCTCTGGAGGCCTCCACCCAGTGCCTGATCCTCACCGGCGCGGGTGAACCGTTGCCCCAGTTGATCTCCCGCGCCGAGGAGCTGGAGGTACCCCTGCTGAAGGTGGAGCATGACACGCTCACCACGGTGGAGGTGATCGAGAGCACCTTCGGCCACGTGCGGCTGCAGGAATCGGTGAAGGCCACCTATGCCTTCCGCCTGGTGGAGGAACACTGCGATTTCAACGCCCTGTTCAGCCGTCTGCGACTGCCTGTTCCTGCTTGAACACTGCTAGTTTCGTCCCGTCCGCTATGGGCGAGCGTTGACCCGGTCCCTCGATCTTCCGGCCCTTGACCGGATTGACACCCTGGCCCAGGAGCTGGCGATGCTGCAGGATCGCAGCAAGCGCCGCATCGCGATTCTCGGCAGCCGTCACGTCCCCGTAGTTTCCGTCCACCTTGTGGAACTGGTGGCGCGCTCCCTGGCCCAGGAGGGCCACAGCCTGATCACCTCCGGCGCCCAGGGCGTGAACTCCGCCGTGATCCGCAGTGTGCTGGATGTGGATCCTTCGAAGCTCACGGTGCTGCTGCCCCAGAGCCTTGAGCGCCAGCCCAGCG
>JBEGQE010000134.1:0-8461 GCA_041181145.1 Cyanobacteriota bacterium
CGATGTTGGAAGCCCAGGCCCACCAGCAACTCAAGGCGCTGTTGCGGCTCGAGGGGGAGACGCGCTGGCCGCATCACCTCACCCTCAGCCGTCTGGTGGCCCGCAGCCTGCGCCGCGCCGATCAGACCGTGGTGCGTCTGGCCCCCGGCAGCGACCCCAGCTGGCTGTTGGCCCTGCTGGTGCCCTTGGCCCTGCATGACGGTCCGGTGGCCCTGCTGGCCAGTCCGGCCCTGCGTCAGCGCCTGCTGCGGGTGGAGCTGCCGCGGCTGGAGGCCGTTGGTCTCAGCCTTCCCTGCTGGGAGGGCCCGGGCGCCCCTGAGACGGCGCGGTTGTGGCTGTTGCAGCCCGAGCAGCTGGTGCAGGCCTGGCGCTGTGGCCAGCTGGGGGAGCGCCAGCTGCTGGTGCCCGAGGGGGAGCAATTCGAGGCGGCGTTGCGGCGTGCCCTGGGCGTGGTGCTCGATACGGCCCACTGGGAGCAATTGCGCCGCAGCCTGCCGGGAGCCTCGGCCAGCCTGCTGGAGCTGCATGAACGCTTGAGCCGCCGCCTGCTGGCCCGGCCCTGTGGACCGCTGCAGCAGCTGCCGATCGCACCGGAGGAGGAGGCCCCCCTGCGCCAGCTGCTGGGGTTGCTCGGGCCGCTGCCGGAACCCTGGCCCCAGTGGCTGGCCAGCGCCGGCGATGGCTGGACCAGCTGGGCCTCGATCAACCCGGCTCTGCTGCAGTGGCAGTGGCACCGCCAGCCGCTCGAGCCCCTGGCGCAGCTGCAGGGGCTGCTGGGGGGCCGTGGCCTGGTGCTGGTGGGACCCGGGGCCGAGTTGCCCGCCCCTGGCTTCGGCTTCCAGCCCCAGGTGGAGCTCACCCTGGCCGATCCACCCCTGCTCGATCCGCTGCCGCTCTATGCACCGCCGGGCCAGGCGCTCCCCAATGCCCCCCACTACCCCAGCCACCTGCTGGAGCAGTGCCGGCGCCTGGTGCTCGGCCAGGCCGGGCTGAGCGTGGTGCTGCTCGACGACGACGGCCTGCGCCTCGGGCTCACCAGCGCTCTGGCGGCTGAATTCGGCTCGCGTGTGGGCCATCAGCTCACGGCGCCGGAGAGCAATGGCGTGATCTGCTGCAGTTGGGGCTGGTGGCTGGAGCACCAGCAGAAGCTGCCCCTGCCCTGCCAGCTGGTGGTGGCCACCCTGCCGATCGCCAGCCTGGAGGATCCGCTCACGGCGGCGCGGGTGGCGGCCCTGCGCCTGCAGGGGCGCGACTGGTTCCGCGAGTTGCTGCTGCCCGAGGCCCTGGGTCGCCTGCAGCGGGCGGTGGCCGGAGTGCGGCGCAGCGGCGGCCGCCTGGCGGTGCTCGATGGTCGCCTGCGCCGGCGCGGCTGGGGCCGGCAGGTGCTGGAGGCGCTGGAACCCTGGGTGGCGCTGCCGCGGCTGCTGCCGAGCTGATCGTCCGTAGCCTGGGCGCCGACACCAACCGCACGGTTCGATGGGAGAGGCGAAGCGCCGCACTGAGCAGGGACTACCGCCCCGTCCCAGGCCCACACGGCCGGCGGCCAAGGCCGCTCAGCCGAAGGACACCTCACCGCGCATCGCCCCCTGGGTGCCCCTCACCCAGAACCAGGCCGAGCAGTTCGTGCGTCTCACCACCCGCGGCGCCTGGATCGGCATCGGTGCCCTGGTGCTCTTCTGGGTAACGGTGCGCTTCATCGGCCCGGCCGTCGGCTGGTGGACCCTGGCGGACGGCTGAGCCGGCACCCGCTGACGGCGCAGGTAGTTGTACCCACGCAAATCTGAAGAAAACGTTAGGATTTGCGCAACCTTTGCCGGAGCGCGATGTTTGCGCGTCTCGCCGAGCACTACCGATCCGTGGTCGATGACCTGGTGCTGAGCCTGCGGGCCCTAGCCGACGGCCTGCAGCAGCAGGGTCTGCCGGCCACCTGTTACGTCTGCGGCGATGGCCGCGATGGCCAGGGCGCCTCGTTCGTCGCCGGCCTGGGCGATGGCCACATGGTGCGCTTTCTGGTGTCGGACTACGGCATCAGCTGGGTGGAATCGCGCAACGGCCACGAGCTGGTGAAGCTGGAGGGTGCTGAGGCGATCCAGGAGCTGGAGCGCGTGGCGGCTGTCCTGCGTCAGCTGGCAAATCAGGGCGGCACGCCCGCCGTTGAGCCGACGTCGGCGGCCATCCCCGCCTGAGCCGACCGGCCGTTGCGGTTCAGCAGAAAGCCCCCGGCACCACAGGATGCCGGGGGCTTTGTTGTTGTCGGATGCTTGCTGGTGTCAGCTGGCCGCCGGCAGGGCCTCCTCGGCGTCGGTGTTGCTGGCGTCTGCGCCGTTGCTGGCACCTGCGGCCAGGCGAGCGGCAGCGGCGGCCACCGGCCGCAGGGAATCGGAGGTTTCGCTCAGTTTCTGGCGCACCTTGGTTTCGATCTCATCCTTCTGGCTCAGGTTCTGCTCCAGCCAGGTGATTGTGTTGTCGCGCCCCTGGCCGATGTTGTCGCCCTCGTAGCTGTACCAGGCACCCTTGCGCACCACCACGCCGTTCTCCTCGGCCAGGTCGAGCAGGCAGCCGACGCTGCTGATGCCGCGTCCGAACAGGATGTCGAACTCGGCGATGCGGAACGGCGGCGCCACCTTGTTCTTGGCCACCTTCACCTTGGCGCGGATGCCGTATTCCTCCGTGCCGCGCTTCAGGGTCTGGATGCGACGGATGTCGAGACGCACCGAGGCGTAGAACTTCAGCGCATTACCGCCGGTGGTGGTTTCCGGGCTGCCATAGGTGACGCCGATCTTCTGGCGCAACTGGTTGAGGAAGATCACCGTGCAGCCCGATTTGCCGATGTTGCCGGTGATCTTGCGCATCGCCTGGCTCATCAGTCGCGCCTGGCTGCCCACGGCCAGGTCGCCCATTTCCCCCTCGATCTCGGCCCGGGGCGTGAGCGCGGCCACCGAGTCCACCACCACGATGTCCACGGCGGCGGAGCGCACCAGCTGGTCCACGATCTCCAGGGCCATCTCACCGGTGTCCGGCTGGGACACCAGCAGGTTCTCGATGTCCACGCCGAGGGCCGCGGCATAGACCGGATCGAGCGCATGCTCCGCATCCACAAAGGCCGCCACGCCGCCACGGCGCTGCACCTCGGCGATGGCGTGCAGGGTGAGGGTGGTCTTACCGGAGCTCTCCGGGCCGTAGATCTCCACCACGCGGCCCTTGGGGTAGCCGCCGCCCAGGGCCAGATCGAGGGTGAGGGCACCGGTGGGGCTGGTCTCGATCCGCATGCGCGAGGCATCGCCCAGACGCATGATCGAGCCCTTGCCGAAGTTGCGTTCGATCTGGTTCAGCACCAGGCCCAGCGCCTTGTCGCGCTCGGGATTGGTGGCGGCGCTGCTGGTGGTTCCGGCACCGGTGGCGCTGGAGCGGCTGCGGCTGGTTTTGTCGTCGGCGGGCATGTCTGCGAATCAGCGATGGAGCAGGCCGCGGAGCAGGGGTGCCGGCGGAACCGGAGCCATCCTGCGCGACCTCACAGGGAGAAGTGCCACCCGAGGGGCCAACCGTTCCACCTGGCCTGTAGTACAGGTGTACGTTAGCGGGTTGTGGGGCGCGTCGCCAGGGGCCAGTCGTTCAGCGGGCGTGCGAAGGTCGCCGGCTCCAGCAGGCTGATCCCCTCCGGCAGGGCTTCGGAGTCGCCGGGGCCCAGGTAGCCCCAGCTCACCAGGAAGCAGCGCACCGCCTCCAGGCCCGCCGTGCGGCGCACGGCCTCCAGGGTGGGGCGACGGTCCTCCACGAACCACAGCGGGGCCGGCTGCTCGGTGCTGAGCCGAAGCAGCACCTCCGGCTTGCTGCCCTGCTCATGGCCGTAGACGGCGCGCGCCTCCAGCCCGTAGGCCTGCAGCAGCTCGCGGGCGAAGGCGCCTCCCTTGGTGGTGAGCACCAGCCAGTCGCTGCCTTCGCTGGCCAGCTGGCGCAAGCGCTCCGGGACCCCCGGGTAGGGCTGGTGCAGGGCCAGCCAGCCGGCGGGGTCGGTGCGGATCGCCTCGCTGCGCAGGTTCTCCAGGCTGTTCTGCAGGGTCGCCGGCTCCAGCTGCCAGCGCCCCAGGGCCGCGCGGAGCTGGCCGTCGTAATCGGTCAGGTAGGCCGCCAGGTCGAGGTCGGCGCGCGACAGCTCCAGCGCCGCCAGCACCATCTCCCAGCCCTTGTGGATCAACGGCCGCAACCGGGCAAAGCCTGGTGGGGCCAGTTCGGGCAGCTGCTGCTGCGGGCAGAGGGCCAGGGCGGCGCGGCGGGCGCTCCACCAGTACTCGGCCATGCCGTCCACCAGCACGCCGTCGAAATCGAACACCAGCAGGGGGGGGATGGCCATCGGGTGCACGGACAGACGGGTACGCGGCCGTCCGGTGAACGCGGACGATCGGCGGTTGCAACAACGGAACCGGCGATCTCCCTTGGGCTCAAGGGCCTGAGGAGTGGTTCAGAACTGGGCCGCTAGGATTCGAACCTAGGAATGGCGGGACCAAAACCCGCTGCCTTACCACTTGGCGACGGCCCAACGCGCTGGCAGGAGCGGGCGCCTGGGCGCCGTTCCGTGAGCACCCAGATAGTTACCCACAGTGGGGTGACCTTCGTCAAATCGCCCGGGCCATCGCCCCGTGCCGGGCCCGGCGGCTAGCTAGCGCGGAAAGATGCGCAGCCGCTGCTGGCGGCCGCTGCCGAACACCGCCGAGCTCAGCTGGTAACGGCTGGCCAGCTCGGCCTGCAGCTGGCGCACCGCCTCGCTGCGGGGCAGCAGTTCCACCGGTCGACCCTCCGGCAGCACCAGCCGCTCCACCGCCAGCCGGCATTCCTCCAGGGCCGCGAGGGTGTCGTCCGCTCCGCTGCCGGCGCCGGAGCCGTGCTCGCCGGCCTCGGCCTCGGAGCCGGTCGGGTCATCGTCCGCGGACGTGTCGTCGTGGCGTTGCAGCAACCGCTCCAGGCCTCGCTGGATCTGGGGCAGGGTGTCGGCCTTGATCACCAGGATCGGCACGCCGGCGGCCTGGGCGCGGCGGCGCAGCTCCGGGGTCTGGCTCAGCCCCTGGCGCACCGCCAGCAGCGCATCGGCCTCCTCCACCAACGCGATCGGCTGCACCGGCAGTCGGCGGCTGCGGATCGCCTGCTCCAGCAGCACCGTGTTGATGCCGGCGCAGCAGAGGTGGAGGGGGCGGCTCGGGTTGGCCGGCGGCGGCGCTTCGTCGTGTTCAGGATCACCGCCATGGCGCCGGCCCTGGGGATCCGGCAGCGGGGCCGGCACCAGGCTGGGGCGCCGGCCCGGCGGCGGCGGGGGCAGTGGTGTCAGGCGCGGCGGCTGGGGCGTCTCGCTCAGCTGCAGGCGGCCCTCAGCATCGAGTTCGCGCACCTGCGGACGCGGCAGCTGGCCCCGCAGCAGCAGGTCCACGGTGCGGGCCACATCGCGGTGCACCAACCAGCGGTGGCGGCTGTGCATCTCCACCGCCAGGGGGAAGGTGGGTTCGGCGGCCCGCTCCAGCACGGTTTTCTGGCTGCGGCGCCGGCGGGCCTCCTCGTCGCCCAGGGTCACCGATTCGATGCCGCCCACCAGATCGCTGAGGGTGGGGTTCTTCACCAGGTTGGCCAGTTCGTTGCCGTGGGCCGTGGCCACCAGCATCACGCCGCGCTCGGCGATGGTGCGAGCCGCCTGGGCCTCGAGTTCGGTGCCGATCTCATCGATCACGATGACTTCCGGCATGTGGTTTTCCACCGCCTCGATCATCACCTGGTGCTGCAGTTCGGGCCGGGCCACCTGCATGCGCCGGGCCCGGCCGATGGCGGGATGGGGGATGTCGCCGTCGCCGGCGATCTCGTTGCTGGTGTCGATCACCACCACCCGTTTGCCGAGTTCATCGGCCAGCACCCGGGCGATCTCGCGCAGGGCGGTGGTCTTGCCCACGCCGGGGCGGCCCATCAGCAGCAGCGACTGACCGGAATCCATCAGGTCGCGCACCATCGCCACGGTGCCGAACACGGCCCGCCCCACCCGGCAGGTGAGGCCCACGATCGTGCCGGTGCGGTTGCGGATGGCGCTGATGCGGTGCAGGGTGCGCTCGATGCCGGCCCGGTTGTCGCCCCCGAAGGCCCCCAGCTGCTGCACCACGCTCTCCAGGTCGGCCCGCTCCACTGGAGCCGCGCCCAGGGCCACCGCCCGGCCCGGGTAGCGGGCTTCGGGCACCCGTCCCAGATCGAGCACCACCTCAAGCAGCTGATCGCGCGCCTCGGCCGGCTCAAGGGCGCGGCGCACCGGCTCGGGCAGCACCGCCAGCAGGCGGTCGAGGTCGTCGGTGATGCGCTGGGTCGTGATCGGATCGGTCGCCATCGCGCCCTCGCGGCCGGCAGGAGCGGGGACATCGTCCCCCTGAATCGGCGTTCTAGCCATTCAGCGCCTCAGCCAGGGCTCCACCAGCCCCCGCGCCAGCGCGAGGGCCCGCAGGCGCAGCTCCGGCAGCTCGCGCAGGGGCCGGCCCCGCTGCTCGGCCTCCAGCAGCAGCGGCTGCAGCAGCGTGCGGGCCATACCGCCGAAGGCCACCCCCGCCGCGCCGCCATCCGGACGCAGCAGGCCCAGGGTGCTGGCATTGGTGCCCCCGGCCAGCTGCAGCGGTCCCGGCGGGGCCCAGGGACGGATCTGCTCCGCGAGCTTCACGGCCGCCCGGGCGGTGCCCACTCCCACATCACCGCTCATCGGCCGGCCATCGAGCTGCCAGAGCGGCCGGTAGCCGGCGGCGCGCACCAGGCTGTAGCGCTGCCACAGCTCGGCGGCCAGCTCCCGGGCGCTGAGGGCTGGGGCGCTGGGGCCCCTGCCGGCCGTCCGCGCCCGCGCCCCCCGCTCCAGGCCGCAGCTCACGGCCAGGCGCTGCAGGGGAACGCCGCTGGCCTGGAGCTGCCGCAACCGTGCAGCGAAGCCGGCCTGCCGGCCCGCCTGGGTATGCAGCTCCACCGTGTCCGGGCGGATGGCCTGCAGCAGGGCCGGCACCGCTTCGGCGCTGAGCAGCACCTGGTGCTCCTCGATCAGGCCCAGCGGGCAGGCGGGCAGGCAGCGTCCGCAGCCGTAGCAGCGCTCCGCGAGCACGCCGCCTTGCTCGCCGATCGCCAGGGCCGGGCACACCCGCTGGCAGGGGCGCGGACAGTCGGCCGGACAGCGATCCGGATCGAAGCCGGCCTTGCGGAAGTGGGGATCGTCGCCGTCGCTGAGGCTGAGCATCAGCCACGGCGCGGCAGCGCTGCCGCCGGTCCGTTGCGCCGCCGCCCAGGCGATTCCCCGGCGGGCCGCGGCGGCCACCGCCGCATCGGCCGCCACGTCAATGCAGTGCACCCCCGCCAGCGCGTAGATGGCGCACAGGTCCTCGATGGCGGCCAGATCCTGGTTGCCGGCACCGCAGATCAATTTGACCCAGCGGCCGTGGGCCAGGGCGGCGGCGGGGCCGATCGGGGCCAGCGGTCGCAAGCGGCTGGGAACGTCCGCCTCAGGCCGCGGCCTGGAGCACCGCCTCCAGCGGCTTCCAGCGCAGGGCACGGGCACCGCCCAGCTCCACCACGATCTTCAGGCGCGGCTCACGGCGGGTGAGGGCCAGCAGCGAGGCCAGTTCGGCCTGGGAGAGCACCTGACCCTCCAGCAGCCACAGCAGCACAGGGGCGCTGCCCTCGAGCAGGTGGCCCAGCTGGGGCGCTGCCATCTGCACTTCACCCACGGCCGCGCCGCGGCCGACGCTTTGGTGGCCGAGGTGGGGAGGGCGGACCCCGTGCAGCTGCAGCAGGAAGGCCTCGGGATCCCCCAGGCCGCGGGCCGAGGTGAGTTGGGCCCGGTAGCCTGCCGCCCGCATCCGCCGCAACAGGCGGGTTTCGGCGCCGCCTTCGAGGGGGGCGTAGAGGGCCAGGGCTCCGGCCCGCTCCAGCTCCTGGCGGAATCCGCGGCCGGTGAGCAGCAGGGGCATGGGGCGATGCAGGGCGCGCGCCACAGTCTGGCAGTTCCGCTTCGGGGAAGGGGCGTGGGGCTGTGCGGTACCATGGCCGCTTGTGCACTTGTACCTGTGCCCGTCCGCTAGCCGGGCCTCCAGCGCAAGGCACAAAGGTCGCCAGTGGTGGCGGCCTTCCCGGGCCCGCGCGGCTCACCGGATCACCCGCCAGGGCCGATTCCGTTGAACCGCCGGGAAACTGCCCCCTCCTTCGGGATCGGGCAAGTCCCAGCCCACGCTGTTTCGATGCCGCTAGCCAACCGAATCCTTCCTGCAGCCGCGGCCTCTGTCCGCCGGCCTCAGTTCCGATCCGGCCCCGTCTGCGACCCGCGAATCAGCCACGCCGCTCCTGAGGGAGTGGTGGTCCTGCTGGCGTTTCTCCCTCCTTATGTCCATCGGCATTCTTGGGAAGAAACTGGGCATGTCCCAGTTCTTCGACGACGAAGGCAGATCCATCCCGGTCACCGTGATCGAGG
>JBEGQE010000135.1:0-11057 GCA_041181145.1 Cyanobacteriota bacterium
TACGCCGTGGGCGGCACCTTGGCGGCCCTGCTCTCCACCCGCTGGAGCGCCCTGGGGGCCACGGCCGATGGTGGCTTCCCCGTGGCCTCACTGCTGCTGGAGATGGTGCTGGGCGGACTGCTGGCCGGCGGCCTGGCGCTTGTGGTGGGACGGCCGGTGCTGCGCCTGCGCGGCATCTATCTGGCCATCGCCACCATCGCCCTGGTGGAGATCGTGCGGGTGGCGATCCTCAACCTGCCCTTCACCGGCGGGGCGATCGGCATCTTCGGCATCCCCCAGCCCTTTCACACCGCCGCGGGCTACCTGCTGCCAGCCCTCGCCCTGCTGGCCCTAGCCGGCTGGCTGTGCCAGCGACTGGAAGCCATGCCCCTGGGCCGCGCCATGGCCGCCGTGCGCGACGACGAACTCGCCGCCGGCTGCATGGGCATCAACACCACCCGGGTCAAACTCACCGCCTTTGTGCTGAGCGCGGTGCTGGCCGGCAGCAGCGGTGCCCTGGCCGCCCACTTCCTCAACACCTGGAATGCCCGCCAGGGCAGCTTTGATGTGAGTGTCACCCTGCTGGCCTTCGTGATTCTCGGGGGCTCACGCACCTGGCTGGGTCCGGTGCTGGGGGGGCTGGTGCTCACGGCGCTGCCGGAGCTGCTGCGGCCGGTGGGCGATGTGCGCCTGGTGCTGTTTGGGCTGGTGATCCTGCTCGGGCCGGTGCTGGCTCCCCAGGGGCTGATCACACCGGCGCTGCTGGAGCGGCTCGGACGTCAACCCCGGGAGGAGCCGTCATGACCACCACGGCATCACCGCTGCTTGAGGTGCGCGACCTCAGCTGCCGCTTCGGCGGCCTGTTGGCGCTCGACCGGGTGAACTTCGCGGTGCAGCCCGGTGAGATCTTTGGGCTGATCGGCCCCAACGGCGCTGGCAAGACCACCCTGTTCAACCTGATCTCCGGCCTCACCGCTCCGACGGCCGGCACGGTGCTGTGGCGGGGCGCGGCGATGACCACCCTGCCGCCCCATCGCCGCAACCGGATCGGCATGGCCCGCACCTTCCAGAACCTGCGCCTGTTCGATGGCCTCTCGGTGCTGGAGAACCTGCTGGTGGCCCTGCAGCGCGATGGCCGCAGCACCATCCTCGATGGGGTGCTCCACACCGCACGGCATCGGCGCGCCGAGCGTCAGCGGCTGGAGACGGCCTGGCAACTGCTCGAGGAGCTGGGGCTCACAGGCCTGGCCGAGCGGGAGGCGGGCACCTTGGCCTACGGCGACCGCCGCCGCCTGGAGATGGCCCGCGCCCTGGCCACCGGACCCTCGCTGCTGCTGCTGGATGAGCCCGCCGCAGGGCTCAATCCCTCCGAGAAGGACGCGCTCTGCGGCCTGATCCAAGAGATCCGCCAGCGCCATCAGCTCAGCGTGATGATCATCGAACACCACGTGCCGCTGCTGATGCAGCTGTGCGAACGGATCGCCGTGCTCGATTTCGGTGTGCGCATTGCCCTCGGCACCCCCGAGCAGGTGCGCCGCGATCCGGCGGTGATCGAGGCCTACCTGGGCAGTGGGAGCCAGCAGCCATGAGAGCCGCCCACAGCACCGCCGCTGCGATGAACGGCTCACCACTGCTGCAGCTTCAGGGGCTGAGCGTGCGCTACGGCAGCGTGCAGGCCCTGCAGGGCATCGATCTTGAGGTGCACCAGGGCGAGTTGGTGACCCTGCTCGGCTCCAATGGCGCCGGCAAGAGCACCACCCTGCGCGCCGTCTCGGCCCTGGTGCCAGTGGGGGGCCGCATCCTCTGGCGCGGCGGCGACCTGGCCGGCGTGCCGGCCCACCGCATCGTGCGGCTGGGCATCGGCCACTGCCCGGAGGGGCGCCGGGTGATCAGCCGCCAGAGCGTGCTGGCTAACCTGGAGCTGGGCGCCTACCGGCGCCGGGATCGCGCCGGCATCGCCGCCGACCTCGAGCGCTGCTACGCCCTGTTCCCCCGGCTGGCCGAGCGACGCCAGCAACTGGCTGGAGCGCTGTCCGGCGGCGAGCAGCAGATGCTGGCGATCGGCCGGGCGCTGATGGGCCGGCCGGAACTGCTGATGCTCGATGAACCGAGCCTGGGCCTGGCACCGAAGCTGGTGGGCGAGGTCATGGCAGCCCTCGCCCAGCTGCACGCCGAGGGGCTCACGATCCTGCTGGTGGAGCAGAACGCCCAGGCCGCCCTGGAGATCGCTGACCGGGGCTACGTGCTCGAAGCCGGCCAGCTGACCCTGCAGGGGCCTGCGCCCCAACTCCTGGCCGATCCCAGCCTGCGGGCGGCTTACCTGGGCGGATAGGCGCCACTGCCACCATGACGGAGCTGCTCAGCCGTCCCGGCTTCCGGGCCTTCTGGCTCGCCAACCTGATCTCCAACCTGGGCACCAGCGCCTACGTCTTGGCGATCAACTGGCTCACCGTGAAACAGCACGGTGCGGCCGGGATCGCCTGTCTGGCCCTGGCCTATGGCCTGCCGCAGCTGCTCTTCCAGCTGATCGGGGGCACCACCAGCGACCGGATTGAACGACGCCACCTCTACGCCTGCACCCAGCTGGGTCTGCTGGGAATGGCGGTGCTGATCCTGACGGCCTCACTCCAGGGTCTGGTGCCGCTCTGGGTGCTGGCCGTCGTGAGCGCCGGCAACGGCTTCCTCTCGGCGTTCGACACACCGACACGCACCGCCCTGGTGACCGACCTGGTGGAACCCGCGCAGGTGAGCACCGCACAGCAGCTCTACAGCCTGACCAGCAGCCTCACGAACATCTTCGGCCCAGCCCTCGGGGGCGTGTTGCTGAGCCTCGGCCCCTCCGTCCGCAGCCATGAGGAGGTGGCCTTCGCCTTCGATGTGCTCAGCTTCATCCCCCTGCTGGTGGCGATTCCCTGGCTGCCGCGCGGGCGGCAGCGATCCGCCCCGAAGGAGTCGTTTCGGGCCAGCCTGCGGGCGGGTCTGCGCACCGTGCGCCAGCACGCCAACCTGCGCACCCTGCTGCTGCTGCTCAGCCTGGTGATGGTGCTGGGCATGCCGTTCCAGGGGCTGCTGCCGGTGTTTGTGCAACGGCACCTCAGCGCCGAAACCGGCCATGGCTTCTACGCCGCCCTGATGTCGGCCGTTGGGCTGGGCAACTTCATCGGATCCCTGCTGGGCATGGGGCTGCTCGAACGCTGGCGGGCCGGGATGCTACTGGCCGCCGCCAGCGCCGGCCTGGGCGTCTCCGTGCTGATCCTCAGCGCCTCGAACGTGGTGCACTGGGCCTCGTTGTCGGTCTTCCTCGCCGGGGCCTTCAGCACCCTGGCGATCTCGGTCGATAACGCCTTGCTCCAGGCCAGCACCGAACGCGCGATGCAGGGGCGGATCAACGCGATCGCCAACCTCACGAAAGGCCTGCAGTCCCTCAGCCTGGGCGCAGCGGGTTACACGATTCACCTGCTGGCCAGCACCGGGCACTTCGGCAGCGGCTACCAGCCGGTGCAGGTGAGCCTCGGCGTGGGGCTTCTGGTTGGTGTTGTGGCGCTCTGGCCGCGGTTGCGGCGCTTCGAGCGGGCCGGTTGAGTCGTGCGGTTGAGCGTCGGGGACGCTTAGGGACGCTCGGGGACGGCCGCCGCATCCAGCCGTCGGGGGTCGGCCACACCGAAGCTGCCGATGGGCAGGGGGCCGGCGCCGTAGCGCACTTCCACGGAGTTGGCCGAGCCCATTGCCGGGGCGGGTTGCAACCGGTGCCCCATCCCCTCGAGCAGGCGCAGGGTGTCGGCGCTGAAGCCCTCCTCCAGGCTGATCTGATCGGGCCAGAGCTGACTGTGGAAGCGGGGCGCCGCCACAGCGGAGGCCAGGTTCAGGCCATGCAGCAGGCGGTTGAGCAACACCTGCAGCACAGTGGTGATGATGCGACTGCCACCGGGACTGCCGGTGGCCAGCAGCGGGGCACCACCAGGGCGGAACACCAGGGTGGGCGTCATCGAACTGAGCGGGCGCCGGCCCGGGGCAATGGCGTTCTGGGCTCCCTGCCGCAGGCCGTAGGCATTGGCGGCACCCACGGCGGCGGTGAAGTCGTCCATCTCGTTGTTGAGCAGGAAGCCGGCACCGGGCACGCTGATGCCGTTGCCGTAGGCGGTGTTGAGCGTGGTGGTGGTGGCCACCAGACCGCCATCGCGATCCACCACCGAGATGTGGGTGGTGTTCGTGCCACCACCCAACAGCCCGGGCTCGGCTTCCAGCTCAGCGGCCGGGCGATGGCGATCGCCAAGCAGGCTGCGGCGTTGGGCATCGGCATAACGGCTGCCGAGCAGGCGATCCAGCGGCATCGTCACCTGATCCGGATCGCCGAGCAGCCGGTTGCGGTCGCGGTAGGCGAGGTTCATCGCCTCCACCATCGGGTGGATCGTGGCGGCGCTGTTCAGGCCGGAGGCCGCCAACGGCAGCGGCGCCAGCACATTCAGCAGCTGCAGCAGCGTGGCACCACCCCCACTCGGGGGCGGCATCGTGAGAACGGTGTGGCCCTGGAACCGCCCCTGCAGCGGTCGCATCCACGTGGCGCGGTAGCCCGCCAGATCCGCCGCCGTGATCAGGCCGCCACGGCTGCGCATCAGCTGGGTGAGGGCCTGGGCGAGCCGGCCGCGGTAGAAGCAGGCCTCCCCGTCGCGGGCGATGCAGCGGAGGCTGGCGGCCAGCTGCGGCTGCCGCAGCCGTTCACCGGGCCGGTAGGGGCGCACACCGGCGGCCTCGGCCTTGAAGAACAACCGCCGCGATGTGGGGTCCGCCGTCAGCAGGGGCATGGCATCCCGCAGGGAATCCGCCAGCTCCGCCCCCACCGGAACACCACGCTCCGCCAGGTCGATGGCGGGCTGCATCACCGCCGCAACCGGCAGGCAGCCGTAGCGCCGTTGCACCTGCAGCAGCCCCGCCACGCTGCCCGGAACCGCCGTGCTCAACAGGCTGCGGGTGGCCCGCTCCCGGTTGACGCTGCCATCCGGGTTGAGAAAGAGATCGGCACGGGCCGCCTGCGGCGCCGTTTCACGGAAATTCAGGGCCACCGCCTCGCCGCGGCCGATGCTCAGCGCCTGGGGCAGGGCCGGCTGCCGCTGGGCCGCCGCACAGGTGCGAATCACACCCCGCCGCGGCAACCACAGCACCAGAAAGCCACCGCCGCCGAGGTTGCCGGCCTGCGGCAAGGTCACCGCCAAGGAGAAGGAACTGGCCACCGCCGCATCCACCGCATTGCCGCCGCGCCGCAGGATCTCCGCCCCCACCGCGGCCGCCTGGCGCTCCTGCGCCGCCACCATCCCAGCGCCGGAGGGCACGGGCGTAAAGCGCTGACCGCGCTCCTGCAGCAGATTGCCGCCGGCCGCCCCCATCCCTGGGCGGCCCGGAAGGGCCACAGCTGGCGGTGCAGCCTGAGCCAGCAGCAGCGAGGCCAACGCGAATCGGACGGGGGGTCGGCGTGCGGACATGGGCAAGGCCTGGGGCATCGGCGAAGGAGCCAACCACTGCAGAGGGAGACAGCGGCGGTGTGAGTCTGCGCGGCAGACGCCCCGGCAGAGCATCCATGGCGATGCGGTCCTCTCCTGATGTGCGCTCACACCGCGCCGATGGTGAGCGCACATCAGCACACTGCCGCGACCATCGCCACCGGAGCGCTGGCCAGGGTCCCCGTCAGCTCACGGCCGGTTGATGGGCATCAGGGTCGGGATGCGGATGGCCATAGCCGCCACCCCCCGGGGTGGCCACACACACCCGATCGCCGGGGGCCAGGTCCACGGCGATTGAGCCCGGCAGGGTCTGCACGCTGCCATCGCGGCGAATCAGGGTGTTCACGCCGCAGGCCCCAGGGCCCCCACCCGCCAGGCCGAAGGGGGGAATCCGGCGCGAGCCACTGAGCAGAGACAGGGTCAGGGGTTCCAGGGCACAGAGCTCGCGGATCACACCATCGCCGCCCGGCCAGCGGCCGGCGCCTCCACTGCCGCGACGGACGCCGAAACGAACGAGCCGAACCGGCAGGCGCTCCTCCAGCAGCTCGGGATCGGTGAGGCGGGAGTTGGTCATGTGGCTCTGCACCGCCGCCGCACCGGGGAAACCGCTCCCATCGACCCGGCGGCCGGCGCCGGTGCCGCCGCAGATCGTTTCGTAGTACTGGCAATCGGCATTGCCGAAGCTGAGGTTGTTCATCGTGCCCTGGGCTGCCGCCATCACCCCCAGAGCGGCCAACAGGGCATTGGCGACGGCCTGGGAGGTTTCCACATTCCCCGCCACCACCGCGGCCGGCGGTTCGGGATGAAGCAGGCACCCCCGGGGCACCACCAGCTCCAGCGGTTCGAAGCAGCCGGCGTTGAGCGGGATCGGCTCGTCCACCAGGCAGCGGAACACGTAGAGCACCACCGCCTTGGTGATGGCCAACGGGGCATTGAGGTTGCCCTGCTGCTGGCCGGAGGTGCCGCTGAAATCGAGGCGAACACGCCGCGCAGGCCTGTCCACCGTCACCGTCACGGCGATCCGCTCGCCACCATCGAGCTCTACAAGGGCAGCACCATCCACGAGCCGATCGATCACGCGCCGCACGGCCTCCGCCGCCTGTTGCTGCACCTGCGCCATCGCCGCCTGGACCCGTGGCAGGCCCTCAGTGGCAATCAGCGCCTCTAACCGCTGCACCCCCAGCTGATTGGCGGCCAGCTGGGCCCGCAGGTCGGCGAGCAGTTGGTCGGGGTTGCGAACCGGCCAGCGACCGGCGCTGAGACGTTTCCGCCACAACGCCTCCTCGAAGCAGCCGTGTTCGAGCAGAGGGGCGTTATCGAGCAGCAGGCCCTCCTCCTCGATGCTGCGGCTGTGGGGCGGCATCGATCCCGGTGTGATGCCCCCCACATCCGCGTGATGGCCCCGACTGGCCACGAACGCCACAAGGTCCTCGCCGGCAAACACCGGCGTGATCACGGTGAGATCGGGCAGATGCGTGCCGCCGTTGTACGGGTTGTTGGAAACAACCGCATCGCCCGGTGCCAGCGGCCGCCGCTCCCCCCGCGCCACCGCCGCGAGCAGGGCCACCACGCTCTCGCCCATCGAGCCGAGGTGCACCGGAATGTGGGGCGCATTCACCACCAGGGCACCGCTGCGATCAAACAGCGCGCAGGAAAAATCAAGCCTCTCCTTGATGTTCACCGAGCTGCTGGTCTGCTGCAGACGCGTCCCCATCTGCTCGGCGATCGCCGTGAAGCGATTGCTGAACAGCTCCAGGCTGAGGGCATCGAGACGCTGCCCGCTCCCTGGCTGAGAGCATGGCGGGGGGACCTCATGGCCCAGCAGCAGGCTGCCGTCCGCCAGCACCTGCCCGTTCCAGCCCGGCAGGAGCAGGGTGGTGCCCGTGCTGGCCACCACCAGCGCCGGGCCCTCCAGCCGTGCTCCTGGCGCCAGGCTCTCGCGCTGCCAGAGCGGCAGGTCCTGCCAGGTGCCCCGCAGATACACCGGCACCCGCTGCAGCGGCGACAACGCCGGAGCGGCAGAGCTGGAGGGCCGCAACGGAGCCGCCCCGGACGACGCGCCGCACAACGCTCCCACCAACGGCTCGCCGGACTGCAGCACCTCAACACTGAACCGCTCCAGCACCACCGGCGCCGCCGGCCCCAGCTCCGGTGCATAGCCGAAACGCCGCCGGTGCTCGGCCACGAAGGCCGCCTGCAGGTCGTGCATCTCCATGCCCCCGTCCCAGGGGATCGGCAGGCAGGTGTCGGATCCGGCCGTGCGCAGGTGCAGGGTGCAGCGGCGCTGGCTGCCCGCCGCGGCTGTCGGTGCTGCACCGGGCAATGCCGAGGCCCAGTGCAGCTGGTCGCGAAGCAGGGCATCCGTGAGGGGCTCGCGCAGGCTGCGCTCGATCAGCTGCACCTCATCGGCCAGGCCGATGCCATAGGCCGAGAGCACACCGGCCAGGGGGTGCAGCAGCACCTGCTCGATGCCGAGGGCCTCGGCCACCGCACAGGCATGCTGGCCGCCCGCCCCCCCGAAGCTGCAGAGCACGGCGCGGCGCACATCGCGGCCCTGCTGGATCGAGATGCGCCGGATCGCCTCGGCCATGCGCTCCACGGCAATGGCCAACGCACCCTCCGCCGCCTGCTCAGGGGCACACGCACCCTGGCAGCCAAGGGCCTGGGCCAGGGCCGCGAACGCGGGCCGCAGCGGTGCCGGATCGGCCGGCTGGTCGCCGCTCGGACCGAACACCGCCGGCAGGTGGGCCGCCTGCAGACGACCCAGCAGCAGGTTGGCGTCCGTCACGGTGAGCGGGCCGCCACGGCCGTAGCAGGCCGGACCGGGATCGGCGCCGGCGGAGGCCGGTCCCACCTGCAGGCGCAGGCCATCGAAGCGGATCAGCGATCCACCGCCCGCGGCCACGGTGTGAATGTCGAGCATCGGTGCCTGCAGCGGCAGACCGTGAAGTTCGCTCTGCTCCCGTCGCTGCCAGAGCGGACCACTGCCATCGGCGCCACTGCCATCGACACCACGGCCATCGCTCCAGCTCACATCGGTGGAGGTGCCGCCCATGTCAAAACCCACCAGCTGGCGGAAACCAAGGGAGGCGCCGATGCGGCTGGCACCCACCAGACCACCGGCGGGCCCCGAGAGAATCGTGTCCTTGGCGCGAAGCTGCTGCGGCGCGATCAACCCCCCGCTCGACTGCATCACCCGCAGCGGCACCTCGGGCCCCAGGGCGTCCTGCACCTGGGCGAGATAGCCCGACAGCACCGGGCCCACACTCGCCTCCAGCACCGTGGTGTGGGCCCGCGGCACCAACCGCGGCAGGGGACTCACCTGGTGCGAGAGGGCGATCTGCTCAAAACCAAACGTCTCCAACCACGAGCCAAGGGCGCGTTCATGGCGCGGATGGCGGTAGGCATGCAGCAGGGCCACCGCCACGCAACGGATCCCTTCGGCGCGGGCTTGCCGCAGCTGCTCAGCCAGTGAGCCATCGCACTGCAACGGCTCCAGCTCCGTGCCATCCACCGCCAGCCGACCGCCCACCTCCAGCACCCGTGCAGCCAGGGGCAGCGGCCTGTGAATCTCGAGGGCGAACAGATCGGGCCGGTGCTGATCGCCAATGCTGAGCAGATCGGCGAAGCCACGATTCAGCAGCAACAGCGTGGGCCGCCCCTGGCGTTCCAGCACGGCATTGGTGGCCACGGTGGTGCCGAGGCGCACCTCGGCGATCAGGCCGGCGGGAATCGGCGCCGGTGGGGGCAGGCCGATCAGCTCCCGGATTGCCCGCACCGCAGGATCGCCCGGCACGCCGGGCTGCACCGAAAGCACCTTGCAAACCTGCAGCGCCCCATCCGGGGCACGCGCCACCAGATCGGTGAAGGTGCCGCCGCGATCAATCCAGAACCGCCAGCCTGCGGCGGCCATCGGCTCAGCGGTAGTTCTGGAACTGGAGCGGCACCTCCACGTCCTGCGCCTTGAGCAGGTTGATCGCGGCCTGGAGGTCGTCCTTGCTCTTGCCGGTCACGCGCAGGGCGTCGCCCTGGATCGCCACCGTCACCTTCTTGAGCTCATCGCGGACCGTCTTGCTGAGGGTCTTGGCCAGCTCCTGGGTCAGGCCCTTGCGCAGCTTCACCACCTGCTTGATGCGGTTGCCACCCACGGCCTCGGGGGTCTGAAAGTCGAAGATCTTCAGGGAGAGGTTGCGCTTGGTGGCCTTCTGGCGCAGCACGTCCTCCACCGCCTGGAGGGTCATGTCGCTGGCGGTGGTGATCGTGAAGCTGGTCTCCTCCAGATCGATCTCGGTGGCCGAGTCCTTGAGGTCGTAGCGGGTCGACACGTCGCGGCGCACCTGATCGAGAGTGTTCACCAGTTCCTGGCGGTCGAAATCAGAGACGACGTCGAACGAATAGGTGTCGGCCATCGCGGAGCGGACATCAGGCTGCTTGGGCCCAGGGTAGGCAAGGGCCGCTCGTGGGACTCTGCGGCGATGGATATCCACGGATATCCACGAGGGGCGACAACCGCCCACCGATCCCCCACCCCGCTGCGGCGCCCCCGACAGCATCAACCCCTCACCACCACCTAAAACGGAGGGCAAGGATCAACCCCGCCCCTTCACAAGCCGCCCCATGCCGCTTGAGCCCGCTTTTGCCTGGTCGCTGCTGCTGGCCGCCGGCGTGGTGCTGGCCAGCCTGGTGCCGCTGGGGGCGGCCCGCTCCCAGGCCGATTTCACGATCGCCGATCTGGCCGCACCCCGGGCGATGGCCGAACGGCTGCCGGAGTGGGGCAAGCGGGCCAACTGGGCCCATCAGAACAGCTTTGAAGCCTTCACCCTGTTCGCCCCGGCGGTGCTGCTCTGCCTGGTGGCTCAGGTAAATGCTCCGGCCGCGATCGCCGCGGCCTGGGTCCACCCAGCCCTGCGGCTTGCCTACATCGGCACCTACGTGGCCAACCTGCCACCGCTGCGCTCGCTCTGCTGGGCCGGCGCGATCACCTGCACGGGCATCCTGTACCTGGAGGGCCTGAAGGCCGTGCTGGCGGCCGCCTCCTGAGCTCAGTCGAAGAACATCACGCTCACGACCTTGCCCATGTCCTCGGCGGTGCGGCAGCTGGCGAGCAGGGTCTCGCTGTCGTGGAAGGCGTAACAGATCAGCTGATCGCAGCGGCTGATGATCTCCTGGTTGCAAAGGCTGCTGGCCATCGGCAGGGGCAGCTCATCGTTCTCAGGCTTCTCCACCAGGTGCAGCACCCGTTCCAGCTGATCGCGCGATTCGCTGGGCTGGCGATCGAGGCTCTGGGGCAGCAGCACCGTGAGGCGTGAGGGATCCACATCGAGCACGCTGCGGATCACGGCTGAGTTCACACCCTGGGCACCGGAGGTGATCAGGCTGTGGCCCTCCTGGGCCAGGGAGCGGGCCACCAGCTCCACCAGATGCACCGACACCACCGGCACGTGGCGGCTGCCCAGGATGGCAATGCGACGCTTGCTGCGGTCCTGCAGCATCGCCAGCTCCTGGGCCAGGGTGTCAATCCGGTCGAGGGCCGGAAGATCGAGGGACCGGGTCAACGCTCGCCCATAGCGGACGCCTCGAAAC
>JBEGQE010000136.1:0-3665 GCA_041181145.1 Cyanobacteriota bacterium
CTCGATCGCGAGGCGGGCGAACTGATCGCCGAGCACTACGGCAATGGCATCGACGAGCGTGGCCTGGCCACCGATCCCGACACCGGCGAGGTGCTGAGCTGCCGCAATGCCGGCCCACGCGCACCGCTGGCGACCTACCGCGGCCGCTCCGCGAAGGAGCTGGGCATGGCCCTCACGGAAGGGGAGGGCCCCCACCCGATCAGCTGCCTCGACCACGCCCTCTACCTGGGCCGGGAGCTGCAGAAAGCCGAGCGCTGCCTGGAGGACGGCAGCGCCTACGTGCAGGACTGATCAGCGAGCGGCCGCGGCACTCGCACGGCGATTCAGACCGGCTGCAGTTCGCGGCTGCGGTCGGCGGTGGCCGGCGGCGGCTCGGGCGGCAGGGCCGCCAGCTGCTCCTGGATCTCGCGCGTCACCACGGCCCGGTACTCCTGGAAGTGCTCGTTGTGGGCCAGGGTGACCACGAACTGCTCCAGGTTGGCTGGGTTGCGGCGGGCGATGCGGGCCAGCGACCGCCAGAAGCGCAGGCGGGTGTTGCGCTTGAACCCCTGCCGCCAGATCACGGTGGCCAGGGCGCGGATGTCGTTGGCCGGCGGCAGGGCCGGCTTGTCGGAGTTCTCCGGTTTGTAGAACGCCTTCCAGCGCGGGGTGCCCACCTTGCCGTAGTAGTGGGTGACGCGGTCGATGTAGGCGTTCGGCTCGTACAGGCGGCAGAAGGCGTCGACGTACTCGTTGGCGATGTCGCGGATCGGCCGGGTGGGCACAAAGTTGAGCAGGTTGGTCTGGTTGACGCCCTTGGCGTCCGCCTTCTCCTGGATCAGGCGCCCCTCCTTCTCCAGGCGGTGCCAGAGGCCGGTGTTGGGCAGGGCCTGCAGCATGCCCATCATCGCGGCGGGGATGCCGGTGCGGCTCACGAAGCGCACGATGCGATCGCCGGCGCCGTTGGGCTCGCCATCGAAGCCGATGATGAAGCCCGCCATCACCCGGATGCCGTAGCTGGTGATCCGGTCCACGGATTCCTCCAGCGAGCTGCGGGTGTTCTGGTGCTTGCCCGCCACCGACAGGCTGGCCTCATCCGGCGTTTCGATGCCGAGGAACACCGCCTCGAAGCGGGCCTCGGCCATCATCCGCATCATCTCGTCGTCGGAGGCCAGGTCCACCGAGGCTTCGGTGGTGAAGCTGAAGGGGTAGCCGCGCTCGATCTGCCACTGCTTGATGGCCGGCAGCAGCAGCTTGGCGTTGCGCTTGTTGCCAATGAAGTTGTCGTCCACCAGGAAGATGGCCCGCCGCCAGCCCAGGTCGTAGAGGGCCTGGAGTTCGGCGATCAGCTGCTCGGGGGTCTTGGTGCGGGGCTTGCGGCCATAGAGCACGATGATGTCGCAGAACTCGCACTGGAACGGGCAGCCCCGCGAGAACTGCACGCTCATCGAGTCGTAGGCGTCGAGCTCGAGCAGGTCGAAGCGCGGCACCGGGGTGGAGGTCACATCCGGCTTGTCGCCGTTGGCGCTGAAGCGTCCGCCCCGCTCGCCCCGTTCGATCGCCTCGATGAACAGCGGCAGGGTGATCTCCCCCTCATCGAGCACCTTGAAATCGGCGAGCTCGATCTCCGGGGCATCGGGGGTGGAGCTGGCGAACGGTCCACCCACGGCCACCGGCAGGCCGCGCTGTTTGGCCCTGGCGATCTGCTCGGCCATGTCGGCCTTCTGCACGATCATCCCGGAGATCACCACCAGCTCCGCCCAGGCCCACTCCTCCTCGGTCACCTCCCGCACGTTGCGGTCGACCAGCTTCATCTGCCAGTGCTGCGGCAGCAGCGCCGCCACCGTGACCAGCCCCAGCGGCGGCAGCAGCACCTTGCGGTTCACCAGCTCCAGAATCTTCTCGTAGCTCCAGAAGGTCTTCGGGAACTCGGGATAGATGAACAGGGTGCGCATGCCGGGGGTGGTCCTCGTGGTGGATCCGATCGGCGGCAGACCCTGCACAGTTGAACCGATGGCTTCAGATCAGCCTAGGCGGCGCGTCCAGGCCCTGGGCGATCTGCTGTAATGGCGCCAACTACGCCGCACAGCGCCATGGGTCCCGTTCTCTATCTGGTTCTGGTGGGTGGCGGTCTGGTGGCCGCAGCCGCCATCTCCTTCGTGCTGCGCGGTATCAAACTGATCTGAGCGCCTGGTGCTCCGATCGCGTCGCTGAGGCGCCGCTCGTCCGCGCCCCTGCCTGCCGGCCCCTGTCTGCCGGCCCTGCCTGCCGCCCCCAGCGGTGGTGGATTCAGGCCAGGCGCATGCGGCGGTGCAGCAGCAGCTCCCGCCAACCCAGCGCCACCCCGAGGCTGCCCAGCAGCGCAAAGCAGCCCCACACCCCCAGCGGCGGCCAGAGGCTGAGCGAAGCCGCCGCCAGGCCACTGAGCCCGCCCCCGCCGAGAAAGGCGATCTGGCCCAGACCCGCCATGCGCCCGCGCAGCACCTGCGGGGCGTGCACCTGAATGATCAGGTTGGTGCCCGCCAGCAGTGAGGCGGTGCCCATGCCGATCAGATAGGCCATCGCCAGGCCCCACCACTGGCCCCAATGCTGGCTGGCCTCCACGGCCAGGCCCAGCTGCGCCAGGCCGGTGATCAGGGTGCTGGATCCAAGCAGCCATCCCGGCCGCCGGCCGATGGCCGCCGCATGGCGCTGCAGCACCACACCGCCGCTGATGCTGCCGGCGGCGATCACGCTGGTGAACAGGCCGAGGGCCAGAGGGCTGGGCCCCAGCAGCTGTTCCGCCATCAAGGGCGCCAGGCCGGGGTGGAAGAAGCCCACCAGGCAGGCCAGCGCCGTGAACCGCAGCACATGGCGCAGGGCCGGGCCGCATTCCCGCCAGGCGGTGGCCAGGCTGGCGCCGGCGCCACCGCTGCTGCGGCGTTCCTGATCCCGCCGCGGCTCCATCAGCCAGAGCAGGCTGGCGATCGGCAGCAGGTAGCTGGCGGCATCGAGGCTCAGGGCCAGGGTGGGGCCGGTGGCCGCCAGCAGCAGGCCGCCGATCGGGGGACCCACCAGCTTGCCCACGTTGAAGATCACCGAGAAGCTGGCCAGATAGGGGCCCAGCTGGCTGGGCTCGTCCACCAGCAGCGCCACGTATTTGTTGCGGGCCGTGAGTTCGTAGGCGCTGGCCACGCCGATGCCCAGGGTGCTGAGCAGCAGCAGGACGTCCTGGCTGGTGCCGCGGCTGATCGGGATCGCCACAGCGCCGAGAACGCCGGCGGCGAACAGGCCCCACTGGGCGCGGATCAGCACCCGCTCGCTGCCCACCCGGTCGGTGAGCACACCCGCCGGGCCGCTCACCACCAGGGTGGGCAGGGTGAGCAGGGCGAAATGCAGGGCCAGCAGCAGCGGGTTGCGGGCCCCCTCCAACAGCAGCCAGCCCTTGGCGGTGAGTCCGGCGAACGACCCCGCCGTGCTCAGCCCCGAGGCCAGCAGGTAGGTGGTGCGCTGGTGGCGGGTGAGGCCCTCGCGGATCCGCCCGAGGGCCCGGCGCGGACCCTCGCCGGTGCGGGAGGCCTGGCTCAAGCGCCTGCTCGGCGGGCGGCGAGCGCTTCGCCCACCATCACCTTCGCCCCCACCACTTCACCCACCAGGTCGTAGGTGTCGGCGGCGGTGATGCGCACCGGCACCATCGTTCCCGGTGC
>JBEGQE010000137.1:0-5382 GCA_041181145.1 Cyanobacteriota bacterium
GCCCTAGCTTTGACGCATCGTGCGGCACGAGATTCACCATGGCCGAGGCTTCAACGGTCCACACCAGTGGAGAACCCATCCGTGAAGCCGGCCTGTCACCGGAACAACTCCTGCAGGGCCAGCAGCGCATTCTCGAGATGGTGGCCGGGGGCGAGAACCTGCAGCGCAGCCTCCAGGCGATCGCGGCCTTCTCCGAGGCTTGCCTGCCGGAGATGCTCGCCTCAATCCTGTATTACGACCCCTACGAACAACGGCTGCGGCGGGGTGGCTACGGCCAGCTTCCCGACAGCTTCCAGGAAGCGGTGGATGGGCTGGTTCCCGGGCCGAAGGCCGGCAGCTGCGGCACCTGCGCGTTCCGGGCACAGCGGGTGGTGAGCGAAGACGTCTTCACCGATCCGCTCTGGGATGACTTTCACGAGTTCTGCCGCAGCTACGGCATCCGCTCGGCCTGGTCATCTCCGCTGATCTCCCCCAATGATCAGAGCCTGCTGGGGGTGTTCGGCATGTACTACCCAGACCGGCGCCTGCCCTCGGCCGCGGATCTGGAGCTGGTGGACCATATGACCCACCTCGCCACCCTGGCCGCGGAACGGCATCGGCGCGATGAGGAGCGGCGACGCCAGGCCATGGAAGACGCACTCACCGGGCTCGGTAACCGTCATCTGCTGCAGACCCGGGCCGGGGATCTGGTGGCCCAAGCCCAAGAAGCCCAACAGGCCCTGAGCCTGGTGTTTCTGGATCTGGATCACTTCAAACTGTTCAACGACAACTTCGGCCACCTACTTGGCGACAAGCTGCTGCTGCAGTTCAGCGGGAAACTGAAGGACTGCCTGCCGACAGCCCAGTTGCTGGCTCGCTTCGGCGGTGATGAATTTGTTGCGATCATCCCCGAACCCGCTGAGCAGGTGAGTGAGCGATTGCAGAACCTGCTGCGACGGCTGGAGCAGGAGACGCTCTCGATCGAGCATGTGCGGGCCCGGCTGAGCTTCTCATCCGGGGTGGTCGACCTCGCCGCTGTGAACTGGAACATCGGCCAGGCGATTCTCCAGGCTGACACCGCAGCCCGTCAGGCCAAGGAGAGCGGCCGACACCGCGTCCAGATGGTGGACGCGGCACAGCTCACGGCCGTGCAACGGCGCCTGCAGGTGGGTAAAGAACTCGAAGATGCCCTCCGCTATGGACTGGTTCATCCCCATGCGCAACCGATCGTGGACCTGCGCACCGGCGCCCCGCTGGGCATGGAACTGCTGTTCCGCACACGCACCGGCGTACTGAAGGACATCAGCCCGCAGCTGTGTATCCACGTGGCGGAGGAGGCCGGCCTGATCGATGCGATCGGCTTTGAGATGCTGCGTGGGGCCTGTCGCCTGCTCAAGGACCCAGCGGTTGCCAGCTCCGATCTGGTGATCAACGTGAACCTGTCTGTGCATCAGCTGCTGCGCGAAGACTTTCCCGACGAGGTGGCCCAGCTGCTGGCCGCCGAAGCGGTGGATGCCAGGCGGATCTGCCTGGAGATCACCGAAAGCCGCTGGCTGGATCCCGACGGACCCTCGCGTGTTCTGCTGAACCGCCTGGTGGACCAGGGGTTCGCCCTGGCCCTCGACGACTTCGGCACGGGCTACGCCTCGCTGCTGCTGCTGCGCTCGGTGCCGTTCCGCCACGTCAAGGTCGACAAGACCTTCGTGCAGGAACTGGAGGACTCTGACGAGGCCCTGGCCCTTTGCCGGGCGATGCTGGAAATGGCCAAGGCCTATGGCATCCAGGTGACGGCGGAAGGAGTCGAGACGCCACAGCAGCGGCGGATTCTTGAGGAGCTGGGCTACATCCGCGGGCAGGGCTATCTGTTTGCCCGGCCCACACCCCTCGAAGACACGCCCGCGCTGCTGCTCGAACTGCAGCGGGAGGCCCGCCGTTCGGCCCTGGGCTGAACGGGCTGAACCCTGTGCATCGCTAGGGCTTGCGCCAGGTCACCGAGGCGCGGCGAGTGGGATAGAGCTCGCGGCACAGCCCACAGACGGTGCCGTCGCAACCGCGGGCTGTGCAGTGCTCGCGGCCGTAAAAAATGATCTGCAGGTGCAATTTGTTCCAAGCCTCCCTGGGGAACAGGGCCTTGAGGTCCCGCTCGGTGCGCGCCACGCTCTCACCGCGGCTGAGGCCCCAGCGCTGAGCCAGGCGGTGGATATGGGTATCCACCGGGAATGCGGGCACACCGAAGGCCTGGGCCATCACCACCGAGGCCGTTTTGTGGCCGACACCGGGCAACGCCTCCAATTCGGCGAAGCTGTGCGGCACATCGCCGCCGTGGCGCTCCAGCAGCAGCTCCGCGAGCCGCTTCACATGGCGGGCCTTGGTGCGGGCCAGGCCGAGCTGACGGATGTGGCCCAGGATCGTGGCCTCATCCAATGCCGCCATGCCGGCAGGCGTGGGGCCAGCGGCGAACAGGGCCGGGGTCACCTCATTCACCTTCTTGTCGGTGCACTGGGCGCTGAGCAGCACCGCCACCAGCAGCGTGAATGGATCGCTGTGGTCGAGCGGGATCGGAGTGCGGGGATAGAGCTCCTCCAATCGCTGCAGGATCAGGGCAGCACGCTCCTGCTTCCGCATCGCCCGCCCACGCCCCGCCATCGTTCCGCACCGCTTCTAGCGCCAGGCCCGCTGGCGCCGCGACGGCGGGTGCGGCCCGCCGCTCAGACGACTCTTTACGCTCGGCTGAGCACAGCAAGGTCATGGGCAGCAGCTTCGGAGATCTCTTCCGCATCAGCACCTTCGGCGAATCCCACGGCGGAGGGGTGGGGGTGATCGTGGATGGCTGCCCGCCGCGGCTGGAGCTGGACCTGGAGGCGATCCAAGCCGAGCTCGATCGGCGCAAGCCTGGACAGAGCAAGATCACCACGCCGCGCAAGGAGGACGACCGGGTCGAGATCCTCAGCGGCCTGCTCGACGGCGTCACCCTTGGCACCCCGATCGCGATGGTGGTGCGCAACAAGGACCAGCGCCCGCAGGACTACAAGGAGATGGAGGTGGCCTTCCGCCCCTCCCACGCCGACGCCACCTATCAGGCCAAGTACGGCATCCAGGCCCGCAGCGGCGGGGGCCGCGCCTCAGCCCGCGAAACGATCGGCCGGGTCGCCGCCGGCGCCATCGCCAAACAGCTGCTCGCCAAAGCCCATGGCACCGAGGTGATCGCCTGGGTGCAGCGCATCCACGACCTCGAGGCCAGCGTGGACCCCACCAGCGTGAGCCTGGATGCCGTGGAGAGCACGATCGTGCGCTGCCCCGATGGCGCCATGGCCGATCGGATGGTCGAGCGGATCGAGGCGATCGGCCGCGATGGCGATTCCTGCGGTGGCGTGATCGGCTGCGTGGTGCGCAACGCGCCGGTGGGGCTGGGCATGCCGGTGTTCGACAAGCTGGAGGCCGACCTGGCCAAGGCGGTGATGTCGCTGCCGGCCACCAAGGGCTTTGAGATCGGCTCAGGTTTCGAGGGCACCCGCCTGCTCGGCAGCCAGCACAACGACGCCTTCCTGCCCAGCGCCGATGGCTGCCTGCGCACCGCCACCAACAACTCCGGAGGCATCCAGGGCGGCATCAGCAACGGCGAACCGATCCTGATCCGTGTGGCCTTCAAGCCCACCGCCACGATCCGCAAGGCCCAGCAGACAATCAACGCCCGCGGCGAGGCCACGACCCTGGAGGCGAAAGGTCGGCACGACCCCTGCGTGCTGCCGCGGGCCGTGCCGATGGTGGAGGCGATGGTGGCGCTGGTGCTGGCCGACCACCTGCTGCGTCAGCAGGGGCAGTGCAGCCTCTGGTGAGGGCCCCCCCAGCCGCGACTGATCAGCGACTGATCAGGGGGCACTGAGCAACACCGCCGTGCCATTGCCACTGGGCGCCATCGCCGGCAACGCTGTGGCCACCGCGCCCGCACTCAGCCGGCTGACGGCCTTGGCCATGCGTCGTGCCACCGAAGTGGCCCCGCTCCTGGCCTTGGGCGCCGACTTGCGGATCGGATTGCGGACGGCCGCGCTGGGCTTCGCCTTGGCGGTGCTGCGCTTGGCCACGGTCTTGCTTGCCGCAGCGTGGCCAGGCGTCTTCACAGCGGGCTTGGCGGCTTTGGCCGGCTTGGCAACGGCTTTGGGCGCGGGCTTGGCCGCCGCTTTGGAGGCCTTCGGCGCTTTAGGCGCAGGCTTGGCCGCGGCTGGCTTGGCCTTGGCGGCTGGCTTGGCCTTGGCGGCCGGCTTGGCCTTCGCGGCCGGCTTCGCCTTGGCAGTGGGCTTCACCTTGGCGGTAGTGCTGGCGGCGCGGCTGCGGTGGCTGAGGATCAGAGCCCATTCCGCATCGCTGAGGTTGGCGGGCTTGGCGCCATGGGCATTGGCGGTCTTGGCCGCCTTTTCAATGTCGGCGATCAGGTTCGTCCAGGAGGTGGCGAAGCGCTTGTCGGACTGCGACTTGGCGCCGCTCTCCACGAGGGTCTCAACCACACCGGCCGGTGAGACCTTCTTGCGCCGTCGGTTGAAGATCTCCTTCTGCAGCTGAGCGATCAGGGCATCGGCCTTGGCGCTGAGCTTGATCGTGAGTTGAGACATAGGCGAGAACAGCTCTATCTCAGAAGTAACACCGCGATCTCAAGTTGACAACAGTCCGCGATCGTCGGGCCGATCGAGCGGTGCGATCAGCTCGGCCAGCAGGGGCGCCAGCTCGGAGCGCAGGCGGGGCTTTGACGCCTCTGCTGCGCCATCCCCGCTGCCATGGCGATCAGCAGCAGCGGGCGCAAACAGCTGGCCGCCCAGGGCCACCGCATCCACGCCGGCGGCGAGCCATCGCGTCACATCGCCAACCCCGAGCCCCCCTGCGGCGATGCAGAAGGGGAGTGGCGCCAGCGGACCCGCCAGCGATCGCCAGTAGCCGGCACCCAGGGTCGCCGCCGGGAACAGCTTCACCGCCGGCGCACCGCAGCGCACAGCCAGCGCCACCTCGGTGGGCGTGAACACCCCGGGCACCAAGGTGATGGCCGATGCGCGCGCCTGCTCCAGCAGGGCAGGATCGAGGATCGGCGACACCGCATAGGCGAGGCCCGCCGCCGCCACCGCCGAGAGCGCTTCCGCCGAGCACACGGAGGCGGCACCGAAGCGCAGGGCCGGGTAGGCCCGCTGCAGCTCCCGGGCCATCACCACCCAGCCAGCATCCGCGCGCACGGCCAGTTCCACATGGCGGAGGCCCGCTGCCAGCAGCTGATCGAGCTGGCAACGGGCCTCGGGAAGCGTGGGGGCTCGCAGCACCGCCAGCACGGGCTGGCGGCGCAGGCTGGTCAGCAGTCCGGCAGGGTCAGACGTAAGCCGCCACCCGAACGTCGCTGCGGATCAACAGCTCCTGCAGATCCTC
>JBEGQE010000138.1:0-2604 GCA_041181145.1 Cyanobacteriota bacterium
TGCCTGCTCGCGCGTGGGTGAGAGGAAGCAGGAGATTCCTGCACCGATCAGCTCCCGCTCAGCCGGCCGAGCCCCGCAGCCCTGGCGCCAGCGGCACGGCGCATCCACCGCCACCAGGGCCGCACCCAGCTGCCGGCACCACGCCGCCACGGCCGTCTCGTCCGTGCTGGCCAAGCGCCCCACCACCGTTCCCTCGCTCAGGGCCACGGCATGAAACCCCTTGCGGGCGCCACCCACATCGATGCCCACCACGGTGCTGCCCACAACGGTGCTGCCGGCCTGGGGCACCGCTTAACCCTCCGGCCAGAGCCGATCCAGCTGAGACCAGGCCCGCGTCAGTCCCTCCAGGCAGTCGCCGCGCATCAGCAACCCGGCACCACCCCACACCAGCCGCAACGGCAGATCGGTGGCCGCGGCCGCCACCTCACGCACGGGGCTGAAGCCCAACCGCTGGAAGTAGCGCACCAGGCGGCGGTGCTGCGCCTCGGCATCGCGGATCGCCAGCAGGCGGGCACGGCGGCAGGGGGTGACCTCCAGGGCCCAGGCGAAGGTGGCAGCCCAGATCAGCGGCCCCACCCCCTGGGTGGTGGGGCCCTGCACCCGCATGGTGTCGAGCTGCAGCCCTTCGGGCCGCGGCAGCGCCCAGCCCTTCAGCTCCCCCAGCAGCAGCGGCGGCTGCCCCGGCCGCGGCCGCGCCACCACCACCCGCAGGCTGCGCAGCCCCAGCAGCTCACGCACCTGGAGGCGCAGCAGCAGGGCCTGCGCGGCCGCGCGCTGCTCGATGGCAGCCAGTGTGGGCAACACGGCAGCGGGCCTCGCCCGAGGCTGTTGTCCGCTCATGGATAGGCCTCCACCTGCTGCACCGCCCGCACCGGCAGCGCACCGTAGACGTGCGGGAACAGCTCGCCGCTGCCAGGCGCCGGTTCCGGGCGCACCGCCAGCCCCCGACGCTCCAGCTCCGCCGGGTCGAGCACCAGCAGCTTCAGCGGTCCGGCATCGGCGAAGAAGCGCCGGTGGGTGGCCCCGATCTGGTGGGCGTAGGAGGCGTGGATGAAGCCCACCTGCTCGAGCGAGTGGCCGCGGGTGGAGATCCGGTACTCCCCGTCCGCCCGGGCGCAGCGCCAGTCCTCCGCAAGGGCCAGGTGATAGATCCAGCGGGGCGAGCGCCAGCTGCGCCGCAGGCCCCAGGGGGGCGCGATCACAGCCGCCAGAGCTGGCGAGGCCAGGTAGCGATCCAACCAGCCCTGCAGCGCTTCCAGCCCCGCCGCCGCCGCCCAGCCCTCCGGCTCCGACAGGCCGAACTGGCGCACGAACGGCAGCAGGGCCCAATCGGCAAGGCTCGGGCGATCCCCCAGCAGCCAGCCACCAGGCCGCAGGTGCTGATCCCAACCCCGCAGGATCGCCAGGGCTTCGCGGCGATGGTCAACGCCTGACGCGGCAACCGCATAACGCTCGGGGTAGCGATGGCGATCGAGATGGTGCTTGAACGGGCCATCGTTCACCTCAATCAACGCCTGCATCAGCGCCAGGCAAGACCCCTCCCAACCCGCCAGCCAGCCCTCGGGATCGGCGTGCTGCAGGGCCCAACGCATGATCGCCAGGCTCTCGGGCAGCACCGTGCCATCGCCCGTCACCAGGACCGGCACCGTGCCGGCGGGGGACGCCTCCACCAGCTCGGGCGGCTTGGCCGCCAGCGCCACCTCCCGCAGCTCCAGATCCCGGCCCGGCAACCAACCGGCCGCCGCCAGGGCCAGGCGAGCCCGGATGGCGAACGGACAGCGACGGAAGCTGTAGAGCACCGGCACCGCGACCGAAGCCACGGCTGCCGCCGCAACGGACTCCCCCATCAGCCCTGCGGCCTGGCCGCTCCCACATGGGCCGCACCGCGTGCCGCCGCCAGCTCGATCTGACGCTGCCGCTCCGCGAAGCGCTGGCGATCGGCATCGCTGAAGCGATCGATGCAGGAGGGGCAGCTCACCCCCTCGCGGTAGGCAGGATGATCGCGATCCGCCGGCGCAAGGGGCAGGCCGCAGGCGTGGCAGAGGGTGTGGCGACCGGGCTCCAGCCGGTGGTTCACGCTCACGCGCTGATCGAACACGAAGCACTCGCCCCGCCAGCTGCTGCCCTGCTCGGGCATCTCCTCGAGGTAGCGCAGGATGCCGCCCTGCAGGTGGTGCACGTTGGCGAAGCCCTGCTGCAACAGATAGGCCGTGCTCTTCTCGCAGCGGATGCCGCCGGTGCAGAACATGGCGATCGCCCTGGGCTGCCGCTCCGCCACCAGCGGCCGCAGCTCGCGCTCCACCCACGCCGGGAACTCTCGGAAGCTGTCGGTGCCGGGATCGATGGCGCCGGCAAAGCTGCCGATCGCCACCTCATAGCGGTTGCGGGTGTCGATCACCAGGGTGCCGGGGTCGCCGATCAGCGCATCCCACTGCTGCGGCGACACGTAGGTGCCCACCTGCTCGGCGGGTTTCACCGTGGGACAGCCCATGGTGACGATCTCGCGCTTGAGCCGCACCTTGAGCCGATGGAAGGCCTGCTGGGGCGCCCAGCTGCATTTCGCCTCCAGGGGCTCGAGCCCGGGGCACCGGCGCAGACGCGCCA
>JBEGQE010000139.1:0-10175 GCA_041181145.1 Cyanobacteriota bacterium
TCGGCCACCAGCAGGGCCTCGGTGCTGGTGGGGTTGAACAGGCGCAGCAGGGTGCGGCCATGCACCTCCGCCAGGTTGTAGCCCGACACCCCGAAGAACACGTTGGCGGCCACCGCCGCCAGGGGCTTGACCAGCACCAGCTCCCAGGGCAGGGAGAGGAACAGGATCGGCGAGATCAGCAGGTTCGCCACCAGCAGACCGAGGATCAGGCCCACGGCCCGGCTCACCAGCAGGTCGGTGGGCATCGTGCGCACCTGCTCCATCAGGCGCCGCCGCAGCCGCTGGAACATCACTCCGGCCAGCAGCCCCGCCAGGGCGCCGCCCCCGCCGAGGATCCAGCTCAGCTGCTCGATGTTCTGGATGCGGATCAGCTGCTGCTCCGGCAGCAGGTCCACCCCGAGCCAGCCGGCCGCTGCCCCGGACACCACGAACAGCACCAGGATGAGGGTGTCCACCATGGCCGCTGCTGTGGCTGCCGAGCGCTCTGAACAGGCAGCTTGCCCCATCCCGGCGCCGTTGGCCCGGGGCGGTAACCGCCCTGTAGGGGGCGAGAGCTCCGAACGCCCGCTTGCTGCTGGGGTCCGGTCGGGACCCTGGCCGCCGCGCAGCGCCTACCTGCACATCCCGTTCTGCCACCGGCGCTGCTTCTACTGCGACTTCGCCGTGGTGCCCCTGGGGGATCGGGCCAGTGGTGCCGCGGGGGATCCGGGCAGCCGCTCGATCGAGGCCTACCTGGCCCTGCTGCTGCAGGAGATCGCCGCTGCCCCGGCCGGACCTCCGCTCTCCACCGTGTACGTGGGGGGCGGCACGCCGTCGATGCTGACGGCGGAGCAGCTGGGGCGCCTGCTCAGCGCCGTGCGGCAACGGTTCGGCCTGGCCCCCGGCGCCGAGGTGAGCCTGGAGATGGATCCGGCGAGCTTCGATCAGGCCCGGCTAGCCGGCTACCTGGCGGCCGGGGTGAACCGGGTGAGCCTGGGGGGCCAGAGCTTCGACGACGGGGTGCTCGAGCGGCTGGGGCGACGGCACCGCTGCACCGATCTGCGGCAGGCGGCCAGCTGGCTGCGGCAGGCGTGGCGCCAGGGCAGCCTGCGCAGCTGGAGCCTCGATCTGATCCAGGGGCTGCCGGGCATGGAGCTACCGGCCTGGCGGGAGCAGCTGCGCCAGGCGATCGAGCTGGGGCCGCCCCATCTCTCGGTGTACGACCTGATCATTGAGCCCGGCACCGTGTTCGAACAGCAGGAGGCCCGGGGGCAGCTGGCGCTGCCGGAGGACGACCTGGCCGCCGATCTGATGCTCACCACCGCCGGCGACCTGGCCGCAGCGGGCTACGGCCACTACGAGATCTCCAACTACGCCCGGCCCGGCCATGCCTCCCGTCACAACCGCGTGTACTGGAGCGGCGCCGGCTGGTGGGGCTTCGGGCTGGGTGCCACCAGTGCGCCCTGGGGGCAGCGGCTGGCCCGGCCACGCACCCGTGAGGGCTATGCGGCCTGGCTGCGCACCCCGGCCAGCGAGGGGAACGCCGCCGCATCCACCCAGACGATGCCGTTCGAGGAGCGGGTGATGGTGGGGCTGCGCCGGCGCGAGGGGGTCAGGCTCGAGGATCTCGCCCGATCGGCAGGGGTGAGCGCAGCCGCCCTGGCCGAGCTGGAGCATCGCTGGCAGCCCTATCAGCAGGCAGGGCTGCTGCGGCGCCGGGGGGCGCGCTGGAGCCTGCGCGATCCGGAGGGCCTGGCCCTCAGCAATGCGGTGCTGCGGGAGCTTCTGACGTGGTGGGAGGCGTGGGCTGAAGACCGGCCACCCAGGCCCGCAGGGCCTCCACACACAGCTGACGGCCCGGCAGCAGGGGCGGGCAGAACGGCGGCTGCCGCTCGGTCAGGCCCAGCAGATCCGCCGTGACCCGCACCTGGCCATCGCAGTGCTCCCCGGCGCCGATGCCGATCACCGGCAGCGTGAGCTCCTGGCTGAGGGCCGCGGCCAGTTCGGCCGGCACATGCTCGAGCACCAGGGCGAAGCAGCCGGCGGCCTGCAGATCCAGGGCGGCGCGGCGCAGACGCTCCTGGCTGATCGGATCGTTCGCCTGGCGGCGGTAGCCCAGGCGATGCACCGACTGGGGCGTGAGGCCCAGGTGACCCATCACCGGGATGCCACTGCGCACCAACCGATCAACGACGGCGATCGTTTCCGGCTCACCACCCTCCAGCTTGACGGCGGCGGCGGGGCTGTCCTTGAGCACCTGCCCGGCGGCGGCCACGGCATCGTCGAGGCCGCACTGATAGCTCAGGAAGGGCAGATCGGTGACGATCAGCGGCTGCTGGCCAGGTGGCCGCTGCAGGCCGCGGCCCACGGCGCGGGTGTGCAGGATCATCTCCTCGAGGGTGACCGGCAAGGTGGTGGCGTGGCCGAGCACCACCATCGCCAGGGAGTCGCCCACCAGGATCACGTCGGCGCCGGCCTGCTCCACCAGTGCCGCCGACAGGGCATCCCAGGCGGTGAGCACGGCGATCGGCCGGCCCTCCTGCTTGTGGCTGAGCAGATCCGCAGGTCGCAAGGGCTGATCACCTCAAGGCCGGAGGCCCATTGCTAGCATCCGCACGACTCGGACCCATGCGGCCCGGACGCCCAAATCTGGTCAGGACCGGAAGGGAGCAGCCACACGGGATGCTCCAGGCAGGCGTGGACTCCGGGTCACCCCCTTCGCAGCGGCCGCGGGCCGGTGATCCTGCCGCAGGTTGCACGTACCGCCATAGAGATGGCCCCAGCAGGGTGAAGGCACCGCTCGGCCCGCCCCAGGAGGGAGCGGGCCGAGCGTTCAGCCGTTCTGCTGACGGTTGAGCAGGAAGGAGGGGATGGCCGCCCCGCCCTGATCGCTGGGGGAGCTGCTCACGGTGCCGCTCACGAAGCCGCCCAGGCTGCGCTCGGGGCGGTAGGTGCCGCCTTCGAAGCCGGTGGCGATCACGGTGACGTGGATCTCACCCTCGAGGCGCTCATCCACCACGGCGCCCACGATGATGTTCGCCTCCGGGTCGACCACGTCGTAGATCACCTCCGAGGCGGTGGTCATGTCCTCGAGGGTCATGTCCTTGCCGCCGGAGATGTTGATCACACAGCCCTTGGCGCCATCGATGCGGGCCGCCTCCAGCAGCGGGCTGCTGATGGCCGCCTGGGCGGCCTCGGTGGCGCGGGAGCGGCCCGACCCCACCCCCAGGCCCAGCAGGGCCGTGCCGGCTTCGGTCATCACCGAGCGCACATCGGCGAAGTCCACGTTCACCAGGCCGGGCTTGGTGATGATGTCGCTGATGCCCTTGACGCCCATGCGCAGCACGTCGTCGGCGGCGCGGAAGGCATCCTGCAGCGGCGCCCCGGCGATCGCCTCACGCAGGCGGTCGTTGGGAATCACGATCAGGGTGTCGACATGCTCGGAGAGGCGGGCGATGCCCTCCTCGGCCTGACGCATGCGGCGGCGGCCTTCGAACCCGAAGGGTTTGGTGACGATGCCCACGGTGAGGGCGCCGCACTCCTTGGCCACCTCGGCGACCACCGGAGCGGCACCGGTGCCGGTGCCGCCACCCATGCCGGCGGCGATGAACACCAGATCGGTGCCCTGCAGGGTCTGGGCCAGGTCGGCGCGGGATTCCTCCGCCGCCTTCTGGCCGATGGCCGGGTTACCGCCGGCGCCGAGGCCACGGGTCAGTTTCTGGCCGAGCTGAACCCGCTGCCTGGCCGCCGATTGCAGCAGGGCCTGGGCATCGGTGTTGAGCACGCGGTAGCCCACACCCTGCAGATCGGAGGCGATCATCCGGTTGACGGCATTGCTGCCGCCGCCGCCCACCCCGATCACCTCAATCCGCGCCGACTGACTGGGAACGATGCCGTTCGAGCCGTTGCCGTTAGCGGCACTGAGGCCTTCGGGTGCAATCTCCATGGAAGGGCTCGAGCCATTGATGCTGCGCAGCATTATGTCGTCGATTCGTCCGACCAGAAACAGGAATCCGAACACGATTGCCACGGGCCGGGCCATGCGCAACCGCCTGTCACGGTTTGCGCGTTTGCCAAGGGCTGGCCGCAGCACTGGCCGGAGCGCTGAGGCAGCGGGCTGCGCGGGCCGCCGGACCCCGGTTCAATCCACGCCGGGGCTGGCCACAGCGCGGCCGCCAGCACCACCTGGAGGGGCGGGCAGCCCCAGCTCGGGGCGATCGGGATCACTGAGATCGATCGACTGCACCTTGAGGTCGCGGATCTGCTGCGGCAGCTGGCCGGAGAGGTGCTGCAGCACGTTGAGGCGCTGCTCCAGGCGCGCATCGGCCGGACCGAGATGCACGTTGCCGAGGGCCGCCGTGCGCAGCCAGACGCTGCCGTTGGCCTCGAAGCGCACCTGCTGCAGCGGGCTGCCCAGCTGATCGCGGCGGGCCAGGATCAGCGCCAGGGCAGGACGCAGGCGCTCCTGCCAGCCGAGCACCTGCACGCGCGGGGCGGCGGCGGCGACGCTGCTGCGCTGCTGGCGACTGGTCATCCAGTTGCCGAGACGATCCACATAGCCCTGCTCCAGGCTGCGGCCGCTGCGGCGCTGGGCCTGGGCCACCGCCTCGCGATCCACCAGTTCAATGCGCAGCCGGGGCGGCAGCATCAGCCGCGTCACCTGCACCTGCTCCACCGGCAGGCTGGCCGAGAGCCGGGTGGAGAGCTGCTGGGGCCGCAGGCTCAGCAGCTGCAGGGGGAACTGCAACTGACCATCGCGGATCACCTGCTCGCGGTTCACCTGGCGGCTGCCCACGACTTCGATCTGGCTGGGGCTGCGCAGCACCCACCCCTCCCGCAGCAGCACCCAGCCGAGGCCCGTGGCCGTACCGGCCAGCACCACGATGCGCCAGAGATTGCGCAGGCGCTCCTGCCGGCGCTGCAGGCGCAGCTCCTTGCGGCGCTGGGCCCCCAGTCCACCGCTGGCTTCAGCCTCACGGCGCCGTTCGGCGCGGCTCGTGGTCACAGCTCGCAGCGGGAGCTGGCCATCAGCTGCCCGATCCAGCGGCGGGCCCGATCGGCATCGGCAAAGGGCAGGTCCTTGCTGTGGCCGCCGCCCACCAGGCGCAGGCGGCAGGAACCCTGCGACTCCTCGGTGAGCGGAGCTTCGCCGGAGCCGAGCGCCAGCAGTTCCACCTTCTCCAGGTTCTTGACCACGAAGCTGTCCTTGACGACCAGCTTCCCGGATTCAAACGCGCACCAGCTCACCACACCATCGATCAGGCGGGCACCGCCACAGTCGTCGAGCTTCGCCAGCTCAGCGCCCTCGGCCCAGTCGCGGAACAGGCGCTGGCGGCGGCGCTCCAGCCAACCCAGGGCGGTGATCAGGGGGAACACCACCAGCAGTGGCAGCCAGATCAGGCCATGACTCATGCGGCTTCAGCGCGTCCTGCGGAAACTTGGCCCGATTCTTGCGCCAGTTGCACCAGTTCGTGCACCAGGGTGTCGAGCGGCAGACCGCTGGCCTCCCAGAGCATCGGGTACATGCTCTGGCTGGTGAAGCCGGGCAGGGTGTTGATCTCGTTGAGCCAGAGGGCGCCGCTGCTGCGGTCGTAGAAGAAATCCACCCGGGCCAGGCCCTCGGCCGCCACCGCCCGGCAGGCCGCGATCGCCAGCTCCCGTGCCCGCTCACTGATCGCCGGCGGCACCTCGGCCGGAATCACGGTGTGGCTGAGGCCATCGCTGTATTTGGTCGTGTAGTCGTACCAATCGGCATCGAAGCAGATCTCGCCCAGCACCGAGGCACGCAGCTCGCGGCCCCCCAGCACGGCGCACTCCAGCTCGCGGGCATTCACCCCCTGCTCCACCACCAGGCGCGGATCGTGGCGGGCGGCCTCGCGCAGGCCCGCCAACAGCTCAGTGCGGTTGGTGGCCTTGCTGATCCCCACCGAGGAGCCCAGGTTGGCGGGTTTGACGAAGCAGGGGTAACCCAGCTGCTGCTCCAGGCGGCTGAGCAGTGCTTCGGGGTTGGCCTCGAGCTCGCCGGCCTCCACGCAGGCATAGGGCACCTGGGGCAGGCCGGCGGCGGCAAAGGCCGCCTTCATCGCCTGCTTGTCCATGCCCACGGCGGAACCGAGCACGCCGGAGCCGACGAACGGCACCTGCATCAGGCTGAACAGGCCCTGGATCGTGCCGTCCTCCCCGTTGGGGCCGTGCAGCACCGGCACCCACACCTCCACATCGAGGGCCCCCTCCGGGAAACCGCGGAAACCGGGCCGAAGCGGAGCGGCGGGCAGATCCTCCCGGGTGGCGGGCACACCCCGCCGGAGCACGGCATCGGCCACCGCCGGCGGCCACCAGTGGCCCCAGGGATCGATGTAGAAGCAGCTCAGGCGGTAGCGCTCCGCATTGGGGCCGCGGCGCAGGGCGGCGGCCACCGTGTTGGCCGAGCGGATCGAGACCGCATGCTCCCCGGACACCCCCCCGAACACCAGACCGAGATGGGTGGGGGTGGCGGTCATGGCGAAAGCTGGATCCGGTTGAGGGCCAAACGTATCAGCGCTGACCAGCGCCTTCAGCCCCCCACGGCCACACCGCTGAGGGAGAAGGCCCGCACCGTTTCGATGCGCACATCCACGAGATCACCGGGCTGCCAGTGGCCACCGGCGGCGCGGGCGGCGGGGAAGAAGGTGAGGCGATTGGTGCGGGTGCGGCCCATCACCTGTTCGGGATCCTTGGGGTTGGTGCCTTCCACCAGGATCTGTTCGAGGCGGCCGGCATAGCGGGCGCTGCGCTCACGCGCCTTGCGCTCCACCAGGGCATTGAGCTCCTGCAGGCGATCCACCTTGACCGCCTCCGGCAGCTGGCCGGGCCAGTCAGCGGCGGGGGTGTTGGGCCGCGGTGAGTAGGCGGCGGTGTTCACCTGGTCGAAACCGATCTCCTCGATCAGGGCCAGGGTGCGGCGGTACTGGGCGTCGGTTTCACCGGGGAAGGCCACGATCACATCGGCGCTGATGGAGGCATCGGGCATGCGCTCGCGGATGCGCTCGATGATGCGGCGGTAGCGATCCACGCTGTAGCCGCGGGCCATGGCCTTGAGCACATCGTCGTCGCCGCTCTGGAAGGGGATGTGGAAGTGTTCGCACACCTTCTCGAGATCCGCGCAGGCATCGATCAGCCGCTCGGTGAAGTAGCGGGGGTGGCTGGTGGCGAAGCGGATCCGCTCGAGGCCCTGCACGTCGTGCACGGCCTGCAGCAGATCGGTGAGCGTGTGCTGGCGGCGCCCCTCGGGGGTGATGCCCGGCAGATCGCGGCCGTAGGCATCGATGTTCTGGCCCAGCAGGGTGATCTCCTTGAAGCCCTGGGCGGCCAGGCCCTCCATTTCCAGGCGGATCGCTTCCGGCAGGCGGGATTGCTCCTTGCCGCGCACCGAAGGCACCACGCAGTAGGTGCAGCGCTCGTTGCAGCCGTAGATCACGTTCACCCAGCCGCAGATGGTGCTGTCGCGGCGGGCGGTGGTGATGTCTTCAAGGATGTGGTGCTCCTCAGTGGCCACCACCTGCTGGCCCTGCTCCACCTGGGCCAGCAGCACATCGAGGCGGTTGGCGTGCTGGGGGCCCATCACCAGATCGAGCTCGGGCACGCGCCGCAGCAGCGATTCGCCTTCCTGCTGGGCCACGCAGCCGGCCACCACCAGGGTGAGGTGGGGGTTGGCGCGCTTCCGTTGCGCCTGCCGCCCGAGGTAGCTGTACACCTTCTGCTCCGCGTTGTCGCGGATGGTGCAGGTGTTGTAGAGCACCAGATCGGCCTCCAGCTCAGCTGTGGCTTCGCGGTAGCCCATCGCTTCGAGGATCCCGGCCATGCGCTCGGAATCCGCCTTGTTCATCTGGCAGCCGAAGGTGGTGATCCAGTAGCTGCCGCGGCCCGTGTCGGGAGCCGCGGGCCGTTGGGTCTGGGAAAGAGTCGCCGTCATGCCCCCAGTTTCCGGCATCGCCGGGGCCGGGCTTGCCCTGCGGTCAGCCCATGCCGTTGGGCGACTGGCCGAACCAGATGCCGCTGGTCAAGTCCGGCAGCTGGGTGAGGAAGGCCTGGCCCTGATGGTTGCGCTCCAGCACGAAGCCAACGCTGCTGGTGTTGTTGCTGTAGTCGCTCTCGAGGAACCACTGGCTCGGATTGACGTTCACCACCAGCCGGTATGTGCCGGCGGCGAGGCTGGTGATGTCGATCTCCTGGCCGGGCAGGGAGTGGCTGTAACGATCGATCCAGCCGGCCGTGATGCCCTGCACATCAGCAAAGCAGTCGTTGTAGGTGTTGTCTTTGGCGGGAGATTTGATGATCTCGTATTCGTCGGGATCGCTGCTGCCGGCCGATTGGATCTGATTGATGTCGATCAGGCAGAACGTTGTTTTCACCACCTCCAGGCCGGTGATCGCATCCCAGCCGCCTTGGGCATTGCGGCGTTCCAGGCCGAATTCGGCCGTTTCACCGATGTGGAAGTGCTTGTGCTCCGGATGGAATTCCGAGAGGGCCGCATCGGGGATCACTGCCGCAAGGCTTCCATCCGGGTTCAGCAGCTCCTGGGCCGTCAGCGCCAGCTCGGAGCTGTTGAGGCCGAGGCTCTCGGCGTAGGCGATCAGCTCGGCATCGGTGGTGAGGCTGAGTTCCACCCCACGCCGCACCTGCAAGTTGTTGGCCCCGGTGTTGGCAATGGCGTTGCTGAAACGCAGCATGTCGCGCTGCTGTTGCCGCTGGATGTTCAGCTTGTCCGGCGCCACGGCGCGGATATCGGGCAGCCAGCGGGCCTGGATCGTGCCAGCGGCGATCAGGGCGTCCACCCGGGCCTGGCTCCAGGGCTGCCGATCGCGCAGCAGCACAGCCGGTTCCCCAACGCTGCTGGCCGCCATCGGAGCCGCTTGCAGCGGTTCGGCGCTGTTCGGCCCATTGACCTGGATCAGGGCGCCGCCAGGTTCAGCCTGGCCGGCGGCGGCCACGGCAGCCATGCTCGGCGGTGGCAGCGACACACCGATGGCAGCAGCGTGCGGGCGTGGCGCCAGCAGGCTGCCGGTGAGGCCGTCGATCCAGTGGGCTGAGCCGCTGCTGGCGGGCTGAGGCTGCAACAGTGCCAGCGGTGGACGGGGTCGTTGCATCGGAGCGTCCGGCTGAGCCCAAACCACAAGAGCGCTCACATGATGCCCAGGGCCTCTGGATCACGCAGCCCTTCGCTGCGGTGTTGGGCAATCGACACAATCTCAGCGCCTGACACGCCCGCTGATCCGTGCCAGCTTGAACACAGCCTGCGGACCCGCCGCCCGCTGCGATGCGCCTGCCCCGATGCGCCTGAGCCTGCGCCGCTTCCCCTTGCGCAAGGCCGTGCCGCTGGCGATCAGCCGCGGCACCACCAGCGCCGTGGAGCACCTGCTGGTGGAGATCAGCCATGGGGGCACCAGCGGCTGCGGCGAAACCGGTGGCTTCGACACCGGCCACCGCCACTACGACACGGGCGCTGTTGCCGCAGAGCTGGAGAGGCTCGCGCCGCAGCTGGAGGGCATGGAGCCGCAGCCCCTGCAAGCCCTCGAACCACTGCTGGCGGGCCTGAGCCCACCGGCCCGCTGCGGCCTCGATCTGGCCCTGCACGACTGGTGGGGCCAGCGGCTGGGGCTACCGCTGCACCGGCTCTGGGGCCTGGATCCGGGAGCGTGTGTCGCCACCAGCGTGACCCTCGGGCTGGGGGAGCCCTCGGCGGTGCTGGCGCGGCTCGAGCGCTGGCGGCTGCAGCTGCCGGCCACCCGCATCAAGCTCAAGCTGGGCAGCCCGGATGGGGCCGACCACGACCGGGCCCTGGTGCAGGTGGTGCGGGATGCCCTGCGACCGGGCGATGAGCTGCAGGTGGATGCCAACGGCGGCTGGGATCTGGCCACCGCGCGCTCGATGATGGGCTGGCTGGCGGAGCAGGGGGTGGTGCTGGTGGAGCAGCCCCTGGCACCCACGCTGGATGCCGCGGCCGACACGGCCGGCTACGCCGCCCTGCAAGGCCTGGCGCCGATCCCGCTGGTGGCCGATGAAAGCTGCTGGGATCTGGCCGATCTGTTGCGACTGGCCCCCCATGTGGACGGCATCAACATCAAGTTGGTGAAGTGCGGCGGCCTCAGCGAGGGCCTGCTGATGGCGCGCACGGCGCGGCGGCTGGGGCTGGGGGTGATGCTCGGCTGCTACTCCGA
>JBEGQE010000140.1:0-3891 GCA_041181145.1 Cyanobacteriota bacterium
AGAAGTAGATCCAGGCCGCATCGGCAACGCCATAGGCGCTGGAGCCCAGATAGACAACATTCAGGTATTGCTCGAGGATCTGCTGCTTGCTCAGCTGGCGTTCGAGCTTGCCGGCCAGCAGCACCTCATTGAGTTTGCGCAGGATCGTCCGGTCCTGGCTGAGGAACACGGTGCGGGCCAGCTGCTGGGTGATCGTGCTGGCACCCTCCTCCACCGAACCCTGCTTGAGGTTGCGCAGCATCGCCCGGCCGATCCCCACCGGATCAATGCCGTCGTGCTGGTAAAAGCGGCGATCTTCAGCGGCGATGAAGGCCCGCTGCACCAGCAGGGGCATCTGGCCAGCCGCAACCTTCTCACGGGTGGCTGGACCCAGCTTCTGGATCACCTGCCCGTCGGCGGAGAGCACCGTCACGGTGCCCGGGCGGCTGTAGTTGCTCAGCCGCCGCACGTTGGGCAGCAGGCTGTCGAGGCCCTGCACCAGCACCGACTGGCCCAGGGCCACGGCCACACCGGCGCCGGCACCGAGCAGGCCGGCGGCAAGCAGCTGGCGACGCCGCCCCTGGCTCACATCCCCACCAGGCCGCTGTGGCCGATCGCCAGGGCCGTGACCAGCATGCCAAGCACCAGGAAGGGCTGGGCACTGGCCTGGTACTTCACATCAAAGGCCACTGGATCGCGCAGCAGCCAGATGTCCTGGAAGGTGATCTGGGGGATGACCAACAGCACCAGCAGCACCGCGGCGAAATGCTGGCCGATGGCGATCAGAACGGCAACCATCGCCAGCTGAAACAGATCGATCATGCCGGCGCTGATCCAGCTGGCTTTCTCGATGCCGAACACCACGGGCAGGCTCTGCAGGCCCAGGGCCCGGTCGCCCTCCACGCTCTTGAAATCATTCACCACGGCGATGCCGAGGCCTGCCAGGGAATAGGCCAGGGTGAGCAGGGCCGTGGTCCAGGTGAGCTGGCCGAACAGGGCCTGGCCGGCCCACCAGGGCAGGGCGATGTAGCTGGCACCCAACGCATAGTTCCCCAGCCAGCCGTTCTGCTTGAGCTTGAGCGGCGGAGCGGAATAGATGAAGCTCACGAAGGAGCCGCCCAGGGCCAGCAGGAACAGCACCGGAGTGCTGTGGGCCGCCCACAGATCCAGGCCGTAGGCCACAGCCAGGCCAGCCAGCAGCAGCACCCAGATCTGGGCCTTCACCTGCCAGAGCGGGATCGCACCGGAGGGAATCGGCCGATAGGGCTCGTTGATCGCGTCGATCTCGCGGTCGTAGTAGTCGTTGATCGTCTGCGTGTAGCCCGCCAGCAGCGGACCGCTCATCAGCATGCAGGCGATCGAAGCGCCCACCTCCGAAAGGGACCAGTGGAAGTTGCCGGAGGCGGCTGCACCACAGAGCACCCCCCAGATCAGGGGGATCCAGGTGACCGGTTTCATCAGCTGAAGCCGGATCTTCCAGATGTTGGTGGTGCCCGAAGCACCCTTCATGCCCAGCAGCTGGCGGGCGCCGGCGCCGCTGGCGGCGGTGGGGTTGGGACTCTGGCTCACGCTGCGGTGATCTCGTCGTCGAAGAACCAGGTGCTGGTGCCGTTGGCCAGGGTCACGACCACGCCGATGCCCTTGCCGTCGGTCACCTTGAAATCGGTGACGGTGCCGGTGGCATCAGCCTGGAGGGCGGCCACCAGGTCGGCGGGGATGCGGTCGCGCACCCGGGTGACGCGCACCTTCGAGCCGATGGTGATGGCAGCCTGGGACATGGCCGGCGCAGCTGAAAAAGTGGCGCCAGGTTACCGCGCCTTCCCGCGCCTCCCTCGCCAGCCGCCGCCTCAACCGCCATGGTCGCCAAACGGATCATTCCCTGCCTCGACGTGGCCGACGGACGGGTGGTGAAGGGGGTGAACTTCGTGGGGCTGCGCGATGCCGGCGATCCGGTGGAGCTGGCCTGCCGCTACAGCCGCTCCGGGGCCGACGAGCTGGTGTTTCTCGACATCGCCGCCTCCCACCAGGGCCGCGCCACCCTGGTGGACCTGGTGCGCCGCACCGCCGAGGCCGTGACGATCCCGTTCACGGTGGGCGGCGGCATCAGCAGCGTGGAGGGCATCACCGAGCTGCTGCGTGCCGGCGCCGACAAGGTGAGCCTGAACTCCTCCGCCGTCCGCGATCCGCAGCTGGTGGCGCGGGGGGCCGAACGCTTCGGCTGCCAATGCATCGTGGTGGCGATCGACGCGCGCCGCCGAACCGGAGATCAGCCCGGATGGGATGTGTACGTGAAGGGTGGCCGCGAGAACACCGGCCTCGATGCGGTGCATTGGGCGCAGCGGGTGGTGGAACTGGGGGCGGGTGAGATCCTGCTCACCTCGATGGACGGCGACGGCACTCAGGGCGGTTACGAGCTGGAGCTCACCCGGGCGGTGGCCGATGCGGTGGAGGTGCCGGTGATCGCCAGCGGCGGCGCCGGCTGCATCGACCACATCGCCCAGGCCCTCGATGGCGGGGCCAGCGGCGGCCACGCCTCAGCGGCCCTGCTGGCCTCGTTGCTGCACGACGGAATGCTCACGGTGGAAGCGATCAAGACCGACCTGCTGGGCCGGGGACTGACCATCCGCCCGCTCGAGCAGGAGGGCGCCGCGGCCTGAGCAGCCACGCAGCGCCGTTACGCACCGTTACACTCTTCTCAGATTCGCCACCGTGTTCCGCCGTGCCGGCGTTGCTGCCCCCCCACTCCACGGCACTGGCGGTTGTGATGGTTCTGGCCGTCGTGGCGATGGTGGCCTGGGCGCTGCAGCTGATGCAGGCGGCGGCCGATCGGCGCGAGTTCTCGCTGATGCTGGCCGGTTGCATGGTGTGTTCAGCGGCGGTGGGCCTGGCCACCGTGATGGTGATGGGCGTGACCAGTGCCGATCGCCTGCAGGCCCAAGGTCTGCTCAACCCATCCTTCTCCGCCGAGCCGGCCGGCGGAGGTGTCAGTCTCGATGCGATCTCCCTGCCCTGGGATGCCGCCAGCGAGCCCACCCCCTGACGCCGAAGCCGTGCGCGCGCTGTTCGAGCGCGTTGCCCCCAGCTACGACCGCCTCAACGACCTGCTGAGCCTGGGCCTGCATCGGCTCTGGAAACGCCAGGCTGCGGCTTGGCTGCAGGTGCAGCCGGGCCAACGGTTGCTGGATCTGTGCTGCGGCACCGGCGATCTGGCCCTGCTGCTGGCGGAGCAGGCACGGCCCGGCGGGCTGGTGCTGGGCCTGGATGCCGCAACCGCTCCGCTGGAGCTGGCGCGCAGGCGCGCCGCCCGCCAGCCCTGGCTGCCCCTGGAGTTTCGCCAGGGCGATGCCCTGGCCACCGGCCTGGGCGACGGCTGGGCCGATGGGGCCGTGATGGCCTACGGCCTGCGCAACCTCAGCGATCCCGCCGCCGCCCTGCGGGAACTGCGCCGCCTGCTGCGCCCCGGCGGCCGCGCCGCCGTGCTCGATTTCAACCGACCGAGCGACCCGGCCGGCGGCACCGCCACCTTCCAGCGGCTCTACCTGCGCCGGGTGGTGGTCCCCCTGGCCCGCCAGGCCGGCCTGGAGCCGGAATACGCCTACCTCGAGGACAGCCTGAGCCGCTTCCCCACCGGAGCCCAACAGGAGCAGCTGGCCCAGCAGGCGGGCTTCCGCCTCTGCCGCCACCAACGCCTGGCCGGCGGCCAGATGGGCCTGCTGCAACTGGTGGCCTGAGCAGCCGGGCCGCCGGCGTTGACAATGGCGGCACGACCGGCCCGCGCTCCGTGCATTTCCAGGACATCATCCAGACCCTGAACCGCTTCTGGGCGGAGCGCGGCTGCCTGATCCTGCAGCCCTACGACACCGAGAAGGGCGCCGGCACGATGAGCCCCCATACGGTGCTGCGGGCGATCGG
>JBEGQE010000141.1:0-8102 GCA_041181145.1 Cyanobacteriota bacterium
CACTGGAGCGAGCTCGCCCTCGCCTGATCGCCTGGCCCTGCCGTGCCTTCTCCTCAGCCCTTGAAGGTCTGGACATAAGGTGATGGGCTATCTCCGTTCCATCCGCCCGGCATGAGCAGCCCCACAGGGTCCACCGGCCGCTACGTCTTCACCTCCGAGTCGGTGACCGAGGGGCACCCCGACAAAATCTGTGATCAGGTGAGCGATGCGGTGCTCGACGCCCTGCTGGCCCAGGATCCGGCCTCGCGGGTGGCCTGCGAAACCGTGGTGAACACCGGCCTGTGCCTGATCACCGGCGAGGTCACCACCACCGCCCGGGTTGACTTCAACACCCTGGTGCGCGGCGTGATCGAGACGATCGGCTACAGCGGTGCCCGGGCCGGCGGTTTCGATGCCAACAGCTGTGCGGTGCTGGTGGCCCTCGATCAGCAGTCGCCCGACATCGCCCAGGGCGTTGATGAGGCCGACGACCACGCCGGCGATCCGCTCGATCTGGTGGGCGCGGGCGATCAGGGCATCATGTTCGGCTACGCCTGCAACGAAACACCGGAGCTGATGCCGCTGCCCATCAGCCTGGCCCATCGCCTGGCCCGTCGGCTGGCGGAGGTGCGCCACAACGGCAGCCTCGGTTACCTGCTGCCCGATGGCAAGACCCAGGTGAGCGTTGTCTATGAAAACGATGTGCCCGTGGCGATCGACACGATCCTGATCTCCACCCAGCACACCGCCGAGATCGATGGCGTGAGCGAAGACAAGGCCCTGCGTGAGCGCATCGCCGCCGACCTCTGGCGCCATGTGGTGGAGCCCGCCACCGCCGATCTGAGCCTCCGCCCCAGCCAGGACACCACCCGCTTCCTGGTGAACCCCACCGGCAAATTCGTGGTGGGCGGCCCCCAGGGCGATGCCGGCCTCACCGGCCGCAAGATCATCGTGGACACCTACGGCGGCTACGCCCGCCATGGCGGCGGCGCCTTCTCCGGCAAGGACCCCACCAAGGTGGATCGTTCCGCCGCCTATGCGGCCCGTTACGTGGCCAAGGCCCTGGTGGCCGCCGGCCTGGCCCGCAAGGCTGAGGTGCAGCTCAGCTATGCCATCGGTGTGGCCAAGCCCGTGAGCATCCTGGTGGAGAGCTTCGGCACCGGCGCGATCAGCAATGCCGATCTCACCGCCCTGGTGCAGGAGCATTTCGACCTGCGCCCCGGCGCAATCATCGAAACCTTCGGCCTGCGTCAGCTGCCCCAGCAGCGCGGCGGCCGCTTCTACCAGGACGTGGCGGCCTACGGCCACTTCGGCCGCAGCGACCTGAACCTGCCCTGGGAGAACGTGGAGGCGATCGCCGCCACCCTGCAGCAGGCCACCGCTGCCCGCGTTGCCGCCTGACCTGGGCCTCGGGGTTGATCTCGGCAGCAGTGGCCTGCGCCTTGCCCTGATCGACCCTGGTGGTGCCGTGCTTGCCGAGCGGGCTTCGGCCTATCCCGCCGCCTTTGAGGATGCAGCCGGCTGGCGCCAGGGGCTGATCGCCCTCTGCGCTGGCCTGCCATCCGATCTGCGCAAGCGGGTGGGGGCCATCGCCGTCGACGGCACCTCCGGCACCCTGCTGCTCTGCGGCGCCGATGGCGAGCCCGCGCCGGGGTCGCTGGGGCTGGCGCTGCCCTATCACCGGGCCTGCCCGGAGCAGGCCTCTGAAGCTGCGGCCCTGGTGGGGCCTGCGGGAGCCGGCACACCGGCGGCCACGGCAAGCGGCAGCCTGGCGCGGGCGCTGGCCCTGCTGGCGGCGGCGGACGCGTGGTCGGCGCTGCACCCCTCGCACCCGCAGCCCTGGCTGCTGCGCCACCAGGCTGACTGGCTGATGGGCTGGCTCCTGGGCGACTGGCGCTGGGGTGAGGAGGGCAACAACCTGCGCCTGGGATGGGATCTGCAGACCGGCGCCTGGCAGGGCGCGATCGCCCGTCAGCCCTGGTGTGCGGCCCTGCCGCAGATCTGCGCCAGCGGCAGTCGGCTGGGCCCCCTGGGCTGTGCGGCGGCTGAGGCCCTGGGCCTGCCGGCCCACTGCCAGGTGGTCGCCGGCAGCACCGATGCCAGTGCGGCCGTGTTCGCCGCCGATCCCCAGCGCGGCGATGGGGTGGCGGTGCTCGGCACCACCCTGGCCCTCAAGCAGTTCAGTCCTCAGCCGATCCGCGCCGCCGGCGTGAGCTGCCAGCGCCTGGCCGGCCAGTGGCTGGTGGGCGGGGCCTCCAATGCCGGCGGCGGCGTGCTGCGCCAGTTTTTCAGCGATGGCCAGCTGGCCGAGCTCAGCCGCCAGATCGATCCCCGCCGTTCCAGCGGCCTGGCGCTGCGGCCCCTGCCCCGCCCGGGCGAGCGCTTCCCCGTCGACGATCCGGCCCTCGCGCCGATGCTGGAGCCGCGCCCGGTGAGCGATGCCCTCTACCTGCACGCTCTGCTCGAAGGGCTGGCGCAGATCGAGCGCGAGGGCTGGCGCCGGCTCGAGGTGCTGGGTGCCCCGCCGATCCGTCGCGTGCTCAGCCTGGGTGGCGGAGCCCGCAATCCCCAGTGGCGCGCCATCCGCCAGCGGTTGCTGGGGGTGCCGGTGCTCAACCGGCCCGAGGCCAGTGCCGCCCGTGGCATGGCCAGACTGGCCCTCTCCGCCATCACCTCGCCATGAACGAACGCCTGCGCACCTGGATCTCGATGGGGCTGTTCGTGGTGCTGGCGGGCTACGTGAGCTTCAGCGCCATACGCCTCGGCCTGCTGCTCTGGCAGCGCTTCGGCGCCGGCTGAGGACACCGCTCCGTTGGGCTGAGCCCCAGAATCGGCCGCATCCCCCCAGCGCCTGCCGCCATGGCCGCCGACCCCCTCACCCCCGCCGTGAGCGATCGGATCTGCAAGCACATGAACGACGACCACGCCGATGCGGTGCTGGCCTACGCCCGCCACTACGGCGGTGTGGCCAGCCCCACGGCCGCGCGGATGCTGGCGGTGACGCCCGCGGCCATGCAGCTGGAGGTGGATGGGGCAGCGCTGGAGGTGCCCTTCGACCACACCCTGAGCGATAGCGAGGATGCCCACCGCACCCTGGTGGCGATGCTGCGGGCGATGCCGCAGTCCTGAGCGGCGCCTGGGGGGAATGTTCAGGCAGTTCCTTCCCTGCCGATGCTCTCCCTGCTGTGGCGCGGCGCCCTCGCCCTGATCAGTGCACCTCGCTGCCCGGGGTGCGGCGGCACCCTCCCCGAGCTGCTGCGCCTCGATCTCCATCCCGAGGGGCCGGCAGACCCGGGGTTGTGCCCGGCCTGCGTGCAGAACCTGGGCCTGCCGGAGGGTGGGCTTCAGGGGGATGACCCCCTGCTCTGGTGCGCCCTCGGCGCCTACCGCGGCGGCCTGCGCCACACGCTGCTGCGCCAGCGGCCCAGGCCGCAGCCGGCGCTGATCGCCGCCCTGGCGGCGCAGCTGCATGGCCTGTGTGCCACCGCCCTGCCGGGTGCCCTGCTGGTGCCGATCCCCAGCTGGAAGCGCACCGCCAATCCCCTGCCCCAGCTGCTGGCCGGAGGGCTGGCAGCGGCATCCGCCGGCCGCTGCCGCCTGGCCGAGCCGCTGCTCCAGCGCAGCCGCGCCACCGTGGGCCAGCACCATCTGAACCGGCGGCAGCGCCTGGGCAACCAGCGGGGGTCGTTCCGCTGTCCCACTGCCGGCCGGGCGCCGCTCTGGTTGGTGGACGACATCCTCACCACCGGTGCCACGGCCCTGGCGGCGGCCGAGGCCTTGCAGGCCAGAGGCTGGGCTGTGCAGGGGCTGCTCTGCCTGGGCCGCACGCCCGAGCCCGGCACCGCCGTGATCTAAGATCCTCGGGTCGCTCAGGCGACGGGCCGGGATAGCTCAGTTGGTAGAGCAGGCGATTGAAAATCGCCGTGTCCCCAGTTCAAATCTGGGTCCTGGCATGATCAAAAGGGTGGCACCTGCCCCCTTCCCGTTCATCAATCCGGCCGTCATCCGCTCGTTGGACGAGTCCGGATCATGGCCGCCGATTTCCCCTGCGGCCGCTTCGTCATGCCCCTGCCGATTCCGGACAAGCCCGGCCAGCTGTTCGCCAATGCCGACAGCTTTGCCATGGCCTTCGATGAAGCCTGGCAGCGCCAGGAGCGCAGCGCCTCGGCCCGGGAGTTGCCGCTGGAGGAGAAGCGCCGCCGTGTGCTCGAAGCCTGTGGCGACCACCCGTTCATGCTCAGCGAGCCGTCGATGGCCGAGCAGGTGGCCGACTTCCGCATCCGCCTGCTCGATCTCTGATCGTTCCGGCCAACGCGGCCCATAGGATCCGGCCATCTCCGCTTCCGGCGATGTCCAGCCCCCTCGCCCGCCTGCTGCGCCAGCTCAGCGCCGGTTTCAGCAACCAGCAGCAGGCTTTCGAGAATCCGCCGCTCTACGCCCACATCCTGGTGAAGTTCCGGCCCCTCCCCCAGCTGGAGCCGGGCTCGCTGCTGCTCGAGCAGTCGTACGCCATCAACCCGGCGGCGCCCTATCGCATCCGCGTGCTGCGGGCCGAGCAGCAGGCGGAGGGGCTGATCATCCACAACCAGGCCCTCAACGATGATCAGCGCTTCTGGGGCGCGGTCGATGATGCCGACAAGCGTGCCGCGATCCGCCCGGATGACCTGCGCCCCCTTGAGGGCTGCGCCTATGTGGTGCGAGAGAGCGCCAGCGGCTTCACCGGTGAGGTGGAGGCCGGTTGCCGCTGTCTGGTGGAGCGCAAGGGTGCCCTGTCATACCTGGTGAGCAGCTTCGAACTCACCGACCGCGGCATGCGCACGATCGACCGCGGCCATGATCCGGCCACCCACGAGCAGCTGTGGGGATCGCTGGCGGGCCCCTTCGAGTTTGAGCGCACCCACGATTACAGCCAGGAGCTGCCTGAGCACTGGCTGAGCCGTTGATGCGGCAGGGCCGCCGCGCCGGCATGGGCGCTACACACAGCTTCATGGAACCGGTAAAGCTGTGTGAGTTGTTGGGCGTTGGCGTCTGCGAAGCTCCCGGACAACCGTAACTTCGACGACGCTTTCTTCCCCTGCCATGCCCCTGCCGCTGCTGGCCGCTCGCCCTCTCGCCCAGAACGCCCGGGTGAACAACTTCGCCATCGGTGGCGACGAGGCGCCTCGCCACCAGGTGGATGTTGAGGAGCAGATCGAGCAGGCCTACCGCCAGATCTTCTTCCACGCCTTCAAGGTGGATCGCGAGCCGATGCTCGAGATGCAACTGCGCAACGGCGATATCAACGTGCGTGAATTCGTGCGCGGCCTGCTGCTGTCGCGCAAGTTCCGTGAGGGTTTCTATCGCTGCAACAGCAACTACCGCGTGGTGGAGCAGGTGGTGGGCCGCGTGCTCGGCCGCGATGTGCACGGGGATCAGGAGCGCATCGCCTGGTCGATCGTGATCGCCAACCAGGGCCTCGAGGGTTTCGTCGACACCCTGCTCAACTCGGCTGAATACCTCGCGAACTTCGGCCTCGACACCGTGCCCTTCCAGCGCTCGCGGGTGCTGCCCGGCCATGCCCGGGCCGCGCTCCCCTTCAACCAGAAGGCTCCCCGCTACAACGCCTACTGGCGCGACATCAGCGCCCGCCGGGCTCCCGCCAACCCGTTCGCCGGCGGTGGCGCCCAGTTCAGCGGCGGCCAGATGTCGGCGGCCTGGGTGGGGGGACAACCCCCCAAGCTGGCCCAGACCCTCTGGCTGGCGGTGGCGGCCATCGGCGGCCTGGAGATCGCCCGCCTGCTGATCACCACGGCCGCCTCGATGCTCAGCACCGGCGCAGCCGGCTGAGCGCGCTCAGGCGCTCAGGCGCTCAGTTCATCCATGAAGGGCTGCTCCTCGTCCTGCGGGAACGGGTCCAGCTCCAGCTCCAGCTCCGGCTCCCCCTCGGGGGAGCCTTCGTCGTGCAGGCCTGCGGGCGTGCCGGGGTCGGGGCGCCGCAGCGGCAGCGGTTGCACCCGCCCAGCGCCGGTCGCCATTGCCGTCGACGGCCCGGTGAGCAGATCCTCCAGGCGGGCGATGCGCTCTTCGGTGGCCGCCAGGAGCTCACCGGTGTCGGCAGCGAGGTCCCCCGGCCCCTCGCTGCGGCTGTCGAGTTCGAGCAGGTGTTCCTCGAGGCCCCCGAGCCGCTCCTCCAGCTCCAGCAGCCGCAGGGTGAGGGTCTCGCCCACCAGGCTGAGGGCCTGCAATTGTTCACTCAGCCGCTGTTGCAGTTCGCTGGCGGTGATCGCTGACATCCCCGTTCCCGAAAGGATTTGCGCGGATGGTACCGGCACTGCCAAGGCCCGCCAGGCCGGCGGTTTGTAACGATTCTGAAAGCCGTCGGTGGATGGCAAACGGCACCCATAGGATCCGGCTCTGGCACCAACAGTGCAGGTTGCCTGCCGGCGCGGCATCGCTCCCACAGATGCAACGTCCAGTGCTGCAACGGTGCTGCTCCAGATCTCCCCTGGCTCGCAACCCCGCCCGAAAGCCCGCCCGAAGATCCATGACTCTCGCCAACGCCGCCTATCTGGGCATTGAGCGTTACGCCAACAACCGCGTCAACGAAAACTGGACGACCGGCTCCTCCGACGACAAGGCCGCGATCATCCGTGCTGTCTATCTGCAGGTGCTGGGTAACCAGTACGTGATGGCCAGCGAGCGCCTGGAGGGTCCCGAATCGCTGTTCAAGCGCGGTTACCTCAGCGTGCGCGAGTTCGTCCGTCAGGTGGCCAAGAGCGGCCTGTATCGCAAGAAGTTCTTCGAAAGCACCAACCCCTACCGCTTTATCGAGCTGAACTTCAAGCATCTGCTCGGCCGCGCTCCCCAGAACAAGGCGGAGATGCTGCACCACTTCACGCTGCTGCAGGAGCAGGGGTTCGACGCCGAGATCGACTCCTACCTCGACAGCGCCGAGTACCAGGAGCGCTTCGGTGAGGAGGGCGTGCCCTACCTGCACGGCTGGAACTACTCCGCGGGCCAGCAGGGTCTGCAGTTCTCCTACATGCTGCAGCTGGTGCGTGGCACAGCAGCCTCGATCAAGGGCGACATCACCAAGAACCAGTCGCGCCTCAATCCCTCGGTGCATGCCGAGCTGCCGCTGCCGGTGGTGAGCCCGATGGCCAAGGGCAATGTGTTCCGCAAGGTGGGCACCGACGGTGTCACCCGCCAGGGCGTGGGCGCCGGCGAGGAGGGCCGCACCTTCCGGGTGGAGATCACCGGTTTCAGCAACTACCGCCTGCACAAGCGCAGCAACCGCGTGCGCTTCATCCCCTTCAACAAGCTGCTCGAGTACCAGCAGCAGATCCATCGCGAAGGCGGTCGCATCGCCAGCATCACCCCGGTCAACTGATCGCGGTCAACCTCGTTCCGTCCTGATTGATTCCCTCCCATGCAAGTCTCCTCCGGCATTCGTGGAACCGGCCTCAACAGTGATCGCCAGGTGGCCCTCACCGTGACCGGCCTCAACAACATCGACTACTCCCGCACGGCCGATGTGGTGATGAACGTGCCCTTCTCCCGCATGCGGGAAACCATGCGCCTGGTGCATGTGCAGGGTGGCCGGATCACGGCTGTCAACGTCAGCGGCGCCTCCAACGCCAACTGATCGGTTCGGCACCAGCCTCCCCAGCCCCCGGGCCCTTGCGGCCTGGGGGTTTTTTGTTGGCGCGCCGCAGGCATGGCCTGCCCCAGCCCGGCCGTCGCGCTGTCTGTCGCACTGGCCACCGTTGTGTGCCTTCTTGAACGCTCCCGCGTCGGATCCGGCCGTTCGCGCCCCTGGGGCGTGCCGGCCGCACAGGGCCATATCGCTTGCGGCGCAGGCGATCTGCCCCTTGGAATGACCGTTTGTTAAGCGCTGCTGATGGCAGCCATAGGGTCATCCGACACTATGGGGGCCAAGCGGTGAGGCGGACTTCGGCCTGCTCGCGCGGTTTGGTCACCCGTGAACGGTTTTCGGCGCCTTCGCTGCAGTCCGGATCACAACCCCCTCATCCCCTCTCCCCGACTCACGTCGAGAACAGGAGCTCTTCAATGTTCGACGCCTTCACCAAGGTTGTTGCTCAGGCTGACGCCCGTGGCGAATTCCTGAACGCTGGCCAGATTGA
>JBEGQE010000142.1:0-3957 GCA_041181145.1 Cyanobacteriota bacterium
GGTGGTCGAGATACCAGGCCACGGTGGCGGCGAGCCCCTGCTCGAAGCTGTGGAGGGGCTGCCAGCCCAGTTCGGTACTGATGCGGGTGGGGTCGATGGCGTAGCGGCGATCGTGGCCGGGGCGATCGGCCACCGGGGTGATCAGGCGGGCGTGAGGCGCAGCGGTGGGGCGCAGCTGATCAAGCAGGCCACAGATCGCCTCCACCACCTGCTTGTTCGTGCGCTCCCCATGGCCCCCCACGCAGTAGCTGCGGCCGAGCTGGCCGCAGGTGGCGGCCAGTAGCAGCGCGTCCACGTGGTCGTCCACGTAGAGCCAGTCCCGCACATTGGCGCCATCGCCATAGAGGGGGATCGGCTCACCGGCGGCGGCCTTGAGGATCACCACCGGAATCAGCTTCTCGGGGAACTGCCAGAGCCCGTAGTTGTTCGAGCAGTTGGTGAGCACCACCGGCAGGCCGTAGGTGTGATGCCAGGCGTTCACCAGGTGATCGCTGGCGGCCTTGCTGGCCGAGTAGGGGCTGCGCGGGTCATAGGGGGTGGTTTCCGAGAAGCGACCGGTCGCCCCCAGGGAGCCGAACACCTCATCGGTGGAGATGTGGTGGAAGCGGAAGTGTTCGCGCCGCTCCGCCGGCAGCTGCTCCCAGTGGGTCCTCACCGCCTGCAGCAGGTTGAACGTGCCGGTCACATTGCTCTCCAGGAAGGCCGCCGGGCCCTCGATCGAGCGGTCCACGTGGCTCTCGGCCGCCAGGTGCAACACCAGATCCGGATCGGCCTGGCGCACGGCGGCGGCGGTGGCCTCGGCATCGGCCAGGTCGACCTGCAGCAGGGTGTGACGGGGCTGCCCCAGGGGGGTCCGGGCCCGCTCCCCCAGCGCGACCTGGAGCTGCTCGATCCCGGTGAGGTCGCTGGCGTAGCCCATCTTGTCGAGGTTGAACACCTCGGCGCTGCTGCCGCTGAGCAGGCGGCGCACCAGGGCACCGCCGATGAAGCCGGCACCACCGGTCACCAGCACCCGTTGCCGCCCGGCCAGCAGCGCGGCGGCATCGGGCCGCCCGGGGGAGGAGGACGGGGCGGGAGCGGGGGTGGTCATGGAGGCGGCGACGGACGGTGAATGGTTGAAACGGGTCGGCGTTGGGGGCGGGCGATGGCGATCAGACCCTGCCGACAGCCTGCAGCACCTGGCGGAGGGCAGCGCGCCAGTGCAGGGGATCCAGGCCGAGGGCCGCACGGCTGCCGCCGCATGCCAGCAGCGAGTAGGCCGGGCGACGGGCCGGTGTGGGGTACTCGGCGGTGGTGATCGGACTCACGGCCGCCGCCGCCTCGAGCAGCCCCAGCTCCTGGCCCAGCTCCCCCACGGCCACCGCCACGTCGTACCAGCTGGCGGCACCGGCATCACTCCAGTGGAGCACCGGCGGCAGGGGGGCCTCGGCCCGCAGGGTGCCCCAGCAGGCCGCCGCCAGGGTGGCGGTGCTGGTGGGGCAGCCCACCTGATCGGCCACCACACTGAGGCGGGGCCGATCGCGGTGCAGACGCAGCATCGTGAGGGCGAAGTTGTGGCCCACCGGCCCGATCACCCAGCTGGTGCGCAGGATCAGGCCGCGGGCGCCGGCTCCGCCGAGCAGCTGCTCGACGGCTTCCTCGCCGGCCGCCTTGCTGGCGCCATATACCCCGAGGGGCTGGCGCGGTTGCTCCGGCTGGTAGGGGCTGCCCTGCTGGCCGCTGAACACGAAGTCGGTGCTGATCTGCAGCAGCCGGCCGCCGCACGCCAGCAGAGCTTCCGCGAAGGCCCGCGGGGCACCGGCGTTGACGGCATGGGCCAGCTCCGGCTCGCCCTCGGCCCGGTCGACAGCGGTGTAGGCGCCGGCGTTCAGCACCCAGTCGGGTCGGTGCTCGTGCACGGCATTGCGGCAGGCGCCGGCATCGGCCAGATCGAGTGGGATGCTGTCACCATCGCCGCTGCGGGCCGTGGCGATCAGCGTGACGCCCGGCGGACAGGAGCGGCGCAACGCCTGGCCAAGCTGGCCGCCCGCGCCGGTGACCAGCACCTTCACGCGAATGCCCCCCCACCCCGGCGCAGGTCGTCGAGCAGATCCGCCAGCAGCGGCGCGGCGGCATCTTTCTCCGCCAGCAGCGGCTGGTCGCCCGCCAGCGCCTCCAGCGGCCAGGCGATCTGCAGCTGCGGGTCATCCCAGCGGATCGCGCGCTCGCAGTCGCGGTTCCAGAAGCCGCTGGCCTTGTAGAGCACCTCCGCCTGCTCGCTCAGGGTGAGGAAGCCGTGGGCGAAGCCGGCCGGCACCCACAGCTGCTGGTGGTTGGCAGCGCTCAGGCGGGCCCCTACCCAGTGGCCGAAGCTGGGTGAACTGAGGCGCAGATCCACAGCGACGTCGAAGATCTCCCCCTGCACGCAGCGCACCAGCTTGCCCTGTGGCTCGGGTGGCAGCTGCAGGTGCAGACCGCGCAGCACACCGCGGCTCGAGCGGGAGTGGTTGTCCTGCACGAAGCGGATCTCCGCGCCCACGACCCCATCGAAGCGACGTTGATTCCAGCTCTCGTAGAAGAAGCCGCGCGCGTCGCCGAACAGCTGCGGGGTGATCAGCAGCGGGCCGTCGACGGGCTGGCCGTCAGGGCCGGGAAGACGTTCAACCTGCATGACCGTCCTCCAACAGCTGACACAGATAACTGCCGTAACCGCTCTTGCGCAGGGGGTCGGCCAGGGTCTGCAGCTCGGCACCGCTGATCCAGCCCTGGCGCCAGGCCACCTCCTCCGGGCATCCCACCTTGAGACCCTGCCGCCGCTCCAGCGTGAGGATGTAGCTGCTGGCTTCGTGCAGCGAATCGCAGGTGCCGGTGTCCAGCCAGGCCATGCCTCGCCCCATGAGCTCAACACGCAGCAATCCGTCGTCGAGGTACTGCTGATTGAGGTCGGTGATCTCCAGCTCTCCACGGGCGGAGGGCACCACGCGTCGTGCCCGTTCCACCACTGACGCGTCGTAGAAATACAGCCCTGTGACCGCGTAGCGGGATCGGGGCCTGAGGGGCTTCTCCTCGAGGCTGAGCACACGGCCGGCGGGATCGAACTCCACCACGCCGTAACGCTCCGGATCACGCACCGGGTAGGCGAACACCGTGGCGCCGGAGTCGTCGTCGTTGCAGGCCTGCAGCTGCAGGCTCAGTTCATGGCCGTGGAAGAGGTTGTCTCCCAGCACAAGGGCGGCCGGTGACCCGTCCAGGAAGTCCGCGCCGATCAGGAAGGCCTGGGCCAGTCCGTCTGGGCTGGGCTGCACGGCGTAGTCGATCGCCATGCCCCAGGCTGAGCCATCACCGAGCAGACGCTGGAAAGCCGGTTGATCGGTGGGGGTGCTGATCACCAGCACGTCACGGATGCCCGCCAGCATCAGTGTGCTGAGCGGGTAATAGACCATCGGCTTGTCGTACACCGGCAGGAGCTGCTTGCTCACCGCCTGGGTGATCGGATGGAGGCGGGTTCCGCTCCCGCCAGCCAGGAGGATGCCCTTGCGGCGGCTCGGTTTGGACACCGGATCAGGAAGCGATTGTGTGGCCCGTTTCTTTTTAGTCCTGCGCCGATGGTTCTGACAACCTGAATGGTTCCCTGGCCGGCCGGGACTACTTGGCTTCCATCCAGTTCAGCCCCACGTTGATCTCCACCTCCAACGGGACACTCAGCGGCAGGGCCTGCTCCATGGTCCGGCGGGTGAGGGCAAGCACCGCGTCGAGGGCGTCGGGGGCGGCTTCGAGCACCAGTTCGTCGTGCACCTGCAGCAGCAGGCGGGCGGGCAGGCCGCTGGCCGCCAGCTGGTGGTGGAGCTGCACCATGGCCAGCTTGATGATGTCGGCGCTGGAGCCCTGGATCGGGGCGTTGGCGGCGGCGCGCAGTTGCTGGGCCTCCATGCCGCCGCGCCGGGCCACCTCCAGGTCGATCTCCAGCGGGTCTTTGCC
>JBEGQE010000143.1:0-12307 GCA_041181145.1 Cyanobacteriota bacterium
TTGCACAGGGGCAGCAACTGCTCATGCAGCGCCAGGGCACGGCCGAGATCGCCGGCGAGAAAGGCCTGCACCATGGCCTGGATCTGATCGCCGGCCACATGGCTGGCCACGCTCACCACGCCGACCGCCCCCACCGCCAGCATCGGCAGCGTCAGGGCGTCGTCGCCGCTGTAGATCGCCAGGCGCTCGCCGCAGAAGGCGCGCAGGGCGCTCACCTCCTCGGTGGTGCCACTGGCGGCCTTGAAGCTCACCACGTTGGGCAGGTCCATCAGCCGCGCCGTGGTGTCGGGGCTGAGGCTGCAACCGGTGCGGCCGGGGATGTTGTACAGCATCAGCGGCAGCTGAGGCGCCGCCATGGCCACGGCGCGGAAATGGGCCTCGAGGCCCTCCTGCGGCGGCTTGTTGTAGTACGGAACCACCACCAGCGCGCCATCGGCCCCAAGGGCAGCGGCCTCACCGATCGCCTCCACGGCCTCAGCCGTGCAGTTGCTGCCGGTGCCGGCCAGCAGCCGGGCGCGATGCCCCACGGCGGCCTTCACGGCGGTGAACAGCTGGTGCTGCTCCGCCCAGCTGAGGGTGGGGGATTCACCGGTGGTGCCGCACAGCACCAGGCCATCAGAGCCGTGGTCCACCAGATGCGAAGCCAGGCGGGCCGCCAGGTCGAGATCCACCGCGCCATCGGGGCGGAACGGGGTGACCATCGCCGTGATCACCCGCCCAAACGGGGCCGGTGAGCTGGCGCCGGGGCTGAGGAATGCGGCGGATGCGTTCATGGCGCTCAGGCGGCCGCAGCGGTGGAGGCGGGGCTCGCCGCAGCCGCGGCCTTGCCGGGATCCAGCAGCAGTTCAGCGATCTGGATGGCGTTCAGCGCCGCCCCCTTGCGAATCTGGTCGCCGCAGAGCCAGAGCTCGAGGGCATTGGGCTCGCTGAGGTCCTGGCGGATGCGACCCACCGCCACCGGATCGCGCCCGGTCACATCCGTGGGCATCGGGAAGCGGTTGGCACGGAAGTCCTCGATCAGCTCCACACCGGGGGCCGCGGCCAGCAGCTGGCGGGCCTCCTCCACCGGGAAGGGCTCGGTGAATTCGATGTTCAAGGCCTCGGAGTGGGCCCGCAGCACTGGCACGCGCACGCAGGTGGCCGAAACCCGAAGCTCCGGCAGCCCCATGATCTTGCGCGTCTCGTGCAGCATCTTCAGCTCCTCTTCGCAGTAGCTGTTGTCCTGCAGTGGCGAGTTGTGCAGGAACAGGTTGAAGGCCAGCGAGTGGGGCAGCACCTCGCTCTGGGGCGTGCCGCCCTCGAGCACGGTGCGGCTGAGCTCACGCAGCTCCTCCATCGCCCGGGCACCGGCGCCGCTGGCCGACTGATACGTGCTCACCACCACGCGCCGCAGGGGTCGGCGCGCCGCCAGGGGCGCCAGGGCCAGCGTCATCAGAATCGTGGTGCAGTTGGGGTTGGCAATCACGCCGCTGTGGGTGAAGGCCGCCTCGGGGTTCACCTCCGGCACCACCAGGGGCACGGCGGGATCCATGCGGAAGGCGCTGGAGTTGTCGATCACCACGGCGCCGGCCGCCGCCGCCACCGGGGCCCACTGCTTCGACACCGATCCGCCGGCAGAGGCCAGCACCACATCCACCCCCGCGAACGCTTCGGCGCTCACCGGCTGAATGGTCAGGGTCTGGCCGTTCCACTCCAGGGTCTGGCCGGCGGAGCGCGGTGAGGCCAGCAGGGTCAGCTGACCCACCGGGAACCGACGCTCGGCCAGCAGGACCAGCAGCTCCTGGCCCACGGCACCGGTGGCGCCGAGCACCGCCACGTGCAGGGGGCGCTGGGGCAGGGAGCGACTGGTGCGGGCGGTGGTGGGGGTGGTGGACGTGGTCAAGGCGCTGGACAGGACAGGGAAGAGAAACTCAGGCCCCCCGGCTGGGGGAGGCGCTGTGACGGGTTGACGGGAGCGGGCTCGGGTGGAGCTTGCTGGGTGTGGACCTTGCTGGGTGTGGACGTTGCTCGGCGGGGGCAACCCGGAGGATCGGGGAGCCTGCGGCTGAAACCGCACGGCGTCGAACGGGGATGCCGGGCTGGGGTGGTGGGACTGGACTGCCGGGCAACCTGAACCAGGAAGCTCCTGGAGCGGGGCTGAAAGAGCGGATGCGAGGGCCGGATCGGACGCGTCGTGGGAGATGCAGGCCTGAAGAGATCGGTCCGGAATCCAACAGGACTCCAGCGGATTGGGTCTTCAGGGCGCTTGTTCTTGTCGAGAACAATACGCGGCCGCGCCGGTCCTGGCGAGGGGATGTTGAGGAGCGTCACGGGCCAGTTCCTAGGATTGCGGGCTGCCTGCCGAATCGGTTCGGCCATACCAGCTCTCTCCCTTCCATGAGTCCTGCCGCCAGCACTGCCGACAAGCCCAGCGCCACGACGGCTGGAGCCGACCTCAAGCTGAGCACCAGCCCGCGTCCCGGCAGCCGCCTGGCGCTGGAGATCGCCGTGCCGGGCGGCCGCACCCAGACCTGCCACGACCAGGCGGTGGAGAAGCTGAGCCGCAGCATCAAGCTGCCCGGCTTCCGCAAGGGCAAGGTGCCCCGGGCCGTGCTGGTGCAACAGATCGGTCCGCTGCGCATCCGCGCCACCGCCCTCGAGGACCTGGTGGACAGCGTGTTCCGCGACGCCCTCCGCCAGGCGGAGATCGCCGCCATCGGCCAGCCCGCCCTCGATGGCGGCTTCGAGGCCCTGCTGGAGCGTTTCGAGCCCGGCCAGGAACTGCGCCTCACCCTGGAAATGGACGTGGAGCCCACCCCCAGCCTCAAGGCCACCAAGGGGCTCAAGGCGGAGGCCGAAAGCGTGAGCTTCGATCCCGCCCGGGTGGATGAACTGATCGAGCAGTCGCGCCGTCAGCTGGCCACCCTGGTGCCCGTGGAGGGACGCGCCGCCGCCGCCGGCGACGTGGCCGTGATCAGCTTCGAGGGCACCTACGTCGACAGCGGCGAGGCCATTAGCGGCGGCAGCGCCGACGCGATGGAGGTGGAGCTGGAGGACGGCCGCATGATCCCCGGCTTCGTGGAGGGGATCATCGGCATGACGGCCGGGGAGTCCAAAACCGTGGCCTGCCGGTTCCCCGAGGAGTACCCCCAGGAGGACGCCGCCGGCCGTGAGGCCAGCTTCGTGATCAGCCTGAGCGAACTGAAGAGCCGCGAACTGCCGGCCCTCGACGACGCCTTTGCCCAGCAGGCCAGCGACAAGCAGACCCTGGCTGAGCTGCGCGCCGACCTGGAGGAGCGCCTCAAGGAGGACGCCGAGCGGCGCCACCGCTCGAACCGCCACGACGCCCTGCTGGCGGCCCTGGTGGAGCAGCTGGAGGTGGAACTGCCCGAATCGCTGGTGCAGCAGGAGATCGTGTCCCTGCTGGAGCAGACCGCCGGCCAGCTGGCCCAGCAGGGCATGGACGTGAAGAAACTGTTCACGCCGCAACTGATTCAGAGCCTGCGCGAGACCTCCCGGCCCGAGGCCGAGGAGCGGCTCAAGCGCAGCCTGGCGCTGAAGGCCCTCGCCGCCGCCGAGAAGCTGGAGGTGGAGGCCGCCGAGATCGAGGCCAAGGTGAAGGAGCTGAGCCGCGGCTTCAGCGACAGCTCCCGCATCGACCCGGAGCGCCTGCGCGCCGCCGTTCAGGAGGACCTGATGCGCGACAAGCTGCTGGGCTGGCTGGAGAGCAACAGCACCATCAGCGAGAAGGCCGCCGAGGCCGCCGGCGACGAGGCCAAGGCCAAGAAGCCCGCGGCCAAGAAGGCCAAGGCCGCCGAGGCCGAGGGCTGAGGCCCCAGCCGGTGCGGGATCTCCCCCCGCACCGGCCCCACCCGATCCCCATAGATTGGCCGGACTGCTCCCACTCCGGCCGCGTGATCGACGCCCGCACCCACCACCCGATCCAGAACCGCTGGCTGGGCATCCGACCTGAGGCCACGATCGCGGCGCCCAGCGCCTCCCCAGGCGTGCTGCCCACGGTGGTGGAGCAGTCCGGCCGTGGGGAGCGGGCCTTCGACATCTATTCGCGCCTGCTGCGCGAGCGGATCATCTTCCTGGGCACCGGCATCGACGACCAGGTGGCTGATGCCCTGGTGGCCCAGCTGCTGTTCCTCGAGGCCGAGGACCCCGAGAAGGACATTCAGATCTACATCAACTCCCCGGGCGGCTCGGTGACCGCTGGGCTGGCCATCTACGACACCATGCAGCAGGTGGCGCCGGATGTGGTCACCATCTGCTACGGCCTGGCCGCCTCGATGGGCGCCTTCCTGCTGTCGGGCGGCACCAAGGGCAAGCGCCTGGCCCTGCCCAACGCGCGGATCATGATCCACCAGCCCCTTGGCGGCGCCCAGGGCCAGGCGGTGGACATCGAGATCCAGGCGAAGGAGATCCTGTTCCTCAAGGACACCCTCAACGGGCTGATGGCCGAGCACACCGGCCAGCCCCTGGAGAAGATCGCCGAAGACACCGACCGCGACTACTTCCTTTCGCCGGCGGAGGCGGTTCAATACGGCCTGATCGATCGGGTTGTCGAAGACGGAGCTCCGGTTTGATCCTTAAGGACGGCTGACGAAGCACGGGATCTCACCGATCCTGGAGTTTCGGGCCTGCAGTCCCGCCCCAGGACGCCTCCGCCAGCTCCGCCGCCCCGCCCCGCCCGATGGCCAAGTTCGATGCCCACCTGAAGTGCTCGTTCTGCGGCAAGTCGCAGGACCAGGTGCGCAAGCTGATCGCCGGCCCCGGCGTCTACATCTGCGACGAGTGCATCGATCTCTGCAACGAGATCCTCGACGAGGAGCTGGTGGACGGCCACGGCAGCAGCCCCGGGGGCGGCCGTCAACCCGCTGAACCGAAGGGCAAGACCCCGGCCAAGAAGACGAGCAAGCCGGCGCCCACCCTGGCCCAGATCCCCAAACCGATGGAGATCAAGGCCCACCTCGATGCCCAGGTGGTGGGGCAGGAGGAGGCCAAGAAAGTCCTGTCGGTGGCGGTGTACAACCACTACAAACGTCTGGCCTGGCAGGGCGACGGCAAGGGCGAGAGCAACGAGACCGCCACCCGCCTGCACAAGAGCAACATCCTGCTGATCGGCCCCACCGGCTGCGGCAAGACCCTCCTCGCCCAGACCCTGGCGGAGCTGCTCGATGTGCCCTTCGCCGTGGCCGATGCCACCACCCTCACCGAGGCGGGCTACGTCGGCGAGGACGTGGAGAACATCCTGCTGCGGCTGCTGCAGAAAGCCGACCTGGATGTGGAGCAGGCCCAGCGCGGCATCATCTACATCGACGAGATCGACAAGATCGCCCGCAAGAGCGAGAACCCCTCGATCACCCGCGATGTGTCGGGCGAAGGGGTGCAGCAGGCGCTGCTGAAACTGCTGGAGGGCACCGTGGCCAACGTACCCCCGCAGGGGGGGCGTAAGCACCCCTACCAGGACTGCATCCAGATCGACACCAGCCAGATCCTGTTCATCTGCGGTGGCGCCTTCGTGGGCCTCGAGGATGTGGTGCAGCGCCGCATGGGCCGCAATGCCATCGGCTTCATCCCCGAGGGCGGCCGCGGCCGCAGCCGCCACAGCAAGGATCAGCAGGCCGCCCACGTGCTGCGCCATCTGGAGCCGGACGACCTGGTGAAGTACGGCCTGATCCCTGAATTCATCGGCCGCCTGCCGGTGAGCGCCGTGCTCGAGCCCCTCGATGCACGCGCCCTGGAAGCGATCCTCACCGAGCCGCGCGATGCCCTGGTGAAGCAGTTCCAGACCCTGCTGAGCATGGATGACGTGCGCCTGGCGTTCGAACCCGGCGCGGTGGAGGCCATCGCCGCCGAAGCCCATCGCCGCAAGACCGGCGCCCGCGCCCTGCGCGGCATCGTGGAGGAGCTGATGCTCGATGTGATGTACGAGCTGCCCTCCGAGAAGGGCACCCGGGCCTTCACAATCACGCGGGAGCTGGTGGAGGAGCGCACCCGCGCCAAGGTGCTGGCCCTGCCCGGCAGCGACCAGGCGCAGCAGGAAACCGCCTGATCCCGGCGCAGCCAACACTGCCGCCGGGCATCAACGGCCGGCATTCCGCCCCGGCCTCCCCTTGCCGGCGCCGGGGCGGCGGGGCGAGGGTGAGCCTCCCCGATCCGGGCTGATGGCCGCCGCCGATCACCTGCAGGTGCCGCGCCAGCACGGCCTGTTCAACCACCACGGCATCGACCTGGGCGACGGCACGGTGGCCCACTACCTGGAGGGCCGGGCGATCCTGCGCAGCCCGCTTGCCGAGTTCAGCCGTGACCAGCCGGTGAGCGTGGTGCCCTACCTGGAGGGGAGCTGCTCCCCGGCCGGGGTGACCCTGCGGCGAGCGATGGGACGGCTGGGGGAGCAGAACTACAACCTGCTGTTCAACAATTGCGAGCACTTCGCCCACTGGTGCAAGACCGGCCGGCACCGCAGCGCCCAGGTGGAGGACTGGCTGCACACCGGCAGCCTGGGCGCACTGGCTTTCGGCCAATGGATGCCTGCCGCCGTGCTCAGCGGCGCCCGGCTGCTGCTGCGCCAGGGACTGAACCTCGATCCCCAGCAGCTGGAGCAGGGCCGGCAGCTGGCCCTGCGTAGCCTCGAGCAGCTCGATGGCCTGCGCCTCAGGCTGCAGGCCAGGCTCGAACTGGAGCTGGCCCAGGCCGAGAAGCGCTGGGGCCAGGGGGACACGGCCGCCCAGGGCGAACCGTTCGCCGGCCTGCGCCTGGCGGCCCAGCGCCTGGCCGATCAGCTCAGTGAGGTGGAGGAGTTGGAGGGGCGGATCCAGCAGCTGCTCACCCCACCGCAGGACCCGGCGGCGAGCAGCTCCAAGCAGGGCCAGTAGCCTCCAGCCATGCGGTCCGCCTACCAGCCCCTCCACCACAAGTACCGCCCCCAGCGCCTCGATCAGCTGGTGGGGCAGGAGGCGATCGCTGCCACCCTGGGCAACGCATTGCGCTCCGGCCGGATCGCGCCGGCTTACCTGTTCAGCGGTCCGCGCGGCACAGGCAAGACCTCCAGCGCCCGCATCCTGGCCCGTTCGCTCAACTGCCTGAGCAGCGACGGCCCCACCCCCGAACCCTGCGGCAGCTGTGAGCTGTGCACCGCCATCGCCGCCGGCAACGCCCTCGATGTGATCGAGATCGACGCCGCCTCCAACACCGGCGTCGACAACATCCGTGAGCTGATCGAACGCTCACGCTTCGCGCCGGTGCAGGCGCGCTGGAAGGTCTACGTGGTGGACGAGTGCCACATGCTCTCCACGGCGGCCTTCAACGCCCTGCTCAAGACCCTGGAGGAACCGCCGCCGCGGGTGGTGTTCGTGCTGGCCACCACCGACCCGCAGCGGGTGCTGCCCACGATCCTCAGCCGCTGCCAGCGCTTCGATTTCCGCCGGATCCCCCTGGAGGCCCTGGAGCATCACCTGGGCTGGATCGCCGAGCAGGAGCAGATCGCCATCACCCCCGAGGCCCTGCACGTGGTGGCGCAGCGGGCCCAGGGCGGCCTGCGCGACGCCGAGAGCCTGCTTGATCAGCTCAGCCTGCTGCCGGCGCCGATCGAACCGGCCGCGGTGTGGGAATTGCTGGGAGCGGTGCCGGAGCAGGAGCTGCTGCAGCTGGCCGCCGCCCTGGCCGAGGCTGAGCCGCTGGGGCTGATCGAGGCCAGCCGCACCCTGCTGGAGCGGGGCCGCGAGCCGGCGGCGGTGCTGCAGGGACTGGCCGGCCTGCTGCGCGATCTGGTGCTGGCCGGCGTGGCTCCGCAGCGGCTGGAGCTCACCGGCTTCTCCCCCCAGTTCCGCGGCGAGCTGCCGGCCCTGGCCCGGCGCCTGGGCAAGGCCCGCCTGCTGCAGTGGCAGGCCCAGCTGAAGGGCAGCGAACAGCAGCTGCGCCAGAGCGTGCAACCGCGCCTGTGGCTGGAGGTGCTGCTGCTCGGCCTCCTGGCCGACGCCGCAGCCGCGGCGCCGGCTGCAGCCACCCCGGTCCAACCCGCCCGAGCGGCGGCGGCCGCCGCCAGCAGCGCACAAGCCCCCGTGATGGCCCCGCCGGCCGAGGTCGCGCCCGCCCCGCCCCAGCTGCCGGTGCTGCCGAGCCCGGCCGAAGCGCTGCCGTCGGCAACGGCCGCCGGGCCGACTGCGGATCTGGTGGAACTCTGGCAGCAGATCCTGGCCGGCCTGGAGCTGCCCTCCACGCGCATGCTGCTCTCCCAGCAGGCCGTGCTGGCCCGATTGGATGGCCAGCGGGCCGTGGTGCAGGTGGCCGGCAACTGGATGGCCATGGTGCAGAGCCGCCTGCCCCTGCTGGAGAAGGCCGTGGCGGCGGCCCTCGGCAGCGCCCGCCAGGTGGTGCTCGAGGCCGGGGGTGGTCCGGCGGTGCCGCCCACCGCCACCGCAACTGCCACCGCCATCGCCAGCCCTGCCCCCAGGCCGATGGCGGCCCCACCGCCGCTGATCAGCGCCCCGATCCCACCGGCGCCGGAGCAGAGCCAACCCGGATCCCGATCCGAGGCGCCGCCAGAGGCCCCGGTCCAACCGCCGTCCCAGGCCTTGTCCGTCCCTGCGGCGGCGGCTCCAGCGACCACCTCCGCCCCCGCGGCGCCGGGGTTGATCGACGACAGGGCGCGACGCCTGGCGGAGTTCTTCAACGGCGAAGTGGTGCAGCTGGAGAATCCCCTGCCCGAACTCGGCGACGACGACAGCGCCGCCGCCTGACCCTGGCCAGGGCTGCGGCGATCCGTGCAGCGATCAGGAGATCTGGGTGGTGAGGTCGGCCTCGGCGTCAGCGGCCCCGTCGCTGCCGTGGCCATCACCCACGTGCAGCGTCTTGGCCCAGACCAGGCGCTTGGGCAACAGCGCCATCCGCAGGCTGGTGTACGGAATCACCACGAACCAGTGGCCCAGGTAGACGATGCCCAGGGCCAGGTTCCAGGGATGCATCGGCGGCAGGGCCGGTCCCTCGCTGGGGCGACGGCAGCCCACCAGGATCGCGCCGCCGGACAGACCGAAGGCCACGAACGAGAGGGGCCACAGGGCCGGCCCGGTGGCCGTGAGAACTGAGCCGGCGAGGTCGGCCACGGCCATCACCGGCAGCACGTACTGCAGCAGGAAGAAGCAGGTGAGATCGAGCTTGCGACCGGCCCCCAGCTGCGGCCCGGTGAGCTCGGACCAGTAGTCGAAGAAGCGCTGCAGGCCGCCTTCGGCCCAGCGCTGGCGCTGGCGCCAGAGCGAGGCCAGGGCGGTGACCGCTTCCTCCTGCACCGGCGGATCCCAGAGCACCCCCACCGCTTGGTTCTGCACCAGCAGGCGGAAGCTGAGGTCGAGGTCATCGGTCACGGTGGCCTCGTTGAAGCCATCGCAGGCCAGAACCGCCTCGCGGCTGAGCAACTGGCCATTGCCGCGCAGCTCCACCACGCCGCCGGCGCGCAGGCGACCCTGCTGGATCACGGCATCGAGCGCCATCTCCATCGCCTGGGCGCGGGTCAGCCAGTTGTCCTGGGCATTGACCACGGCCTTGCGCAGCTGCACCGCCGCCCAGCCTCCGGCTTCGGCGAAGGGCACCAGCCGCTCGAGCACATCGGGCTGCAACTCAGCATCGGCATCCAGCACCATCAGCCAACGGCCCTGCAGCTGGGGCAGCACCGTGTTCAAGGCGCCGGACTTGCCGCCCCCGGCATCGCGGCTGCGGCGCACCACCTGCAGCTGGGGATAGCGGCGCTGGGTGCTGGCCAGCACCTCAGGGGTGCGGTCCTCACTGCCGTCGTCCACCACCCAGAAGCGCAGGCGCCCCTCGGGGTAGCGCACCTGGGCCAGGCGCTCCACCAGCCGGCCGATCACCGCCTCCTCGTCGCGGGCGGCCACCACCAGATCCACGCTGGGCCAGTCCGCGGGCGCCAGGCGATCGGCGCCACCCTCCGCCGGCTCCGAGGCGGGGCGCAGCAGCGGCAGGAAGACCGTGCGCAGGGCGTAGGCACCGAGCAGAAGGGTGAGGGCCAGGGCCGGCCAGAGGCGCTGGCCAGGCGGCAGCAGATGGGGGCCAAGCCCCGCGGCCAGGCAGCCCAGCACGAACAGCGCGGCCTTCGGTCGGCGGGCTCCTGGGGCTGTGCCGCCGGCGGCCATGGGGCTCTCCATCGTGGAAGGAACTCTAAAGGCCGCCTCCAGAGGGCTTCGCCGGGGCCAGGGCGCCGAGCGGCAACAGGCTGGTGCCGGGGTAGTAGTGGCGCAGGATCCGCTCCACGCTCCAGCCCCGGGCCGCCAGATCGATCGCACCGGCCTGGGAGAGACCGGCACCGTGACCGAACCCACCCCCCTCGAACCACCACACCCCTGGCCCGGCGGCGCTGAGCAGGAACAGGGTGCTGGGCAGCAGGCGCAGGCTGCGGCGGATGGCATCGCGCTCCAGCACCACGCGCCCGGTGGGGCCCTCAATCGCCAGCTTCACCACCCGCCCACTGGGGCCGCGCTCCAGCACCACCGGCCTGAGGGGCGATCCCAGCGCCGCCGCCCGGGCCCCGAGGGCCTGGCGCAGGGTGGACTGGTCGACCTGCCGGCGCCAGCGGAACAGCGGGTGGGCCGAGCCCGCCACCCCCTGGCGCAGGGCCAGCAGCTGCCGCAGCTCGGTGGTGCTGTCGATCGTGCCGCTCAGCCCCGGCGGAGCGGCGCCCTGCAGATCGAGGGCCGGCTCCAGGTAGGTGAGTGCAGGCAGGGGCCAGGCTTCGTGCTCATCGGCGCTGATCCCACCATTGCTGGCGTGATACACGGCATGGATGGGCCGTCCCTCCAGGGCCAGCACCTTGCCGGAGGTGGAGCGGATCGCCTGGCGCACCGCGGCCCCCGCCTGGCGGGGATCGCCGTACACCTGGCACTGGGTGTCGGCGCAGAGGTGGTAGCCATCCACCGCGAAGCGGTGCTGGTTGCGCAGGGCCCAGGTGCGGGCCAGCACCGCCTGGGCGGCCAGGGCCGCGGCCGGCGCCGAGGCCCCGATCTCATGGGGCAGCACCCCCTCGAGGTAGCGCTCCAGCGGAACCTGCTCCACCAGCGACCAGCTGCCGTAGGCATCGGCCTGCAGGCGGAACGGCCCGGCAAAGGTGCCGCCCTGCCAGCGCAGGCCGCGGGGGGCCTGGATCTGCAGCGGCCCCTCCAGGCGCACCCAGCGGCCGCCGCTGCGCAGCTCAGGCTGGAGCTGCCGGCTGAGCTGCAGCCGCTGCAGGCGTGGCCGCTGGCCGGCGGGCGGCATCAGACCCGGTTCAGCCCACACCTCCCAGTCGCGGGGATGGGCCACCACCGCACCCTGACCGCCGCGACCCCAGGCCAGGGCCACCTGCTCCGCCGATTCGAAGCTTGGGAAGGGACCGAGCACCTGGCGCTCCAGCTGCAGGGGCTGTGCCAGGGGCACGGAACGCCAGCGCAGCTCCAGCACCGCGGCACTGTGGCGCTGGCCGTGGCCATCCACCAGCTGGAGCGGGCCGGCGGCGCCTTCCAACCGCAGCGGCCCCTGGCCGAGATGGGCAGCCAGGGCCACCCACAGCTGAGGGCTGCCAGCCCCCACGGCCGGCGGTGCAGGCACGGGAGGGCGGATCAGCGCCGCGGCCGGACGGCAGCCGCCGGCCAGCAGGCCCAGGGCCAGGACGGACGGCAGGAGGCGCCGAAGCGACAGGCCGGCGGCAGGAAACGGAACGGCGGGCGCCACGGAATCGGCAACCCCGCGACCGGGGCGAACGATGGGCCCTGACCCTAGGGGGAGTTGGCGGAAGGCACTGCCAGGGCGTACCCTCATTGTTTGTGCCAGAGCGCGCTACGCAAATGCCGAAGCTCAAGACCCGCAAAGCAGCCGCCAAGCGGTTCAAAGCCACCGGCAGCGGGAAGTTCATGCGCCGTCACGCTTTCCGCAACCACCTGCTCGACCACAAGAGTGCCAAGCGCAAGCGGCACCTCGGCACCATGGCCGTGGTGGACGAGCGCGATGCGGACAACGTGAGCGCGATGCTCCCTTACAGCTGAATACGCCAGCTGGATCCGCTGTCACCGACCTAACTACTGAGAAGCATTCATGGCCCGCGTCAAGAGGGGCAACGTCGCCCGTAAACGCCGCAACAAGATCCTGCGCCTGGCGCGCGGCTTCCGCGGCGGCAACGGCTCCCTGTTCCGCACCGCCAACCAGCGGGTGATGAAGGCGCTCTGCAACGCCTACCGCGACCGTCGCCGCCGCAAGCGCGACTTCCGCCGCCTCTGGATCGCCCGCATCAACGCGGCCGCTCGCCTGAACGGCCTGAGCTACAGCCGCCTGATCGGTGGCC
>JBEGQE010000144.1:0-17130 GCA_041181145.1 Cyanobacteriota bacterium
GCGAGCAGATCCGCAAGCAGATGGACGAAACCGACTCCTCCTATGACAAGGAGAAGCTGCAGGAGCGTCTGGCCAAGCTGAGCGGCGGTGTGGCCGTGGTCAAGGTGGGCGCTGCCACCGAGACCGAGATGAAGGACAAGAAGCTGCGCCTGGAAGACGCCATCAACGCCACCAAGGCGGCCGTTGAAGAGGGCATCGTTCCCGGCGGTGGCACCACCCTGGCTCACCTGGCTCCGGCCCTCGAGCAGTGGGCGGCCGCCAACCTCGCAGGCGAGGAGCTGATCGGCGCCACCATCGTGGCGTCCGCCCTCACCGCTCCCCTCAAGCGCATCGCTGAGAACGCCGGTGCCAACGGCGCCGTCGTGGCCGAGCACGTCAAGAACAAGCCTTTCAACGAGGGCTACAACGCCGCCACCGGCGAGTACGTGGACATGCTCGCCGCCGGCATCGTGGATCCTGCCAAGGTGACCCGCTCCGGTCTGCAGAACGCCGCCTCGATCGCCGGCATGGTGCTCACAACCGAGTGCATCGTGGCCGACATGCCCGAGAAGAAGGAAGCAGCTCCCGCTGGCGGCGGCATGGGCGGCGACTTCGACTACTGATCGCGGCACCGCTGGCCAGGGTCCGCGCTGTGCTGGACCCCTGGCCGATCAGCGAACGGGAGGGCCCAGGGCCCTCCTTTTTCATGGGTCGCGCTGCCGGCTGAACCGCCGTTACCATCGCCGCTCCAGCCCGCCCTGCGTGGCCCATCTCCACACCAAGTGCGCCAGCTGTGTGCATTTCTGCGGCCAGCCCCATGGCGGTAACGGCTTCTGCAGGATCTGGTCCACCGTGCTCAGCGTCAGCCTTTCCCTGCCTGAGCACTGCCCCCATTGGCGTGGCCTCCCCGCCCCCCGCAGGCGTGGTATCGGTTGACACCTGAATTCGCCGTTCTGTAGCCGCTGATACGGGAGCGGTTGCCCTGGCTCACCACGCTGGAGCGGTTTCGCCTGCTTCCCCTTGCCGCTGTTTGCCACGGATCTGGCGCTGCGCAGCGCCAACAACGGCTTTGTGCTGGTCAGTGCCGCGTTGGTGCTGATGATGACGCCGGCCCTGGCGATGTTCTACGGCGGCTTCGTGCGCAGCCGCAATGTGCTGAACACCATGGTGATGAGCTTCACCGCCATGGCCCTGGTCAGTGTGCTGTGGGTGCTGTTCGGTTACAGCCTCGCCTTCGCTCCCGGCAGTGGTCCGCTGGCACCGTTCATCGGTGGCCTGCAGTGGGCCGGCCTGAGCAACTGGTCGGCTCCCTTCGGCGATGGCCAGCTGAGCCAGGGTGCCGTGGCGTTCTTCCAGGTCACCTTCGCCATCATCACGCCCGCCCTGATCTCCGGCGCCGTGGTGGAGCGGATGGACTTCCGCGCCTGGGTGCTGTTCCTGCTGCTCTGGAGCACCTTCATCTATCTGCCCCTGGCCCACATGGTGTGGGGCCCGGGCGGCTTCCTTGGCCCGGAGGGCCTGGGGGCGATCGACTTTGCCGGTGGTTTGGTGGTGGAGCTGCCCTCGGGAGTGGCCGCCGCCGTGGCCGCCCTGGTGGTGGGGCGCCGCCGCAGCCTGATGGCCGGCCATGCCGCCCCGCCCCACAACGTGCCGTTCATCCTGATGGGGGCCGGTCTGCTCTGGTTCGGCTGGTTCGGCTTCAACGGCGGCAGCGGCCTGGTGGCCGGCAACCTGGCCTCCCTGGCCTGTCTCACCACCAACACCGCCGGCGCCGCGGCGGCCCTGGGCTGGATGCTGATTGAAACCTGGCAGCGGGGCAAACCCACCGCCGTGGGTGTGGCCACCGGTGCCGTGGCCGGTTTGGTGGCGATCACGCCGGCCGCTGGCTTCGTCAGCCCGCTGGCGGCGGTGCTGATCGGCTTTGCGGCGGCCCTGGTCTGCTATCAGGCGCTGAAGCTGAAGAACCGCTGGCGCCTGGACGACACCCTCGATGTGCTGCCGGTGCACGGCGTTGCCGGCCTGCTGGGTACGTTGCTCACCGGTGTGTTCTGCCTGCGCAGCCTCAACCCCGCCGGCGCCGACGGCCTGCTGCTGGGCCAGCTCAGCCAGTTCTGGATCCAGTGCAAGGCGGCCGGGTTCACGATCGTGTTCGTGGCCACCGGCACCTACGTGATCCTGCAGCTGATCCGCCTGGTGCTGCCGTTGCGTGTCAACGACATCGAGGAAACCCAGGGGCTCGACATCAACGCCCACGGCGAAGAGGCCTACAACAGCGAATTCACTGGCTGACGCGGAAGGTCAGCGCGACACCGTTGTTGCAGTAGCGCTTTCCGGTGGGACGGGGACCATCGCCGAACACATGGCCCTGGTGCCCACCGCAGCGTCGGCAGTGGTATTCCGTGCGCGGCACGATCAGCTTGAAGTCCACCTTGGTGGCGATCGCGTTGGGCAGGGGCTGCCAGAAGCTGGGCCAGCCGGTGCCGCTGTCGTATTTGGCCTTCGAGCTGAACAATGGCAGGGCGCAGCCGGCACAGAGGAACGTGCCCGGACGCTTCTCGTTGTTGAGCGGACTGGTGAAGGGGCGCTCGGTGCCTTCGCGGCGCAGCACGGCGTAGGCCTCAGGGCTCAACCGGCGCTTCCAGTCGGCGTCGCTGAGCTGCCACTGCGGATCGGTCGCCGCCGCAGCGGCTTCGGCCCGCTGGCTGCCCAGCAGCGGGCTGGCCAGGGTGGCCAGGGTGGCAAGCAGGCCGCGGCGGGTCATCGGGGAAGGAGGCTGTTGATCAGCGATCAGATGCCCTTGAGCCAACCGGCGCTGAGCACGGCTGCCAGGCCGAGGAACACGGCCAGCAGGGTCCAGGTGATGCGGTTGAGGGTGGCTTCGGCACTGCGGGCGCTGCTGAACATGGAGCCACCGCTGGCGGCCAGTCCGCCCATGCCATCGCCCTTGGGGCTGTGCAGCAGCACGCTGATCACCAGCAGCACACCGCTGCTGATCCAGATCCAGGTGAGAACGCTCTGGAGCATGCGAAGGCCTGCGGGCTCAGGGGACAGATGATCTCAGACCCCGAGGGTCTGGGGAATGCGGCTGGGGACCGCCGGTTGGCCGAGGGGAACCACCAGGGAGTGGCCGGTCATCCGGGCAGGCTGGGGAAGCCCCAGGATCTCCAGCAGGGTGGGGGCGATGTCGGCCAGGCCGCCCCCGTCGCGCAGCTGAACCGCATTGCCATGACCGGGCAGCTTGCGCTTCTCGCCCTCCACCAGGATCACCGGCACCGGGTTGGTGGTGTGGGCTGTCCAGGGGCGTCCATCCGGGCCCTCCATCAGCTCGGCGTTGCCATGGTCGGCGGTCACCAGCAGCGTGCCGCCCATGCGGTTGGTGGCCTCCATCAGCCGACCGACGCTGCGATCGACGGTGCCGATGGCCTCGATCGTGGCCTCCATCTCACCGGTGTGGCCCACCATGTCGGGGTTGGCGTAGTTGATCACCACCAGCGAATACACGCCCTTGTTGATCGCCGCGATGCAATGGTCGGTGAGCTGCTCGGCCGACATCGCCGGTGCCTGGTCGTAGGTGGCCACCCGTGGCGAGGGCACCAGATGCCGGTCCTCACCCGGGTAGGGCTGCTCGATGCCACCGTTCATGAAATAGGTGACATGGGGGTATTTCTCGGTTTCGGCCGTGCGGAACTGGCGCAGGCCTGCCTCCGACACCACCTGGCCGAGCAGGCCGTCGAGGGATTCAGGCGGGAAGGCCACAGCCACGGGCAGGCCGGCTTCGTACTGGGTAAAGGTGACCACCTGCAGCTCCTCGATCCGCTGGCGCTCGAAGCCATCGAACTCGGGCAGCACCAAGGCGCGCACGATCTGGCGCACACGATCGGGGCGGAAGTTGAAGCAGATCAGGCCATCGCCGGCCTCGATCGCGCCCGGGGCGATGCGGGTGGGCTCGATGAATTCGTCGGTGATCTCCTCGGCGTAGGACGACGCGAGCACCTGCTGGGGGGTGTGCCCGCAGGGTTCGGCGTTCTCGGTGAGCAGGCGGTAGGCCTTCTCGGTGCGCTCCCAGCGGTTGTCGCGGTCCATCGCCCAGTACCGACCGCAGATCGTGGCGATGCGGCCCACGCCGGCGGCGGCGATCTGGGCTTCGATCTTCTGCAGGAAGCCGGGGGCGCTCTGGGTGGGGGTGTCGCGGCCGTCGGTGATCACATGGATGCACACGTCGCGCAGGCCCCGCTCGGCGGCCCAGTGCAGCAGTCCTCCGAGGTGGTCCACATGGCTGTGCACCCCGCCGTCGGAGCAGAGGCCGGTGAGGTGCAGGCAGGCACCGCTGGCCAGCAGGCGATCGGCCAAGGCGTTCAGTTCGGGATTGGCCGCGATCGAGCCATCGCGCACGGCCTGACCGATGCGCACCAGCTCCTGGCGGATGATCCGGCCGGCGCCGATGGTCAGATGCCCCACCTCGGAGTTGCCCATCTGATCGTCCGGCAAGCCCACATCGCCGCCGCTGGCCTGGATCAGGGTGTGGGGATAGGCATGCCACAGCGCATCCATCACCGGCGTCTGGGCGGCGCGAATGGCGTTGTGTTCATCCTCGTGCCGGTAACCCCAGCCATCGAGGATGCAGAGAACCACTGGGGAAACAGGGGCCGACCCGCCGGCGGCGGATTTGGCGGTGCTGCCGGGATCCACCCGGCTGCCGTCGCGGCTGGAGCTCGTGTCGGTGGACGGTACAGCTGTCACCCGGTTGATCCTGCCTCGCTTCTGCCACGCAATCTCAGGCCAACCTACCGCGGGCCTGGTTCTGAATCCCCACGCGATCCCGCTACGGTCAGCTTTTGGCGATACGGGGATCGGCGGGCTGCCGTCGTTACGATCGCCAGCCGCGGCCGCACCTCTATGACCGCTGAGATGTCCGCCAAGCTCTCCGCCGAGATGTCCGTCGAGATGTCTCTCGATTCAGTGGCCCAGTCGCCCGCCGAGCGCCTGGAGATCCTGTCGGCCGAGGAGCTGGGACGCACCATCCATCGCCTGGCCTCCCAGGTGCTGGAGAGCGTGGCCGACAGTCGGCAGCTGATCCTGCTGGGCATTCCCACCCGTGGCGTGGCCCTGGCGCGCGTGCTGGCGGAGCATCTGGAGGCCCTGTGTGGCCATGCGATCGCCTGCGGCAGCCTCGATCCCACCTTCCACCGCGACGACCTCGAGCGGGTCGGCACCCGGCTGGCCATCCCCACCGCCCTGCCCGAGAGCCTCGATGGCCGTGAGGTGGTGCTGGTGGACGATGTGATCTTCACCGGCCGCACGGTCCGCGCAGCCCTGGAGGCGCTGCAGGCCTGGGGCCGTCCCCGACGGGTGCGCCTGCTGGCGATGGTGGACCGGGGCCATCGTGAGCTGCCGATCCAGCCGGATTTCTGCGGGCGGGTGGTGCCCACCAGCCGTCACGAGCTGATCGCCCTCTGCCTGCAGTCGATCGACGGCGAGGAGGGGGTGTTCCTGATCAAGGAGAGCTGACGGGCGCGGCGGCGGGGGCGAGCTCCCGTCAGTCAGGCCACGGCCTCGAGCTCATCGGCGCGGAAGTGGGCCCGGAAGCGACCGAAGGCCACGATCAGCGGCAGGGTGGGGCTGATCGGACGTCCCTTGAACGCGTTGAGGACCGTCACCACCTCGCCCTGCTGACCCTGGAGATCAAAGGCCTGGCCCCGGTGCTCGGGGTGGTGGAACACCACCACGCTCTGACAAACCCTGACCTGATCTCCCGGCTGCATGAAGAGGGTGCGGCGTTGGCGCCCATCCTGTCACGCACCATCAGCGGCGGCAGGCCGTCTCCGGGCCGGCTTCCACCACCTTGCCCCCCAGCTCGCGGCAGGCGCTGCTGAAGGCCTGCCAGTCGTCCAGGCCCGCGGCGATCTTGGCGGTGACCAGCGCATTGAGCTTGTGCTGGGGCACGTTCGATTCCAGGCCGCCGTCGTGGCTGTCGTGCTCGGCTTCATGCTGGCGGCGCAGGCCTTCGATGCCCTGTTCCACCTGGCGGCGCAGGGGCTGGCTGTGGCGCTTCCACCAGGGATGCTCGATCCGGTTGAGGGCATCGAGGGCCTCCCACCAGCGCTTCTGCGGGATCAGCTGGGCCGCGCGCTGCTGGTACCAGCGGTTGCGGTTCCAGTCCTGCCGCAGGCTGTCGCCCAGGGCGCTGCCCTCGGCGGTTTCAGAGCCATTCAGGCTGGCCAGCACCTTCAGGGCGCCGTCCAGGTCGCCGGCGGCGTAGCGCTGGCGGGCCTGGCTCTCCAGCTGGGCCTGCCAGCGCAGCAGGGTCCGCTGGTCGGCGCTGTCGCTGGCGCCGGAATTGAGCAGTTGCAGCTGCAGGCGCAGCGCTGCCGACCAGTTCCCCTGGCGCCAGAGCTCGGCCGCCTTCAGGCGCCGGCACTGCCCCTGTTCCTGGGGCGCCTTGCCCCCCAGCCAGCGCAGCGCCGCCAGCTGCTCGCCATAGCGCAGGCAGTCGTCGAGGCGGCCGCTGCGCGCCGCCTGCTCCAGGCGCTGGGGCAGCTGGTTTTCCCACCAGTAGGCCGTGCCGACGGCGCTGGCCACGAGCCCGAGTGTGAGCACCAGCCAGAAGCGGGGCAGCCGGTGCCGGCGGATGGCCAAGGCGGGAGGGCCGGTGGAACCCTCCTGTTCTATGCAGCCGTGATCCCTGCTTCAGGGCGGTGGGGGCAGCCCGGCAGCCGTCACCTCAGCGCAGCCGGCCCAGGGGGCGCGGGGGCTGCAGGGTCTGGCTGAGCAGGTCGCGTCCCTCCAGGACCAGCCGGCCGTCGGCGTCGATGGAGAACGCCAGGTCCCAGCGGTCCTCCCCCGGGCTGCCCGGCGGTGAGAGCGGCAGGGCCGGCGGTTGCTGCGGCCACGCCTGCACCGCCGCGCTGCCGGCGGGTCGACGGCGCAGCACCGGCAGTCCGTCCACGAACACCACCTCGCTGCGCTGCTCATCGCTCGGCTCGCCCAGCACCAGCTCCAGCTGGCTCTGTTCCGGCCGGCTGCAGGCCAGCACCAGCCGCAGCGGCCGTTCGCTCGGCCAGGGCTGGCCCGCCACGAACAGCGGATGCCAGCGGTGCTCGCCGCTGCGCCGGTCCCAGCACCGCAGCGACACCCCACGGCTCAACACATCCTTCACCGCCACGCCGGGTGTCAGGCTCAGCGCCCCCATGGCCACGGCCTCCACCGGCCGCTCGCCGCGCAGGGGCACCCCGGGCAGCCGGTCCTGCAGCCAGCGGCGGATCAGGGGCAGCCGGCTGCTGCCGCCCACCGGCAGCACCGCATCGAGGTCCCGCAGCTGCACCCCCGCGGCGCGGCCGCCGGCCAGGACCTGCTCCAGCAGATCATCCAGCAGCTGGAGCAGCCCCTTGCGCTCCAGCAGGTCCTCCAGCTCCTCGCGCCGCAGCCGCAGCTCCCGGGGGGCGCCGCCGCCGGCCGGCGTCCAGAGGCTGAGGGCTTCCTCGCGGCTGCTCAGCTGGCACTTCAGCCGCTCGCAGGCGGTGAGCAGGTCGGACTGTTCGGCGGCACCGGCGAGCTCCGGGCAGAGGGCGGCGGCGATCCAGCGGTCGATGTCACGACCGCCGACGGCCAGGCCGGCCTTGCCCAGCACGGCGGCGGTGCGCAGGGCCTGGCGGCTGTCGCCGAGATCGCGGCCCCCGAACCGCAGCAGCTGGGCGATCGGGGCCGCTCGGCCCTCACCGCCCTGCAAGTGCACCAGGGCCAGGTCGGTGGTGCCGCCCCCCACATCGAGCACCAGCACCCGGCTGCCCGCCGCCAGGCCGGCACCGATCGCTGCGGCGGTGGGCTCGTCCACCAGCGCCACCTCCGGAACGGCCAGCGCGGCCGTGGCCTGAAGCAGCCACTGGCGGTAGCCCCGGTAGCTGTCGATCGGGGCGGTGAGCACCAGCCGCTGGGGCGCCAGTTCGGCGGGCAGCCGCCGCCAGATGTGCTCCAGCAGCAACCGGCCGCTCTGCTCCGGGCTGAGCAGGCTCCGGTGGGTGGGCTGGGCGCCGTTGGCCGCGGTCGCCCCGGCGCCGATCCAGCGTTTGAAATCCCGATGCAGCTCGGCGCCGCCGCGCTCCAACAGGCCGGCCTCCAGCACCTGGCGGCCGATCAGCGGCTGATCGGCCTCGGGGTGACGGAGCCAGATCAGGCTCGGGATCGCCACTGGCTCCGAGGTGCTGTACGGATGCAGCGCCAGCAGCTCCGGCGGGCGGCCGTCGCCGGGCTGGAAGGCCACCACCGTGGTGGTGCTGCCCAGGTCGATGGCGAGGGTGCCGGCCATGGCCGCAAAGCTGAAGGGAAACTGCCCGCCCCGAGCGTGGCGCAATCGGACCCTCCATGGTGAGACCAGTGGGTCTGGATGCGCGATGGATCGGGTGTTGCTGGCGATCTGGTCCTTCTATCGGGAGGATCCGGGTCTGGCGCGGCGGTTGGACCCGCTGCTCGCCTGTCGCCTGGCCCGCGGCTGGGGCTGCCTGCGCATCGAGTGCCGCGATCGGGCGCACCGTGCCGTGGTGACAGAGCTGATCCCGTTGCTGCGGCCGCCCCTGGAGGCCCTGCAGCTGGTGCGGGAGATCCGGCTGCAGGCCCCCGGCCTTCAGCCCCTCTGCTTCCCGGTCACGGTGCCGTTGCCCGGCAGCCTGCTGACCTACGATGGGTCGATTGGCGAGTAGTGCATGTATCTCGGCGTCAACGTCAGCCCCAAGGAGCTCGCCCAGCGCGCCGAGAGCCTCGTGCGTCACTCCAGCAACCGCTACCTCACCACGGTGCGGATCGCCTTCCGGGCCAAGCAGCGCCGCTTCGACGATTTCGATGGCCTGCTGGAGGACAGCATGGTCAAGCCGGTGCAGCGGGCGATCATCGAGCTCAGCGATGAGCAGGATCAGCCCGACCTGCTGCCCGGCTGATCAACCTTGATCGCCCGTGAAGGGGAGGGCTGGCGGCTCGCCTGGGATGGCGGCCGTCAGCCCTTTGCTGTGTTGATCGGCGGTGAGGGCTGGGCGGTGGAGCTCAGTGATGCCGAGGCGATCGCCCTGCGCGAGGCGGTCGCCGACCTGGTGGCTCAGCACACCGCCCTGGTGGATCAGCTGATGGCTGAGGAGGCGATCAGCCTGGAGCTGGAACGTGGCGTCTGGTGGCTCGCGATCGACGGCGATCGCGACGCCTGGGATCTCCAGGTGGTGCTCACCCCGGCCGCCGGGCAGCGGGCCCTGGAGGGGCGCTGGTCCCATCCGGCCAGCCGCGCCTTCAGCCAGGCGTTGCAGCAGTTGCATGGCCAGCCGTGAGGGCGTGCAGGGCGCTGCTGCGCAGCAGGCCGATGAAGGCTTCGGCACCACCCCCTGCCTCTGCACCAGATGCAGCGACGGGCGGACGGCGTGGGTGTGGCTGGCGCCAGCTTGCCCGAGCGCCCTGGGCCGGCGCGGGACGTTGCTGATGGCGGCTGCTGAGATCGGCCACGAGACTGCCCCGCAGATCAGCACTGCTGATCGGTGCCCTTCTCCCAAGCCCGGGCTGCCTCTCCCCAGCCTTTTGCACCGGTTTTCCCCAGGGCGCTTCCCCTGGATCCTGTCCACGGCTGCAGCCTGGGGAGAACCCCGCTGCCGCTCCCTTTCCCGTTGACAGGGTCGCGGCCGTTCACCAGCCGCAGCGGCGCCTCGTCACCTCAGGCTCCGAACCCACCGGCGGGTGGGGGGATCTCGCCGTGAGAGCCGCTGCGAATGGCGCAGTGGGCCGTTGGTTGACCGCACCGCCATGCCGTGGGGAACTGGAGGCGCGATCGGGAGAACCGGATGGAGATGGTGGGCACGGTGAGCATGCGGGCGGAGGTGCCCGAGCCCCTGCTGCAGTCGATGCAGGGCTTCATCGAGGCCCATCCGAACTGGGATCAGTACCGCCTGTTCCAGGCGGCCCTGGCCGGCTTCCTGGTGCAGAACGGTGTGCAGACCCGCGAGATCACCCGCTGCTATCTGGCCAACCTGTTCCCCCAGCAGCCGCGCTTCAGCGAACCCCTCAGCCCTGCAGCTGGCGATAGGCCGCGCTGATGGTGGCGGCGAGCACGGGCAGCACGCCCACCATCGCCAGGACCGTGACCACCACCCCCAGACCCGACCCCAGGCCCTCGGCCAGCAGCCCGAGGCCGAAGGGCATCGCCAGGATGGCCAGCAACAGCGGCACGAGGGTCAGCAGGGCCGGCCAGTGGCGGCTGAGCAGGTCCACGCCGCGGCCGAAGGCCTGGCTGGGGCTCAGCCGCTGATCGAGCACCAGGCAGGGGTTGAACAGCTGACTGAGCAGCACCGCCGCCACCGCCGCCATGCCCAGCAGGGCCGGCAGAACACTCAGCATGGGAAGCAGCAACAGCGCCAGTGACCAGGCCATGAACCCGGCCAGGGCGGCGGCGGCGGCGGCCAGGGCCGTGTTGAGCAGGCCGAGGGTCAGCCTCCAGCTCTGGCGGCCATGCCAGCGGGCCAGCTGCCGCCAGCGCAGCCGTCGGCCGACACCATGGGCCAGAGCGAGGCGGCTCAGCCCTTCAATCAGCCAGATCAGGCTGGCCGCATAGAGGCCCACGCCCACGCCATTGAGCAGCAGGGCGAGCACGGCGCTGCCGATGCCGTGGCCGGCGGCGAACAGGGCCCAGCCCAGCAGGTGCAGGCCGCAGGCCAGGGTGCAGAAGCCCCAGGTGAGCCGTGGCTGCAGCTGCAGCCCCCGCCACCCCTGGCGCAGGGCCAGGCCCGGGTGGATGCGAGCTCCGTTCACAGCGGCCCGAGCAGCTCCAGCAGCCGCGCGGCGCTGGCCTCGGGGACCGGCAGGATCGACAGGCGGTTGCCCTGGCGAACCACCGGCAGCTCCTCCACGCTGAACTGCTCCCGCAGGGCATCCAGGCTGAGCAGCTGCGGGAAGGTGCCCACATAGCGCAGGCGCACGCAGTCCCAGCGCGGGGCCTCAGCCTTCGACCTGGGGTCGAAATACTTGTTGGCAGGATCGAACTGGCTGGGGTCGGTGATGCCGGTTTCGATCACCTCCATCATCCCGACGATGCCCGGTGGTTTGGCATTCGAGTGATAGAAGAAGGCGCGATCTCCGATCTGCATGCTGCGCATGAAGTTGCGCGCCTGGTAGTTGCGGATCCCGTCCCAGAGGGTGGTGCCCTCCTGCTGAAGATGATGGATCCCGTACACGTCGGGCTCACTCTTCATCAGCCAGTGGGCCATCCGCCGCCTCGGGATTGGCGTGAGGGTAGCGCCCGGCTCCAGCCTGCTCAGGCCTGGGCACGGCCGCCCTCAGAGGGACTGCACGAGCTGGCGGAAGTGATCGCCTCGGGCCTCGAAGTCGCGGTATTGATCGAAGCTGGCGCAGGCCGGGGAAAGCAGCACCGCCCGGCAGGCGTGGCGGGCCGCCAGGACCCGCGCCAGGGGCACCGCCTCCGCCAGACCCTCCACGGCTTCGATCACTCCGCCGTAGCCCCCCTGCTGCAGCAGGTCACGGAATTCAGCCTGGGCGGCTCCGAACAGCACCACCGCCCGGCTCTGGCGCTGCAGCTGTGCGATCCAGCCACCGGCCTCGCCCCGTTTGGATTCGCCGCCGGCCAGCACCACCAGCGGTCCGTCCAGGGCCTGCAGTGCCACCTCGGCGGCGTCGTAATTGGTGGCCTTGCTGTCGTTGAACCAGCTCACCCCCTCCAGCTCGCGGATGCGCTCGAGTCGATGGGGCACACCGGGGAAGGAGCGGAAGGCGGCCTCCATGGCGGCGCCGCCCATCCCCACCTCCAGACCCACTGCCGCTGCCATCAGCAGGTTCTGGCGGTTGTGGGCGCCGGGCATCGCCAGGGCGCGGGCATCGAGCAGGGGGCCATCGGCCTGATGCACCTGGTCGGCCTCGATCCAGAGGTGGGGGGAGACCCCGGCGGCTTCGGCGGCAGCGCGCGGGCCGGCGGTGATCCAGCGGGCCTGATCCCAGCTGGCGGCGCGGCTGCGCAGGTCCGGGTCGTCGAAGTTCAGGATGCGCACCGCCGAGCGCTCCAGAAGGCTGCGCTTGATCGCCCGGTAGTTGTCGAGGCTGCCGTGGCGCTCCAGGTGGTCGGGCGTGAGGGTGGTCCACAGGCCGATCTGCGGCGCCAGGGCGGGCGCGGCCTCGATCTGGTAGCTGCTCAGCTCCACCACCAGCCAGTCCGGCGCTGTCTGGTCGGGGCCCAGGCGCTCCAGGGCGAGCTCCGCGGCGGAGTGGCCCACGTTGCCGCACATCGGTGCCTGCAGCCCGGCCGCCGCCAGCAGGTGTGCCACCAGGTGGGTCACGGTGGTCTTGCCGTTGGTGCCGGTGATGCCGATCCAGGGCACCGGCCGGGTGGCCTCCCAGGCGGTGGTGATCTCGCCATCGCAGCGCACGCCGGCGGCGCGCAGGGCCTCGAGGGCGGGATGGTCCCAGCGGATGCCGGGGCTCACGATCGCCCGCTCGGGCGGCGCGCTGAACCGGCTGAGGAGCGCCCCATCCAGCGGAATCCCCAGGGCCACGGCGATGCCTTCGGTGCGCAGGGCCTCAGCCCGGGCCACCAGGGCTTCGTTGGTTTGGCTCTCGATCAACAGCACCGCCTGGCCGAGCCGATGCAGCAGACGCGCAGCGCCGATGCCGGAGCGACCAAGACCGATCACCAGGCTGAACGGCTGGCCGGGGGCGGCTTCGATCACCACGGGGTTGACGGTGTGAAACCGACGGAGTGAAACCGACGGATTGAGTGGGCGATACTGGAATCGAACCAGTGACTCCTACCGTGTCAAGGTAGTGCTCTACCTCTGAGCTAATCGCCCTCAGGGGCCTTGCGGCACGGGCAACCTAGCAGTCGGTGGGCGAGCGGGCCTCTGCTCAGCGCCGCTCAGCGCCTCAGCAGCCGCAGGCGCCAGCGCTCCCGCTTGGTGGGCTGAATCTCCAGCACTTCCAGTTCGCCCCGACCCTCCAGCCGCACCCGATCGCCGCAGGCCAGTTCGCGGCTGGGGCTGCTCACCGGCTGCCAGTTCACGCGCACGGCGCCGCTGCGGATCAGTTCGGCCATGCGGCTGCGCGACAGACCGAATCCGGCGGAGGCCACCGCATCGAGCCGCAGGGATGCTTCCACGCTGCTCAGCTCGCGCGGGCTGCGCTGGGCCGGCGGCTGCAGCTGTTCAAGCGCCACCCGCTCCAGGTGCACCTCCACGCTGCGCACCTGGCCGCTGCCCCCCTGCAGGCGCTCGGCGGCGCTGGTGCTGAGCACCAGCTGGGCGCCCCGGTCGCCACGCAGCCAGATGTCGCCCAGCTCTGCGGCCTGTGCGCCGGCCGCCAGCAGACCGCGGCGCATGTCCTCCGGCTCGGCGGGATCAAACCGGAAGTTGCCGCTCACAATCCGGCCGGCCAGCGCTGGGCCGGCCGCGGCGCTGCCGTCCGTGGTCCCCGCCGGGGCCTCGCCCCCGGTGGACGCCAGCTCGGCGCGCTGCAGCAACAGGCAACGGCGCTCGGCGCCCGGCCAACCGCCGGCGGAACCCAGGCTCAGCTCGCTCAGCGCCCCCAGCCGCTGTTCGGCCTCCTCGCGCAGTTCGGCCGGCACGAAGCCGCTCCAGATCGGTTCCCAGGTGCGCAGGGCCTGCTCCGCCAGGTCGATCAGAACCGCCAGGCCCTTGGGATCCCGGCTGCCTTGCAGCAGCTGCTCACGCGGCAACATCGGGCCTCTCCTGGTTCATCAGCTCTCGTTCAGTCGCACCACGGCCTTCGGACGGGCCTCCTGCAGGCTCGTCCAGGGCATCTCCACTCCATTGGCGGCTTCCACCAGCAGCAACCAGTTGCCCTCCTCGAGGCGGTTGCGCAGGGCGCGCACCCGGTCATCCACCTCGGAGGTGACACTGGCCGCGGCGGCGAAGCTGCCCAGCCAGCCCGAGCCCAGCCCCAGCAACCCGCCGATCAGGTGGGAGCCCAGATCACCGGCGAAGGCGAAGGTGTCGAGGTCGGTGATGAATGTGAAGGTCAGACCGGCAAAGAAACCGAAGGGCAGCAGCCAGCGGGCCATGCCGCGTTGCCGCAGGCGCCGGGCCAGTGCCGGGTTGAGCTCGGCAACCTCGGCGATGTCGGTTTCACCCTGGCCGATCGCCACCAGCCGTGCCGGCGGCGGGGTGAGCCCCGCCAGCTGCTCGCGAAGCTGGCGCAACCGCTTGCGCTCCGCCAGCACCACCACCACACTGCTGCCCACGGGCTGCTTCTCGCACTGCGCTGATTCTCCACGGCCTGCGGTGCGGCCTGCAGATCCGGCCGGCGGTGCGGCCTGCAGTGCCGCCGGCGGATCCGGTCGGCGCGGGCCCCGGGCGAGGGCGGATGGGCCGATCTCTACACTGCACCTCCGGCCGCCCCCACCCCCGCCGGGTCATGACGAAGGTTCTGGTTTCCGATCCCATTGACCAGACAGGGATCGACATTCTTTCGCAGGTGGCCCAGGTGGACGTGCGCACGGGCCTGCCGCCCGAGCAGCTGAAGGCGATCATCGGCGAATACGACGCCCTGATGATCCGTTCGGGCACCACCGTGACCGCCGACATCATCGAGGCGGCCGGCAAGCTGCGGATCATCGGCCGCGCCGGTGTGGGGGTCGACAACGTCGATGTGCCGGCTGCCACCAAGCGCGGTGTGATCGTCGTCAACTCCCCTGAGGGCAACACGATCGCTGCGGCTGAACACGCCCTGGCGCTGATGCTGTCGCTTTCGCGCCACGTGCCCCACGCCCACGTGAGCACGATGGCCGGCGGCTGGGACCGCAAGAAATACGTCGGCAACGAGCTCTACAAGAAGAAGCTCGGCGTGGTCGGTCTGGGCAAGATCGGCTCCCATGTGGCCCGTGTGGCCAAGGCCATGGGCATGGAGCTTCTGGCCTACGACCCGTTTGTGTCGCCCGAGCGCGCTCAGCAGATGCAGGTGAAGCTGCTGCCGCTGGCGGATCTCTTCGCCCAGGCCGACTACGTGAGCCTGCACCTGCCCCGCACCCCGGACACCGAGAACCTGGTGAACGCCGAGCTGCTGCGCACGATGAAGCCCACGGCCCGCATCGTGAACTGCGCCCGCGGCGGCATCATCGATGAGGCCGCCATCGCCGAGGCGGTGGAGAACGGCGTGATCGCCGGCGCCGCCCTGGATGTGTACGCCAAGGAGCCCCTGGAGGCCGATTCGCCGCTGCGCAGCGTCAGTGAGCGGCTGATCCTCACCCCCCACCTCGGTGCCTCCACCGAAGAGGCCCAGGAGAATGTGGCCATCGACGTGGCTGAGCAGATCCGCGATGTGCTGCTGGGCCTGCCCGCCCGCAGCGCCGTGAACATCCCCGGCCTCAACGCCGAGGTGATGGAGCAGCTCAAGCCCCACCTGCAGCTGGCCGAAACCCTCGGTCAGTTGCTCAGCCAGCTGGCCGGCGGCCAGATCAGCGAGCTGGAAGTGCGCCTGCAGGGTGAATTTGCCCATCACCCGGCCCAGCCCCTGGTGATCGCGGCCCTTAAGGGTCTGCTCTCCACTGCCCTCGGCGATTCGATCAACTATGTGAACGCCGGCCTGGAGGCCAAGGAGCGCGGCATCCACGTGCTCGAGGTGAAGGACGATGCCGCCCGCGACTTCGCCGGCGGTTCGCTGCAGCTGAGCTCGAAGGGAGGCAACGGCAGCCACACCGTGACCGGCGCCGTGTTCGCCGATGGCGAGCTGCGCATCACCACCATCGATGAGTTCCCGGTGAACGTGGCCCCGAGCCGCCACATGCTGTTCACCCGGCACCGCGACATGCCCGGCATCATCGGCCACCTGGGCTCGGTGCTCGGTGAGCACAACGTGAACATCGCCTCGATGCAGGTGGGCCGCCGCATCGTGCGCGGCGACGCCGTGATGGTGCTCAGCCTCGACGATCCCCTGCCCTCCAGCCTGCTGGCCACGATCCACGCGATCAACGGCATCCAGGAAGCCCATCCGGTCACCCTCTGACCGGCGTCTCCCGTTCTCCCATGACCCTCTCCTGGTGGCGGCTGGAACTGCCGGCTCTGCCGGAGCTGGAGGAATCGCTGATCTGGAAGCTGAATACCCTCGGTATTCCGCGCGTGGCGGTTCGGCATCGGCCTGAGGCCCCGGCGCAGCGCCAGCTGGTTGCCTGGTTGCCGGAGGCCGACTGGCCCGAGCTTGAGCGTCAGCAGCTGGAGGCGGCCCTGGCCCCCCTGGCTGAGACCTTCGGCCTGACCCTGCCGCCGATCGCCTGGCAGCAGCAGGACGATGAGGACTGGAGCCTCAGCTGGAAGCAGCACTGGCAGCCCGATCCGGTGGGCGAGCGGCTGCTGATCCTGCCCGCCTGGCTGGAGCTGCCCCCCGAATACGCCGACCGGCTGGTGATCCGCATGGATCCCGGCAGCGCCTTCGGCACCGGCAGCCATCCCACCACCCGCCTTTGCCTGGAGGCGATCGAGGCCCTGCCTGCGCTCCGCGATGCGCGCGTGGCCGACCTGGGGTGCGGCAGCGGCATTCTGGGCATCGCCGCCCTGCTCCAGGGCGCCGCCAGCGTCAGCGCTGCCGATACCGATTCCCTGGCGGTGCGGGCCACCCGCGACAACGCCGCCGTGAGCGGCTTCTCAGGCCGGCTGCAGGTGGAGCTGGGCTCGGTGGAACGCCTGGCGGAGCTGCTCGATGGCCGACCGGCCGATCTGCTGCTCTGCAACATCCTGGCGCCGGTGATCGAGGCCCTCTGCCCGGCCTTCAGCACGGTGCTGGCCGAGGACGGCCTGGGGTTGCTCAGCGGCTTGCTGGTGGATCAGGCGCCGCGCCTGCAGGCCGCCCTGGCGGAACAGGGTTGGCAGGCCGAGCTCGCCGCTCAGCAGAGCCAGTGGGGCCTGATGACGATCCGCCGGGCTTGAACGGTCCCGGACACGATCCCAGCGCACCCGGTCGCTACAGCCGCCAAGGCCCCCGTCCTGGCCGATGTCGCATAAGTCACGCTGATCTGTGCTTGCCGTTCTGATTGGCCTTCGCGGCCAGACGGCCCGCAAACCCCAGGAACACCCCTCGGCGGATGTAGGAAGGGTCCGTCCTACGGGCCCGGGGTTTTCCCAGGAGCCTGTGAGCCCCAATCCCTTCCATGGCTTCCTACAAGGTCACCCTCATCAG
>JBEGQE010000145.1:0-4781 GCA_041181145.1 Cyanobacteriota bacterium
GAGGAGCTGGCCCAGTTCGAGCACATCGAATGCGAGTGGCCACTGTTCCTGGCCTATGAGCTGGTCACGGCCTGCTGCGAGGAGCGCTGGAGCGAGGCCTGGAGCTGGCGCGAGCGGCTGGCGAAGCTGGCGGTGGAGGTGGACGGCACGGCCCTGCTGCCCGAGCTCTACGTGGTGCCCGAGGCGGCGATCGCCGCGGAGCGGCAGCTGCCAGGCAGCCAGCCGCGGCAGGCCAACGAGAACGTGCCCCTGCTCTGGACCCAGAGCCTCACCTGGCTGGGCGATCTGCTGCTGCATGGCCTGATCAGCCCGGAGGATCTCGACCCCAGCGGCCGCCGCCTGGGCAGCAGCCTCGGCGCCGATCAGGTGCTGGTGAGCTTCGTGCCGGCCAGCGAGGCGATCGCCGCCAGGCTCGAGGCCGCCGGGCTGGCCGTCACCCGGCCGGGCCAGCGCCTGCGCATCGGCAGCTCACACGACCTGGCCGAACGGATGGCGGCGGTGGGCGCCAACCCGCGGCTGGGCCTGAGCGGCCACCCGCCGATGCGCATGGAAACGATGGTGACGGCCCGCCTCTACCGCCAGGAGGGGCAGGCCCTGGCCTTCCTGCCGGCCGTGCTCGAGGAGAGCACCTTCTACCTCTCGGACGACCCCGAGCAGCTGGTGGATGCGGTGCAGAGCGAGATCAGCCAGCTGCAGCGCCACTGGCGCGGCCAGGGGGCACCGCTGCTGCTGATTCCGGTGGAGCGTGCCCCGTTCCAGCGCAGCCCGGAGGCCTTCCTGCGCCTCGGTGAGCAGCTGCGCGGCGGTCTGGTGGATGGGGTGGCGGTGCAGCTGGCCCCGCTGCACGAACTGCTGGATCAGGCCTGCTGGGCCAACCTGCCCGATCACGCCCGCCCCACCGGCCTGGGGCGGCCGCAACCGGCGCCGCTGCTGCGCGCCAGCACCGGCCATGCCCCGCTCACCGCCGAGCAGGAACTGGAGCTGGAGGAATCGAACCTGCCGGAGCTGATCGAGCGGCTCTGGCAGAGCACCTCGCTGCCGGAGCAGGCCGAGGTGCTCGAGCAGCTGGTGCAGCGCCTGGGGCTGGATGCGGTGCTGCAGGGGCCCGGCGGCAGCGCCACCCCCAAGCTGCTGCTGGAGGAGATCTACCGCCGCGCCCTGGCGGATGGCGACTGGAACGTGGTGCGCCGCTGCGCCGGGTCGCTCGACCTGGTGCACCCCCAGCTCGAGGACGCCCTCACCGACCTGCTGGTGCGCCAGAAGCAGGTGGTGGTGGGCCGCAACTACACCAACGATTCGCTGATCAACCAGCCCCAGGGCAGCCAGGCGATCGCCGCAATGATCCGCCGCTTCAGCGGTGAGGACGGCCGCGAGTGGATGCTGCAGCAGGAGCTGCTGCTGGCCCTCGATGGCCTGGCCCGGCACACCCCGGCCCTGCTCAACGGCATGCTCACCCTGCAGCTGGGCCAGCTGCTGCTGCTGCTCACCGGCGAACTGGCGATCGAGCGGGATCTGAGCCCCCTGGATGCCTTCGAGGCCCTCTGCGACGAACCGCCCCATGCGATCCGCCGCCGCCTGCAGCAGGTGATGGCCGACGTGGAGCACGCCAAGGCCTCGCTGCAGCGCAAGGAGCAGCTGCACGTGAGCGGGCGCGTGCGCTGGAGCGCCCCCGATCCCCTGGAGGAACTGCCGAAGGGCGGCGGCTGGCTGCAGCACCGCATGCGTGTGGGGGCCCTGCAGCAGGTGCCGCGCAACTTCTACCCCGGCATCTGGGACCTGCTGCACCACTGCCGCGGCCTGGTGATCGGCGACAAGCTGGAGCGCCGCAACCGGCTCGAGAGCGCGCCGCTGATCAGCGAAAAGACCCCCGGCGAGCGCAACTTCGCCAGCCAGGTGGAGCACCTGCTGGGCAAGATCGAGGCGGCGGAATACCGCCAGCTCTGCACCGAAACGCTGATCACCCTGATCGCCTTCGTGGAAACCAACCCGCAGGTGCAGTTCAACGACGACCTGGCCCTCGACGTGGTGATCGGCCACGCCGTGCGCGTGGGCTGGCAGCAGGAGCACCCGGACGAGCCGGCCGAGCTCTACAGCCAGCACAAGGGCGATGCCTGGGATCGCTTCTACCGCTCCTCGCCGGCCCAGTGCCGCCGCTGGCAGCTGCTGGCCCTGAAGGAGCTGGCCGAGGGTCAGGAGGAGGCGGAACCCACCGCGGCCTGACCCCGGGGACACTCAGACGCCGGGGGCCCCGCAGCAGGCTGGGCGCCCGTCAGATCGGCTGGGCCAGGTTCATGCAGAGCGTGGGTTGCTCCACGCACTGCTCGATCAGATCCGCCAGCAGCAGGGCGCGCGAGGCCTGCGGACCGTCCACGGCCGGGGTCTCCTGGCCGCGCACGCACTGCAGGAAATGCTCGAGCTCGGCCACCAGCGGGTCCACCGGCGAGGTGCTCACCTCCTCGATGAAGCCGTCGTTGCGGTAGAGCAGCTCGCCGTGATCGGCGCTGAACGATTGGTGACTGCGGCGGTGGATCTGCAGGCTGCGGTTGAGGAAATCGGTTTCCACCAGGGCGCGGCGGCAGTGGGCCGACAGGCTGCGGATCTTGCGGTGGGCCATCTTGCTGGCCGTCAGGCTGGCCACCACCCCGTTGGTGAAGCCGAGGGTGGCGTTCACATAGTCGATCGGGCCCTCGGCGCTGCGGCCGCCGGCAGCCGCCAGGCTGGCCACGGGGGCGCCGGCCAGCTCCAGCACCAGGTCGATGTCGTGGATCATCAGATCCAGCACCACCGACACGTCGTTGGCGCGGTCGGGGTTGGGGCTGTGGCGGCGGGCTTCGAGCACCACCACCTCCTCATTGGCCACCACCTTCACCAGCTCGCGGAAGGCGGGGTTGAAGCGCTCGATGTGGCCCACCTGCAGCAGGCGGCCGGCGGCATCGGCGGCCTGGATCAGCTCGGCGGCCTCCTCCTGGCTGGCGGCGATCGGCTTCTCGATCAGCACGTGCACGCCGGCCTGGAAACAGGCCAGGCCCACGCGGTGGTGCAGCAGGGTGGGCACGGCGATGCACACCGCCTCCACCTCGCTCAGCAGCTCGGCATAGGAGGGGAACCAGCGGCAGCCGAACTGCTCCACGGCCAGGCGGCCGCGGTCGGCGTCCGGATCGGCCACCCCCACCAGCTCGGCATCGCGCAGCAGGCTCAGCACCCGGGCGTGGTGCCAGCCCATGTTGCCGATGCCGATGACCCCAACGCGAACCGGCTGCATGGCGTTGGCGGCAAAGCTGCGCAATTATCAGCGATGGCGCCGCTGGGGTGCGCCGCTCAGGCGGACTCGCCGCCGGTGGCAGGCGCCGGGGCGGGTGCCGCGCCGTTGTCCGAGCCCGGATCCGGGGTGCGCCGCGTGATCTCCACCCGCTCGATGCGGGGGCCGTTCATCGCCATGATCTGGAACTGGTGACCCTTCCAGCGCAGGCTTTCGCCCGGAGCCGGGATGTGCTGCAGGCGCTCCAGCAGAAAGCCGGCCAGGGTGTGGTGCTCATCGGATTCGGGCAGCTGCAGCCCCAGCTCCCGGTTGAGCTCGTAGATCTCCAGATCGCCCGCCACCAGCCAGCTGTGCTCCTGCAGCTGCTGCAGGTCGTCATCGTCCGGGTTGTCGGGATCCTCCTCATCGCCCACGATCTCGCTGGTGAGGTCGGAGATGGTCACCAGGCCTTCGGTGCCGCCGTGCTCATCCACCACCACCAGCAGGGGCTGGCCGCCGCGGATCACCGGCAGCAGCTCCGCCAGCGGGGTGGTCTCCTGCACCTTGGTGACCGGCGTCACGTAGGGGGCCAGGGGCGAATCCCGCTGCAGCAGACCCTTGGAGATCGGTTCGGCCAGCCGGCGCAGGTCGAGCAGGCCGCGCACATCGTCGAGGGAGCTGCCGATCACCGGGAAGCGGGCGTGGTGGGTGTCGTGCACGGCCTCCATCAGCTCGGAGAAGCGCACCTCCAGCGGCAGGGTCACCATGCCGGAGCGGGGCACCATCACCTCGCGCACCTGGGTGTCGCGCAGGGAGAACAGGCCCTCGAGCATGTCGCGCTCATCGGGCATCAGGCCGGTGACGCTGTCGGACTCGATCAGGGTTTCCAGCTCCCCGGCCGACAGGGCCGGCACCAGCTGATCCCAGTGGCGGGGCAATCCCACCAGACGCAGCAGCCCCTCGGCCAACCGCTCGATCAGCAGCAGCAACGGCGCCAGCAACCGCCCGAGGCCCTCGAGCAGCGGCGCCAGCCGCAGGGCCGAACGCTCGGGATGGTGCAGCACCCAGGCCTTGGGCAGCAGGCCGCCCAGCAGGGTGGCCAGCAGCACCAGCAGGGCGAACACGCCCAGGTCGAGCCAGCCCTGCGGCACGCCGGCCGCCGCCGCCGCGGCCCAGCGCTCCGCCAGGCCGCGGCCGCTCCAGCCCAGGGCCACCAGGGTGAGGGAGATGCCGAGCTGGGTGGCCACCAGGGCCCGCCGCAAGCGGCGCTGCAGCCGCGCCACCGCCGCGGCCCCCGGATGGCCATCGGCCTCGAGCAGCTGCACCCGCGACGGCCGCAGACGGATCAGGGCCAGCTCCGCCGCCGAAAAGAAGGCCAGCAGCAACAGCAGGCCAGCCGGGGCGAGAACAGGCATCGCGCTGAGATGGGGGTCGCGAGGATCGAACTCGCCTAAGGCGGATTATGAGTCAGCCCGGAAGCCTTGCCGGCCAATGGATCTCGGAGGAGCTGTGCCTACGGGATGCCTAGCAGCGGTCGCAGCTG
>JBEGQE010000146.1:0-4137 GCA_041181145.1 Cyanobacteriota bacterium
GATGTGCTGCTGGGGTCCAACAGCGAGCGCATCCGCTCCCTCGGTCACGACCAGCTGAGCGTGTATGGCATCGGTCGCGAGCTGGATCGCAGCCAATGGCGCGCCGTGCTGCGCCAACTGAGCAGCCTCGGCTACCTGGAATCGCCATCGGAGGCCCGGGGCGGACTGTGCTTCGGAGCCGAGGAGCTGGTGCGGCCGCTGCTGCGGGGCGAGACGAGCCTGGAGCTGGCGCTGCCGCCCCCCCAGCAGGAGCAGCGCCGCCGCCGCAACGCCGGCGGCGGCGGCGGCGGCGGCGGCGGCCGCAGCACCGTCAACCTCGAGGAGGCCGCGGTGGACGAGGGGCTGCTCTCGGCGCTGAAGGGCTGGCGGCGCGAGCAGGCCCGCCAGCAGGGGGTGCCGCCCTATGTGGTGTTCCACGACCGCACCCTGGTGGAGCTGGCCGCCCGTCGCCCGGCCGACCTGGAGGGGCTCAGCAGCGTCGGCGGCATCGGCGCCGCCAAGCTGGAGCGCTACGGCGAAGGGCTGCTGGCGGTGCTGAATGCGGGCGGTCGCGAGCCGTAGCCTCAAGCGTGGGGATCACGCCCCCTTGCGCCACGTCGGATCCGCCCACGCCCCATGACCGCCACAGCACCCGCCCTGCGCACCATCCGCGTGGAGCTGAGCGCCAACCCCTATCCGATCGTGATCGGGGCCGGCAGCCTGGCGAGCCTCGGGCAGCAGATCGCCGCCCAGGGCATCAAGGCCGGCACCAAGGTGCTGGTGGTGACCAACCCTGTGGTGGCCGAGCACTACGGCGCCACGGCCCAGGCCAGCCTCGAGGCCGCTGGCTACGCCCCCAGCACCCTGGTGATCGAGGCCGGCGAAGACCAGAAGACCCCCGCCACCGTGGCCCAGATCCACGATGCGGCCTTCGCACGCCAGTTGGAGCGCGGCTCGCTGATCGTGGCCCTCGGCGGCGGCGTGGTGGGCGACATGGCCGGCTTCGCCGCTGCCACCTGGCTGCGGGGCATCGCCGTGGTGCAGGTGCCCACCACCCTGCTGGCGATGGTGGATGCGGCGATCGGCGGCAAGACCGGCGTGAACCACCCCGGCGGCAAGAACCTGATCGGCGCCTTCCATCAGCCACGCCTGGTGCTGATCGATCCAGACACCCTCGCCACCCTGCCGGAGCGGGAGTTCCGGGCCGGCATGGCCGAGGTGATCAAGTACGGCGTGATCGGCGACCCACAGCTCTTCGCCGACCTTGAATCAGCCGCCGCCCGGGACCCGCAGGCCGGCCTGTCCAGCCGCTCCGCGGTGGGCACCGCCCTGCTGCAGACCCTGCTGGAGCGTTCGGCCGGTGCCAAGGCACGCGTGGTGGCAGCCGACGAACGCGAGGGGGGGCTGCGGGCGATCCTCAACTACGGCCACACCCTCGGCCATGTGGTGGAAGCCCTCTGCGGCTACGGCACCTGGCTGCACGGCGAGGCCGTGGCGATCGGCATGGTCGCCGCCGGTGAACTCAGCCTGGAACGCGGCCTGTGGAGCCAGGAGGATCAACGGCGCCAGCGGGCGGTGATCGCCGCCGCCGCACTGCCGCAGACCTGGCCCGACCTGGCGCCTGAGGCCGTGCTGCGCTGCCTGCAGGGCGATAAGAAAGTGCGCGATGGGCGCGTGCGCTTCGTGCTGCCCACCGGCCTTGGCAGCGTGGAGATCCGCGACGACGTGACCGCGGACCAGGTGCTGGCAGCCCTGCAACGCTGCCGCTGAGGGCAGGCGATCGGGGCGTGGGCGGGGCCAGGGGTCTCAGGCGGCGGCGCTGACAGCCCGGGCGATCAGCACCGTGAGCATCAGCATGGCCAGCAACACCTGCAACGCCATCACCAGCTTGGCCGGCCGTGAGATCAGAGCCTCACTGGTGGGGCCATAGGTGGAATTCACATTCAGGGAGATGAAGAGATAGTCGATCAGATGGGGCATCGGCGGATCTTCGGCATCGCGGCTGGGCCAGACAAAGGCACCACCCGGGGTACTCACATCCAGAAAGACGTAGATGAACATGAACACCAGAACGCACTGCATATAAACGGCAGCCACATCCCAGAGACTGGTCAGACCAGTGCCTTCGGCATGGTGTGCCGTGAACACCATGCCCAGCACATTGGCGATCACCTGCACAACGGAAAAGGAGAGATAGGCAAGGCTCCAGCGGAACAGCTGGCGTTGGCTGCCGCGGAAGAGCGTCACGATCAGGCCCGTGGTGATCACCACGAACAGCAGCGTGCCCGCCTGCTCGATCGCGGTGACCGGCCCCTTCCAGGCGCTCTCGATCTGCTGGTCCTGCTCCAGGTGATGGGCCAACAGCAGATCCATCAACCACACGGTGCTGGTGGCCACGAGCACCAGCCAGCGCCCCCGCCCGTCGAGGAGGCGCTGACGGAGCCGATCGGCAGGGCCGCGTTCCACAAACGCGGCAGCCCTGGAGTCATCAGCCATGGCAACGGCGACAGTGGTGGCAGCTTGCTGCAGATCGGCGCCGATCAGATCAACGGCGGATCCAGCAGAAACAGCGGCGGGGCAGCGGCCGCTTCGCCGCGCGCCAGGGCAATCCAGCGGAAATCCCCCAGGGCGGCTGGATCCACCAGGCGCAGCAGCGCCTCGCGCCGGCGCAGCAGCTCCGGCAGGTCCGGATTGCCCTCCCCCTGCTGCAGGCCATGCAGGCGCTGGGCCAGGCCCAGGGCCAGCAGGGCCTCCCCCTGGCGGCGCTGGCCGAGGGGCATCCAGCCGCTGGCCTCGGCGGCGCTGATCAGGCTCTCGAGGCAGAGATGGGCCGTGAGGTCCCAGTGGCCGGGCTGCAGCAGGGGATCGTCGCTGGCCCGCTGACGGCGATAGGCCATCAGGGTGCCGCTGCTGCGCTGCGGGGCGTAGTAGCGCCAGGCCTCATGGGCGTAATCCACCACCAGCAGCCGCCCGGCCGCCAGGCCGGCGGCGGCGGCGCGGAGCCAGGGACCCAGCTCGGGATGCAGCTCCGTGCTCCACCCGGGCGGGCGCTGGGGGCCGGGGGGCAGGAGCCCCAGGGCAGCGAGGGGCGCCGCCGCCTGCGGCGCCAGGGGGTCGCCGGGCTCCAGCCGCAACGAGGGCTGCGCATCCGCCCCCTCGTGCAGGGCCACCCGCTGCTGGCGCCAAAGGGCCCCGTCCCAGACGATGCGCTCCACCGCCAGGGCATCGAGCACCTCGTGGGCCAGCATCACGCCCCGCACCGGCGCGGCGGCCAGGGCCTCCAGGCTCAGCCAGCGGCAGGGCAGCGGACAGTCGGCCAACAGGAGGCGCTGGCGATCCGCCATGCCGGCATTGGGTTCCACCAGCAGCAGCGTGGTGCGGGCCGCCAGGGCGGGCCAGTGCCTGCTGAGCTCCTGGGCGAGCTGCAGGGCCAGCTGGCCCTCACCGGGGCCGGTTTCCACCAGGGCCAGGGGCTGATCGGCCGGCAGCTCCTGCAGCCAGGCGGCGATCTGCGGCGCCAGCAGGGCGGCGAAATCCGGGCCGAGCGTGGGGGAGGTGGCGAAGTCGCCGCGGGGACCCACCTGCAGGCGGCCGCTGCCATAGGCCCCGTGCTCGGGATCGTGCAGGGCCCAGTGCATGTAGGTGCGGAAGGGCACCGCACCGCCGGCGGCACGCAGGCGATCCAGCAACCAGGCCGGGCAGGCGTGAGCGTCGGGGGGCTCAACGGCGGCGGTGCTCACGGGGGCGCGATCGGCTCAGGGAGAATGCTCGCCACTGAAGCAGGCGCCATGCAGCAGCGGAGCGAGAGGGGTGGGCTGGGGCGCTGGCTGCGGCCCCTGGCCGGGGCGGCCCTGGCCCTGGCCCTGTGGATCGGCCTGACAGCGTTGCCGGCGCCGGCCTTGGCCTACGACAACCCCGATCTGCTGCCTGACCACCCCACGCCGGTGATCGACCTGGCCAAGATCCTCACCGACCCCCAGCGAACGGCCCTGGAGGCGGAGCTCGAGGATTTCGAACACGTGAGCGGCTGGAAGCTACGGGTGCTCACCCAGTACGACCGCACCCCCGGCCTGGCGGTGAAGGACTTCTGGGGCCTCGATGAGCGCTCGCTGCTGCTGATCGCCGATGAGCGCGGCGGCAACCTGCTCAACTTCAACG
>JBEGQE010000147.1:0-2654 GCA_041181145.1 Cyanobacteriota bacterium
CGCCGCCTGCTGCAGCTGCTGCAGGACGGCTACGGCGGCGGCCCGGTGGGGCTCGACACCCTGGCGGCCGGCCTTGGTGAGGACCCCGCCACGCTGGAGGCGGTGGTGGAGCCGTTCCTCCTGCAGCAGGGCCTGCTGCAGCGCACCCCCCGCGGCCGGGTGATCACCCCGGCGGGGCTGGCCCACCTGCGGGAGCACGCGGCGGCATGAGACGCCTGCTGATCGCGCTGATCGCGGCGCTGGTGCTGCTCCTGCCGGCCTGGCCGCCGGCGGCGGTCGCAGCGGTGACCCAGCCGGCCACCGCTGCCATCCCCCTGGCGCAGCTGTTCGAGCGGGCCCTCACCGCCAGCCGTGAGGGTGATTTCGCCGCTGCCCTGCCCCTCTGGGATGCCGTGCTGGAGCGGGCGCCGCAGGACGCCGCCGCCTGGAGCAACCGCGGCAACGTGCATCTGGCCCTCGGGGAGCCGGAGGCGGCGATCGCGGATCAGGAGCGGGCGATGGCGCTTGATCCGGAGAATCCCGATCCCCACCTGAACCGCGGCACCGCGGAGGAGGCGCTGCGGCGCTGGGATGCCGCCGAGGCCGACTACCGCTGGATCCTGGAGCGCGACGCCCAGGCCGGCCGGCCGCCCGATGCCTCGGCCCTCTACAACCTGGGCAACGTGCTCGGCTCCCGCGGCGACTGGCAGGCCGCCCGCAGCCAGTTCACGCAGGCCGCTGAGACCCGCCCCGGCTTCGCCATGGCCCGCTCCAGCGCCGCCCTGGCCGCCTTCCAGCTGGGGGATCTCGATGCCGCTGAAACCGAGCTGCGCCGCCTGATCCGCCGCCACCCCCTGTTCGCCGACGCCCGCGCCGCCCTCACCGCCCTGCTCTGGCGCCGCGGCGCCTCCGGTGAGGCGGAGAGCCACTGGGCCTCGGCCAGCGGACTGGATCCCCGTTACCGCCAGCCAGAATGGTTGCTCGAGATCCGGCGCTGGCCCCCCGAGCCGGTGTCCGCCCTGAACGACTTCCTGGCCCTGGCCGTGCGATGAGATGAGGCGATGAGCACCGTTGCCCCCGCCGCTGCTTCTGCCGCCGCTTCTGCCCCAGTGCTGCTCGGCACGGCGGCGTTGCGCCAGGCCGTGCAGGCGGCACTGCCTGAGCTGATCAGCCTGCGCCGCCACCTGCATGCCCATCCGGAGCTGAGCGGCCACGAGCAGCAGACCGCCGCCCTGGTGGCCGGTGAGCTGCGCGGCCTCGGCTGGCGGGTGCGCGAGGGGGTGGGCCGCACGGGCGTGCTGGCGGAGCTGGGCCCCGAAGCCGATGCGAGCGGCGGCCCGGTTCCGCTGGTGGCCCTGCGGGTGGACATGGACGCCCTGCCGGTGGAGGAGCGCAGTGGTCTGCCCTATGCCTCGCGGCACCAGGGCGTGATGCATGCCTGCGGCCACGACATCCACACCACCGTGGGCCTGGGGGTGGCGCGGCTGCTGGCGCCCCTGGCCGACCAGTTGCCGGCGCGGGTGCGCCTGCTGTTCCAGCCGGCGGAGGAAACCGCCCAGGGGGCGGCCTGGATGCTGGCCGATGGGGCGATGGATGGTGTGGAGGCCCTGTTCGGCGTGCATGTGTTCCCGAGCCTGCCGGTGGGCAGCATCGGCGTGCGCAGCGGCAGCCTCACAGCGGCGGCCGGTGAGCTGGAGGTGGAGGTGCTCGGCGAGGGTGGCCACGGGGCGCGGCCCCACCAGAGCACCGATGCGATCTGGATCGCCGCCCGGGTGGTGAGCGGCCTGCAGGAGGCGATCAGCCGCCGCCTCGATGCCCTGCATCCGGTGGTGGTGAGCTTCGGCAAGATCGAGGGGGGCCAGGCGTTCAACGTGATCGCCGACCATGTGCGCCTGCTCGGCACCGTGCGCTGCCTGGATCTGGAGCTGCATGCCCAGCTGCCCGGCTGGATCGAGGACACGGTGAAGGCCCTGTGCGAGGGCCACGGCGGCGAGGCCCGCGTGCGCTACCGCTGCATCTCACCGCCGGTGCACAACGATCCGGCCCTCACCGAGCTGGTGGCCGATGCGGCCACGGAGCTGCTGGGCCGGCCCCAGGTGCGCTGGCTGGAGCAGCCCTCCCTGGGGGCGGAAGATTTCGCCGAGCTCCAGCGCGACACCCCCGGCACGATGTTCCGCCTCGGCGTGGCCGGTGCGGACGGCTGCCCGCCGCTGCACAACTGCGGCTTCAACCCCGATGAGGGCTGCATCGCCGTGGGGGTGCAGGTGCTCACCGCCAGCCTGCTGCGCTGGATCGAGGCCCGCCGGCCGTGAGCAGCCGTGCCCTGCTGGCCCTCTCCACCCCGCTGTTGATCCTGCTGGGCCTGCTGGGCCTGCTGCTGCGCCAGGGCTCCGACCGCCTGCAGGCCATCCCAGCCCTGGCGATCGGCATCGGCCTGCTGCTGCAGAGCCTGTGCAGCTGGCGCCGCCGCCGCCGCGCCCTGCTGCTGGCCCTGCGGGACCAGCCGCGATAGTGAACGCACGCCGGTGATGCCATGGATCTCGATCAGCTGCGGCAGGCCATCGCCTCGGGAGACCCCAGCCGGGCGATGCCGGCCCTCGCCGGCCTGCGCGACCTGCCGGCCGAGCAGGCTGAACCGCTGCTGCTGCTGGGGCTGCAGCAGAGCACCTTCATGG
>JBEGQE010000148.1:0-4142 GCA_041181145.1 Cyanobacteriota bacterium
TTCACGGCCGTGAGCCTGGATCTGGAGGGCCTGGTGAGCGGCAAGCTCAACCGCGGCCTGCCGCGGGAGTAGGGGTAGGTGGTGCTGATCACCGCCAGGGCGACAGCAGCCAGCCACAGCCAAAGAAAAGCCCCCATCCTGCGGACGGGGGCGATGCCCAGAGGAGCCTTAAGACAGCAGCCCTGACAGAGCCGCCTGAACGGGCTCCCGTGAGGGAGGCTCAGGCGACGGCGAGCACAGGCTCCCGTTCAGCGCCGGCCACCGAACCGGGGGTCTCGCGCCGGAAGCTCTTGAGCTTGTAGGTAGCGGCGTCGAGCTCCTCGCTGAGCACGATGCAGGCGCGCTCCGGCATGGTGTGGTCACCGCAGGTGAACACATCCACAGCGGCGTAACCCGATTCGGGCCAGGTGTGGATGGAGATATGGGATTCGGCCAACAGGGCCAGCCCCGTCACACCCTGCGGTTCAAACCGGTGGGTGATGAGGTTCAGGAGAGTGGCGCCAGCACGCTTGGCAGCGGTCGTGATGGCGTTCCTGAGGAAAGCTTCGTCGTCGAGCTTGGCGGGATCGCAGTTGTAGAGCTCGAGAATGCAGTGTTTACCCACCATTTCGGTGGCACTGGGTGATTGGGGGCTACCGGCGGAAGTGCTCTCAGCTCCGGTCCATCCCGGGTTGGGGTGGAGGCAGGCCGCTTGGCTCATCAGATCCGAGCAAACAGCCCAACACCTTACTGGCCGGCCTGCAGCAGACCTGCTGCAACGGTCACCACCTGCGACTGTGTGTGCCATCCCTGGCTGAACGCCCCGAGATGGGTGGCGCTCACCAGGCACTGGTGCCCATCGCCCACCGCCTCCAGCAGCAGTTGCTGGCGCTCCGGATCCAGTTCCGCCAGCACGTCGTCGAGCAACAGCAGCGGCGGTTCCCCCCAAAGCTGCTGCACCAGCTCGAGTTCCGCCAGCTTGAGGGCCAGCACCAAGGTGCGCTGCTGACCGGCCGAGCCGAAGCGGCGCGCCGGCTGCTCCCCCAGCTCCAGCCCCACCTCATCGCGGTGGGGACCCACAGCGCACTGCCCCAGCCGCAACTCCTGGGGCCGCTGCTCCCGCAGCTGCTCCAGCAGCGCCAACCGCCAGGGCTCCTCCGCCTCCTCCCCCTCCAGGCGGCTGCCGGCCTGGTAGCGCAACTCCAGCAGCTCACGGCCGCCGCTGAGCCGCTGCTGCCAGGCTGCCGCCAGGGGCTCCAGCCGGCGCAGGGCCCGCAGGCGACGGCGGTGCAGGCGGGTGCCCACCAGGGCCATCTGCTGATCGAACGCCTCCAGCAGATCCGCCAGCTGGCCCTGGCCCAGGCCGCGCCGCAACAGCTGCGAACGCTGGCGCAGCAGGCGGCCGTAGCGACTGAGCAGCTCGGCGTAGACGGGCTCGAGCTGCAGCACCACCCGATCCAGCCACTGACGGCGCAGGGCCGGCTCGCCCCGCACCAGATCGAGATCAAGGGCGCTGAACCCCACGCAGCGCAGCGGGCCGATCAACTCGTGCTGCCGCTCCAGCACCTTGCCGTTGCGGCGGGCCTGGCGGCCGCCCTGGCGGCGCAGCTCCAGCTCCAACCGGTCCCCAGCGACGGTGTCAGCCGCGATCAGCGCCTGACGCTCCCCCTGGCGGATCAGGTCGCGGTCAGCGCTGCAACGATGCGAGCGCAGGCTGCCGAGCAGCTCCACCGCCTCCAGCAGGTTCGACTTGCCCTCACCGTTGCGGCCGATCACCAGCAGCCGCGGTGCCTCCAGCTCCAGATCCAGCGCGGCGTAATTGCGGAACTGGCGCAGCTCCAGGCGGGTGAGCCGAATGGGTCGGGTGCCGTCTGACGGCTAAGGTAAGGCCCGTGAGGAGGCCTGCGCCCCGCACCGCAGCAGCCCGCCTTGGGCATGTAGCTCAGTTGGATAGAGCATCAGATTCCGGTTCTGAGTGTCGGGGGTTCGAGTCCCTCCATGCTCGTGAGCTGCCGGACGCAGGCTTCGATCACACCCCTCCGCCGGGAAGCGCCTAGAGCTGCAGTCCCATGGCGCGGATGCCGCCGGGATCCACCACGAAGCCCTGGCGGCGCAGGGGCTCGATCGCTTCCGGCAGGGCCGCCACCGAGATGCTGCAGCCCGGCAGCTCGCGGCGCAGGCGGGTGAGGGCGGTGTGCACGAGCACCACCAGCAGCTGATCGCGGCGCGGATCGGCCGGATCGGCGCAGAGGTCCCAGAGGTTGGCGTTGAGTGCCAGATCGCTGGTGGCCCGCACGAAGGCCACCAGCGCCCCACTGGGACTGCGCACGTTCAACAGCCAGGTGCTGCGCTCGAGGGCCCGCTGCAGACGGTCCGCCGGCCGGGATGGGTCGCCGCAGGCGACCAGCAGGCGATCCAGCTCCAGCGGGCTCGGCCAGACATCGGCCTCGAGGCCGTAACCCTCGGGCAGCGCGGGCGACGGGGGCTGGGAGCGAAAGGGGATCAGCAGCGAATCAAGCACCGGATGCCCCGCCTCAGCCGGTGTTACGCATGCCGGCGGCGATGCCGTTGATCGTGAGCAGGGCACCGCGCAGCAGTTCGCTGCGGCTGTAGGTGCGGCCGTCGTCGCTGGCGGCGGCCTCGCTCATCGGCGGCTGGCGGTTCTGGTCGCGCAGGCGGCGCAGCAGGGCCACCTGCAGGAAGCCGAGCGGAATGATCGTGCGGTTGCGCAGCTCCACCGAGAGCTGCAGGGCAGGATCACCATCGAGCAGGCGCTGGTGGCCGGTGATCGCCAGCACCAGATTGCGGGTGAGCACGAACTCCTCGGCGATGCCACTGAAGATCCGCTCGAATGCTTCGCGCGCCTCCGGTCGCCCCAGGGAGCGCACGTAATGGTGGGCCAGATCGAGGTCCACCTTGGAGAGCGTCATCTCCACCTTGGAGATCAACATGCGGAAGAAGGGCCAGCGCTGGTAGAGCTGCTGGAACAGCTCCATCTGGCCGGGGTCGGCATCGAGCTCCTGCTGCAGCGCCGCCCCCACGCCGAACCAGCTGGGCAGCAGGAAGCGGCTCTGGGTCCAGCCGAACACCCAGGGGATGGCCCGCAGGCTGGACAGGTCCTTGGCTCCGCTCTTGCGGCGGGCCGGCCGGCTGGAGATCTGCAGCTTGCTGATCTCCTCGATCGGTGTGACCTGCTGGAAGAAGGCCACCAGATCGGGGTTGTCGTGCACCAGGGCGCGGTAGTGGCTGCGTGAGCTGGCGGCCAGGCGCACCATCAGCTCGTTCCAGCTGGGAGTGTCGTCCACATGGCTGGTGACCAGGCTGTTCTGGATCACCGCCGTGCTCACCGTCTCCAGGTTGTAGAGGGCCAGCTCCGGCAGGGAGTACTTCGAGGCCAGCACCTCGCCCTGCTCGGTGATCTTGATGCGGCCGTTGAGGGTGCCGCTCGGCTGGGCCAGGATCGCCTGGTAGGCCGGGCCGCCGCCGCGCCCCACCGAGCCGCCGCGGCCGTGGAAGATGCGCAGCGACACGTCGTGGCGGGTGGCCAGCTGCTGCAGGGCGATCTGCGCCTGGTGGATCTCCCAGTTGCTGGAGAGGAAGCCGGAATCCTTGTTGCTGTCGGAGTAACCGAGCATCAGCTCCTGCAACGGCCGGCCGCTGGGGCTGAGGCTGGTGATCAGCTGGCGGTAGAAGGGCTCGCTGAACAGGCGCTCCATCACGCCGGGGGCGGCCTTGAGGTCTTCGACCGTCTCGAACAGCGGCACCACCAGCAGATCGGAGCGCGGCGCCTGCGGATCCACCAGGCCGGCCTCCTTGGCCAGCAGCAGCACCTCGAGCAGGTCGGACACCGTGTGACTCATCGAGATCACATAGGTGCGGCAGATGCGCCCACCGAACTCCTGCTGCAGGCGGTGCACCATCCGCAGCACGTCGAAGGTTTCGGAGGTGGCCGGGCTCCACTGCACCGAGGGGGGAATCAGCGGCCGGCGGGTCTGCAGTTCGCTCAGCAGCCACTGCACCCGCTGCTCCTCCCCCATCTCGGCGTAGGGCACCGGCAGCTGCAGGTAGCGGCTCAGCTCATCGAGGGCATCGCTGTGGCGGGTGCTCTCCTGGCGGATGTCGAGGCTGGCCAGGCAGAAGGCGAAGGTGTGCACCTGGGCGAT
>JBEGQE010000149.1:0-3619 GCA_041181145.1 Cyanobacteriota bacterium
TCCTCGATCCGGGGCTTGAACTTGGTGCGCAGCTGGGTGCCGAGCGCCAGGCACTGCTCCTTGCGAGCGAAGTACATGATGTTCTCGCCCTCGTTCATGTGAGCCGCACCGCCGGTGGGCAGCTCGAACGCCTGAACCTTGCTGCTCGTCCAGGTGATGGCGTACTTCTCTTCGGTTTCAGCGGCGTTGAGCAGACCGCCCGTGCTGCCGATGTACTTCGGGAGTTGACCGCTCAATGCCATGGCTGTTCCGGAGAGGGGAGTCGGCGGACCGCAGACCGTTTCGACCGGAAACTAGCACCGTGATTTGGGGCGGGTCGGCGGGTTCGGCGCGGTCTTCACACCCGTCAACAAACATCAGCCGGGTGCCAGCGGGAAGAACACCGTGAGGTCGTTGCCGGCCCGTTCAGCCAGCCGGCCGCCGAGGCTGTGGAACAACCGCTGGGTGGCCTGGCGGCTGAGCTGCAGGCTGCCAGTGCCGGGGTTCCAGCTCAGCACCGGCCCCACCCGCTCGCTGCGGCCCAGCCGGGGGCCCTCGCCGCCAGCGTCATCCTCGAGATCGATGCCGCTGGCGCTCAGGCGCAGCTTCAGCCGCGAGCCGGCCGGCTGCAGGCTCAGGCTCACCGTGCTGGCGGCAGGCAGGCCACGGCTGAAGCGATCCATCAGGCCGCCGAGCACGGTCTCCAGGCGGGTGGGGTCGCTGAGCACCGGCGACAGATCGGCGGCGATCTGCAGCTGCAGCGCCAGGCCGCGGCGCTGCAGCTGCTGCTGCCAGGCGGGCTCGAGCAGGCGCAGCAGCTGGGCCAGGTCGGTGCGGGCCAGCTGCTGCGGGGCTTCCGCGGCGAGCGCCGGCTGACGCTGGAGCTCCGCGGCCAGGAAGATCAGGCCGAAGCGATCGATCTGCTCACTGCACTCACCGTCGATCTGCTGCAACCGCTGGCGCACCAGATCGGGCAGGTCCTGGCGGCGCAGCAGCGAGCGGATCAGGGTGCGGATGGTGGCCAGGGGGGTGCGCACCTCATGGGTGAGCGCCTCCAGCAGGGCCAGCTCGCTGCTCGGGGAGCTGGCGCCCGAAGCCAGGGCGCCTTCGGCGGATCCGGCCGCGGCCGGGGTGTTGCGGTGCACCAGGGGCTGGAGGGTGAGGCTGGGGGCCATCGCCGCCAGCCGCTCGGCCAGCAGCGGCCAGAAACGCTGCGCCTGGTGCTCCTCGCTCTGCAGCGGCCCCAGCGAGCGGATCGCTTGGCGCAGGCGCTGCCCCTGCTGGGGATCGCTGGCCTGCAGGCGCCCATCGAGCAGCGACAGCGCCTCCGACAGGCAGGGCGGATCGAAGCGCACCAGCAGCTGACGCTCGCGCGGGCCACCCACCAGGGCCAGGGCCACCTGGACGCGTGGGGTGAGCACCAGCAGCAGCGGATCGGTGCCATCGCCCTCCTGCAGCGGCAGGCGGCTGAAGCCACCGGCCACGCCGGCCGCTGCGGCGGCGCCACCGGGCAATCGCGGCGACGGTGTCTGCAGAACATCGCCCAGCTCCGCCGGCGCCCACACCCAACCCTGCAGCTCCTGCAACAGCGCCGGTTCATACAGGGCCGGCAACGGCGCCGCCAGCCACACCCCCTGCAGCGGCCGCAGGGGCAGCAGAAAGTCCTCCTGGATCGTGGCCAGGGCGGCCCACCACTGGCGGCGCACACTGTCCTCATCGCCGCGGCCGGGCCCCACCCCCTCGGCCAGGCGCCGCCGCAGGTGCTCGAGGCTGGTGGCCGCTGCCGTCATGATGAAGTCCCCATCAGCGGCGCTGCTGGGCCTGGATGCCGCGCCGGGCCACCGAAGCGCACAGCCCGAGGGCGATGAAGTTCACGAGCATCGCCGAGCGGCCATAGCTGAGCCAGGGCAGGGGGATGCCGGTGATCGGTCCGAGGCCGATGGTCATGTTGATGTTCACCACCACCTGGAACATCACCATCGCGCCGATGCCCACCACCACCAGCGACTCCACATCGCTGCGGGCCCGGCCGGCGATCTGCAGCAGCCGCCAGATCCACACCACAAAGCCCACCACCACCAGGATCGAGCCGATGAAACCGGTTTCCTCACCCAGGGCGCTGAAGATGAAATCGGTGTGCTGCTCCGGGATGAAGCGCAGCAGGGTGAGATGACCCTGCATCAGCCCGGTGCCGAACACCCCGCCCGAGCCGATGCCCACCATGCTCTGCAGCAGGTGGTACCCACCCCCCATCGGGTCCTGATTGGGGTCGAGGAACAGGGTGAGGCGGGCCCGCTGGTGGGGCTGCAGAAAGTGGTTCCAGAGCCAGGGCATGCCGGCGGCGAAGGCCCCCTGCACCGCCAGCACGATGGCCAGACCGATCCGCTTCCAGGGCAGGCTGGTCCAGGCCAGCCAACCCATCAGCGGGATCCAGACCGCCAGCGCCAGCGGCAGCACGCCGGCCAGGATCGCCGCGATCAGCGGCGAGATGAACAGCACCACCCAGGCGCCTGGCATCCCCGACCAGTACATCATCACCAGCAGCACCGCCCCGAACACCAGCGAACTGCCCAGATCAGGCTGGATCAGCACCAGCAGCCAGGGCAGGCCAATCACGGCCACCGGCCGGATCAGATCCACGGGACGCTCCACCGGGTAGCGGGAGAGCACCCGCGCCAGCAGCAGGATCGCCGCCACCTTGGCGAATTCCGAGGGCTGCACATGGAAGCCGCCGATGTTGATCCAGCTCTGGGCGCCGAGGGCGCTCACGCCGATGATCCGCACCGCGATCAGGCTGGCCACCATGGCGCCGTAGATCGGCCATTGCCAGCGGGTGATCTGGTCCAGCGGCACCCGTGCGAGCTGCAGGGCCAGGGCCATCCCCACGGCAGCGGTAACCCAGTGCTGATGCCAGTCGGCGTAGCCCGCCTGGCGCTGGGTGCTGGCGATCAGGATCCCGGCGATGAAAATCATCGCCAGGGGGATCCACCAGAGCAGCTTGTCGACCCCGGCAAACCAGCCGCGGCGCCGACCGGCGGTGGAGCGGCCGAACAGTCCGGAGCGACGCCGGCCCAGGGGGCCCACCAGCGTCATGCCGGCGCGGCCTGGGGCAGGCGGGCGGCGAGCTCGCGGAAGGCGGCCGCCGTGAGCGAATGCGGGGCTGAGAGCACCGCCGGACGGCCGCCGTCGCCACCCTGCACCACCGCCAGCTCCATCGGCAGCTGGGCGAGCAGCGGCACCGAGGCCTCGTCCGCCAGGGTGGCGCCCCCACCGGCGCCGAACAGCTCATAACGCTTGTCGGGGGCGTCGGGCGGGATGAAGGCGGTCATGTTCTCCACCACCCCCAGCACCGGCACCCCCAGCTGCTGGAACATCGCCAGGCCGCGGCGGGCATCCTGCAGCGACACCATCTGCGGCGTGGTGACGATGATCACGCCGGCCATCGGCACCGCCTGGGCCAGGCTGAGCTGGGCATCACCGGTGCCGGGGGGCAGATCCACCACCAGCACATCGCGCTCGCCCCACTCCACCTGATAGAGGAACTGGCGGATGATGCCGTTGAGCATCGGGCCGCGCCAGATCACCGGCTGGTGGGCATCGATCAGCAGCCCCATCGACACCATGGCGATGCCGCAGCTCT
>JBEGQE010000150.1:0-4629 GCA_041181145.1 Cyanobacteriota bacterium
CCGGCCGTGACCGCTTCGTGGTTGCGGAGGCTCCGGGGGGCGATCCGATCGGCAGCTGATTCGGATCGCCCGGCGTTTCCCTTTGAAGGGTCAGGCTTGGGTCGGTTTAGCCAGCGGCAGCGGGCCACGTTCACCAGGGTGAACAGCACATCACCGAGTTCCTCCTGGGCGTGGGCCCGATCGCCGCTGGCCACCGCCTCCTTGAGCTCGTCGAGCTCCTCGTGCACCTTCTGCCACACGCCGGCCATGGCGTCCCATTCGAAGCCGGCGGCGGCGGCCTTCTTCGAGATCGTCATCGCCCCGGCCAGGGCGGGCTGGCCGCGCACCTTGCCGGCCAGGCGGTCGCTCAGGGGGCTGGCGGAGGGGGTCGTGCTGCTGGAGTCGGCGCCGCTCTGACGGGTCTTCTCGGCTTGTTCTTGCGCCTTGATCGCCTCCCAGTGCTGCTTCACCGCCGCGCTGTCGGCGGCCTCGGCATCGGCGAACACATGGGGGTGGCGGCGGATCAGCTTGGCGCTGATGCCGCGGGTGATCGCCTCCAGATCGAATCGCTGTTCCTCGGCGGCGATCTGGGCGTGCAGCACCACCTGCAGCAGCAGGTCGCCCAACTCCTCGGCCAGGTGCCGGTCGTCGCCGTGGCGGATCGCATCGGCCACCTCGTGGGCCTCCTCGAGCACGTAGGGCACCAGCGAGGCGTGGGTCTGCTCCAGATCCCACGGGCAGCCGCCGTCCGGGTCGCGCAGGCGGGCCACCACGGCGATCAGCTCGGCCAGGGCGTCGAGGGTCGGGGGCATGGCGGCTGGAGCGGGGCGCGGCGCAGGGCCCCACCCTCTCACCGGCGGCGCTGGCGCTGACCGCGGCGGCGACGGCGGCCCGGCAGCTTTGGCATCGGATCGCCGTCCTGGATCAGGTGCAGCCAGGCGCTGGCCTCCAGGCCCACCAGGCCGGCCAGCAGCAGGCCCGGTTGCTGGTGCCAGAACCTCTGGCCGTGGTCCACCAGTTGCTGAGGGCTCGGGGCTCCCAGGGGCTGGGCCAGCAGGCAGGCGGCGGCCAGCAGTGCCGCCAGGTAGGCCAGCCGCCCGGCCGTGCCCAGCAGCGGGCTGTGGGAGAGCAGCGAGCGGTGCCGCAGCAGGCGGCGGTAGGGCCACCACAGCAGCCGCAGCGGTCCCCAGCGGCGGGTGGGGTTGGAGCGCGTGTCGAGATCGGGGGAGAGCCACAGCCCGCCCAGCAGGAAGGCCCCTCCGGCCGTGGCCAGCCCCGCCGGCCCCAGCCACGGCCACCACAGCAGCCCGAACGGCAGGGCCAGCAGCCAGGTGGCGCGGTCGTGGGCGCGGCCGGAGGCCATCGGTGCGGGGCGCGGCGGCGCTCGGGTGGGCCGATTGTGGCGGCTGCGGCCTTACGGCGCCGCCGGGGGCCCTGGGAGCGGCAGAATGGCCACACCGCCCGGTTAGCTCAGCGGTAGAGCGCCTGCCTTACAAGCAGGATGTCGCTGGTTCGAAACCGGCACCGGGCATTGCTCCAGAAAGGTGGTCTGGGGGTTCAGGCCGCCTTCAGCTCCCTCTCGATCGGCTCCGCGGCGTTGATCGGTTCCGCGGCGTTGATCGGCTCCTCGTCGAAGGTTTCCTCAACCAGCTGATTGAGCCAGTCGAAATAGTTCAGATCGATCAGGGTCTGCACCATGGCCGGGCTGTCGGCCTGCTCGGGATCCAGGCTCAAGTACTGGGCCTTGAAGTCGTCATAGGCGGAGAGCCGATCCTGCCGGCCGAAGGGGGCCTTGGCATCCCGGAAGCGATCCACGGCATGCGATGTGATGGACGCTTCAGGGTGCTCGATTGGGCGGGCGCTGGCAACGGAAATCAATCCGAACACCCCTGCTCTGGCGTAGGGGGTTGCCTCAAACCAGGCAGCAGCTCGGGGTGCTGAGCAGGTGGTGGGCGGCTTCGTTGATGCTGTCGTTTGGGCTGAGCCAGCAGCTGATCGTTTCGCCGTCGTGGTGACCTTCCAGCTGGACGCGGCTGCCGTGCAGCACCAGATCGAATTGCCAACCCCATAGGGTCAGGCCGGCGTGGTTGGTCATGGCAGATCTCCCTCTCGTCCCTGAGAACAAGCTAAAGCGATTGGGAAGACGGCCACCAGGGGTTCAGCTGAGAGTTCGCTGAGAGCGCTGCAACCGGCCCCAGGCTTCGCGGGGCTCATGGCCGCGCCGGCAGAGCTCCACCCAGCCGCGCAGGCCCTCCAGCCAGTCCTCCGCCTCCTCGCCGGGGTGGACCGGGCGGAACGGGCGCTGGTCAGGGCTAGTGGAGTGGAGCATGGCCGTGGCCTCCTCGGGGGATGGCCTGAGGATTCCCCGCTCCAGCGGCCGCCGGCTGGGGATGCGGCCCGATCGCCGGTCAGCTGCCGCAGAGCTCTGCGCTCACCTCCCACAGCCGTTGGCAGCTGGCCCTGTCCTGGGCGGCGGGGACCGGCCGGCACGGGGCGGGATGGCCCTTGAGGTTGGCCAGGCCGCCGGGCCCGTGGAACACCGCCGGGTCAGCCTCCGCAGCCGTGGCGGCATAGAGCTGCGGCAGGGCCCCCATCGCGGCGCTCTGGAACAGGGGATCCATCAGCCGGTAGGCCAGGGCCTCCAGGCGTGAGCCCCGCGCCGCCACCGAGGTGGGCTGCAGGTTGGTGCGGGCCAGGCCCGGGTGGGCCACCAGCGAGCGCACCGCACTGCCGGAGGCCTCCAGGCGCCGTTGCAGCTCCAGGGCTGTCATCACATTGGCCAGCTTGCTCTGGCCGTAGGCGCCCCAGGCGTCGTAGCGCCGTTCGCCCTGGAGGTCATCAAAGCGGATCCGGCCGAAGTAGGCGGCGCCGGAGCTCACGTGCACCACCCGCGCCTGCGGGCTCTGCTCCAGCAGCGGCAGCAGCCGTTGGGTGAGGGCGAAGTGGCCGAGGTGATTCACCGCGAACTGCAGCTCGTGGCCCTGGCGGCTGAGCTGCCGCGGTGGCGCCATCACACCGGCGTTGTTGATCAGCAGGTCGAGCCGGTCCCAGTGCTGCCGCACCTGGGCGGCAGCGGCGGCCACGCTGGCCAGATCGGCCAGGTCGAGCGGCAGGGGGATCAGGGCGTCGCCATCGCTTCCCTCATCCAGCAACTGCCGGCGGGCTGCCTCGGCCCGCTCCAGGCTGCGGCAGGCCAGCAGCACCCTGGCGCCACGGGCCGCCAGGGCCCGGGTGGTCTCCAGGCCCAGGCCGCTGTTGGCGCCGGTCACGAGGGCGATGCGGCCCCGCTGGTCGGGGATGTCGGCGCGGGTCCAGGTCATGGAGCCCATCGTGTCGCCCGCAGCTCCAGCACCGTGGGCCCCACCCAGTAGCTGCCGGGATCGGCCGTCGCTGCGGCCATCTCCCCCTCCGCCTCGGCCTGGTCGGCGGCGCTCCAGAGGCCCTCGGCCGTGAGCTGGCAGCTGTACACCTCCACAAAGCGCTGCATCCACCGGGCCGCCATCGACCCTGCCGCTCCCAGCACCGGCAGCGGCGTGAGGGCGTCGATCGCCCAGCCGCGGGCCGCCAGCAGCGAGGGCAGCCGCCGGTTCACATCGGGATCGCCGCCGGCCATCCGGAAGTGGTGCTGCACCGCCTGGCCGAACCGCGCAATGGCGCGGCCGTGGGGATGCAGGCCGAAGGTGTCCCAGTGCATGTATTCGTGCACCACCAGCCGGCCGCCCGGCCGCAGGGCCTGGGGCAGCTGGCTCAGCAGCGGCTCCAGATCGCTGAGGAACATCGCCACCCAGCGCATCCAGGCCAGATCGAAGCCCTCGCGCGGCAGGGGATCGCGCAGCAGATCGTGCTCGCGCAGCTGCAGCTGTGGCAGGCCGGCCTCGGCCGCCAGGGCCCGGCCGGCGGCCACATAGACCGGGCTGCGCTCCAGCGCCAGCACCAATCCCTGTGGCCCGACCCGCCGGGCCAGGTCGAGGGCCACGAAGCCAGGCCCGGCCCCCAGATCCAGCACCCGCGCGCCGGCACCCAGGCCGGCGCGGTCGAAGGCCGCCTCGCTGCTGGGTCGCCAGAGGGTGTGCTGGAGGCGCAGGCGCTCCAGCTCCGCGGCATGGGTGCCGAGCACATAGGTGTCGGCAGGGCTGGGGGCGCTCAACGGCGGCGCTGGGGGCTCAGTCTTCCGGGAACAGCAGGTTGCTCAGCTCATCGGCATCCACGTCGTAGACGCGGGCCAGGCTGGTTTCGATCGCGGCGGTCACCTCGCCGGGCAGGAAGCGCATCGCATTGAGGGCGTCCTCGGCGATCTCATCGGTGAGCAGGGTCTCCCCACCGAGCTTCTCGTCGTTGATCACGGCCATCACCCAGCTCTGATAGGCGTAGACGAGGTCGGAGAACTCCAGATCGGGATCGTTGAAGTCCAGGGCCATCGCGGAAGCGGGCGCAGCTGCCTGCAGTCTGCCGGCCGAACGGGAGGATGGAGCGCATGAGCTCCCCATCTCCTGACCCGACCGCCCTGCAGGCCACCCTGGTGGACTTCGCCCTGGCGGAGCTGGTGCGCGCCAACCGCAGCAGCTTCGAGCCGCTGTGGAGTGTCGAGAGCTGGGCCAAGCTGCTGATCTGGCTGGCCCTGAACTGCGGTTGCAGCGGCGATGAGACGGG
>JBEGQE010000151.1:0-3975 GCA_041181145.1 Cyanobacteriota bacterium
CCAGCGATGGCCGCTGGGTGTGGGCGATCGGCCCCTTCTTCGCTGCCCTGGCCGGCATCGGCTTCAAGGAGTTCTTCTGCTTCCGCAGGCCGGAGGCGATCGGCGTGACGCTGCTGCTGCCACTGGCGCTGCTGGGTCACCTCAGCGGCCTGCTGCCGGCAACAGCCAGCGCTGCCCTGCTGGGGCTGGAGGCCGCGCTGCTGCTGGTGCTCTGCCTGCGCAAGTTCCCGATGCCGGCCGCCGCCGATGTGGGCGACAAGAGCGTGTTTGCTTATCTGGAGGCTCAGCGGCAGATGCCCAGCCCGTGAGCCTGATCAGCCTGGTGGATGTCCGCAAGGACTTCGGCATCCGCACCCTGTTTGACAACCTCAGCCTGCACGTGGGGGAGCGGGAGCGGCTGGGGCTGATCGGTCCCAACGGTGCCGGCAAATCCACGCTGATGCGGGTGCTGGCGGGCCTGGAGCCGCCGGGTGGCGGTGAGCGGCGGGTGCTGCCCCAGGCCCGGGTCGTGCTGGTGAGCCAGGAACCGGAGATGGATCCGGAGCGCACCGTGCTCGAGCAGGTGTTCGAGGACAGCGGCGAGAAGATGCAGCTGCTGCGCCGCTACACCGAACTCAGCGATGCCCTGGCCCATGCCCATGCCAGCGGCGACGACGACAGCAGCCTGCTGGCGGAGCTGAGCAGCCTCAATGCCCGCATGGATCAGAGCCAGGCCTGGGGCCTGGAGCAGCAGATCCGCGAGGTGCTCGATCGGCTCGGCATCCGCGATGGCAGCCGCCGCGTGGGTGATCTCTCCGGGGGGTATCGCAAGCGCCTGGCCCTGGCGGCGGCGCTGGTGGCTGAGCCCGATGTGCTGCTGCTCGATGAGCCCACCAACCACCTCGATGCCGACTGCATCCAGTGGCTGCAGGGCTACCTGCAGCGCTTCGCCGGTGCCCTGGTGCTGGTCACCCACGACCGCTATGTGCTCGATCAGGTGACGCGCCGGATCGTGGAGGTGGACCGCGGCGAGGCGCGCAGCTATGCCGGCAACTACGCCACCTACCTGGAGCGCAAGGCCGAGGAGGAGGCCTCCGCCCTCGCCAGCGAGGCCAAGGCCCGCGGGGTGCTGCGGCGTGAGCTGGAGTGGCTCAAGCGCGGCCCCAAGGCGCGCAGCACCAAACAGAAGGCCCGCATCCAGCGCATCGAGGCGATGCAGGAGGCGCCGAAGCGGCAGGTGAAGGGCCAACTGAGCCTGAGCAGCAACCGCCGCCGCCTGGGCAAGCGGGCGATCGAAGCGGAGGCGCTGGCGGTGTGGGCCAGCGAGGCCTCGCGCCAGGCCGGCTCACCGGCGCTGTTGCGGGAGTTCAGCTACGACTTCAGCCCCGAGGACCGGGTGGGGATCATTGGCCCCAACGGCTCGGGCAAGTCGACCCTGCTCGATCTGATCGCCGGGCGCCGCCAGCCCCACGGCGGCCGGCTGGAGCTGGGCAGCACCGTGAAACTGGCCTATTTCGATCAGCACAGCCACGCGGTGCTGGCCGCCACCGATGCCGCCGGCCGCGAGCGCAAGCTGATCGATGTGGTGAAGGAGGCCGCCAGCAGCATCGAGCTCGACGGCAGCACCCTCTCCGCCTCCCAGCTCCTGGAGCGCTTCCTGTTCCCGCCGGCCCAGCAGCACCAGCCGGTGAGCCGGCTGTCCGGCGGCGAGCGGCGGCGTCTGCACCTCTGCCGCCTGTTGATCGAGGCGCCCAACGTGCTGCTGCTCGATGAGCCCACCAACGACCTCGATGTGCAGACCCTGACGGTGCTGGAGGATTTTCTGGAGGATTTCCGCGGCTGCGTGGTGGTGGTATCGCACGACCGCTACTTCCTCGATCGCACCGTGGATCGCCTGTTCTGCTTCGAGAACGGCCGCCTGCAGCGCTTTGAAGGCAACTACAGCGCCTATCTGGAGCGTCAGCAGGCCCTGGCCCGCGGCGATGGCGCTGCGGCCCAGGCGGCCCCGGCCACCCGGGCGGCGGCCGTAGAGCCCTCCCCAGCGCCGGAGCGCGCCCGGCCGCGGCGCCGCAGCTTCAAGGAGAACCGGGAGCTGGCCGAGCTGGAGGCCAATCTGCCCGCCTGGGAAGCCCGCCGCCACACCCTCGAGGCGGAGCTGGCCGGTGGCGGGGGCTCATCGGGGGATTACACGGCCCTGGAGCGCCTCAGCGCCGAGCTCTCCGAGCTGCTGCAGCGCATCGAGCATGGCGAGGAGCGCTGGCTCGAGCTCAGCGAGCTGGCCGGCTAGCTGCGCTCGGCTGACGCCCGGTTGCCCAGCTCGGCCCCGCTGCGGCGGCGGCGGCGCAGGTGGGGCAGGTCGCTGCGGCTCGCCGCCAGGCAGGCGGCGGCGCTGGCGGTTTGGGGAGTGGGCCGGGCGCTGAGCTCGCACTGGGGGGCGGGGGTGCTGGTGCCCTGCCACGGCTGGATGCGGGGTCGGCCGCCGCGGGCCTCCGCCTCCTTCATGGCCGTGGGCTTGTAGTCGTCGGCGCCGCGCTGCAGCGCCATCTCATCGCCCATGTGGCGCAGGTAGAGATCGAGGGTCCAGTGCACCTGGTTGTGCTCGAAGGCCTCGCAGGCCGCCTGGGGCGAGGTGAAGCGCTGACTCACCAGCCCGCTCGGCGCGCACTGCTTCCACTCGAGCACCTCCTCGAAGCTCAGGCCCTGGCGCCACTGGCGCTGTTCGGAGAGGTAACAGTGCTGGTCCGGGCCGTTGATCCAGTACAGGCGCCCCCGGTCGTCGATGAAGTGGCGATCCCGCCGTTGCCTGATGCGCGCCATGGCCGCTTCGCTGCTGTTCCCGTGTTAGCCCGCTTCCAGCTGCGGCGCCGCCCGGGGACGGAATCAGAACCCCGCCACAATTCACTCCATCGCCGGGTCACTCCCCGTAAGGTGTGCACGACGTCGAGCGGCCTGAGCACTGCAGGCCCCTTTGCATGAACACGATCGACGAGCACATCGCCAAGGATCAGAACGAGATCGAGGCGGCCAAGGCGGCTGGTGATGCCGGCAAGGTGCGTCACCTTGAGGATGAGCTCAAGGACCTCCAGGAGTACAAGGCGCACCACCCTGAGGACAGCCACGACCCCACCCCGCTCGAGGTGTTCTGCGACCTCAACCCCGACGCGCCCGAGTGCCTGGTGTACGACGACTGATCGCGCTGCTCCCGCTGGAGAGTGGATCCGGGGGGCCAAGCCCCCCTTTTTTTGTGCCCGGGCCTACACCCCCAGCTCCTTCCAGACGGCAGAGCGCAGCTGGTCGAGCCGGATCGCGGCGGCGGCGGAGATCGTCAGCACCGGCAAGCCGCAGTGGGCCTCGGCGGCGGCCCGCCGCTCCTCCAGCTCGTCGTCGAGCAGCAGTTCCACCTTGTTGAGCGCCACCAGTCGGGGGCGCTCGGCCAGGCCATGGCCGTAGGCCTCCAGCTCCTGCTCCACCACCGCCAGGTCGCGCACCACGTCGTCGGAGCTGGCATCCACCAGGTGGATCAGCAGGCGGGTGCGTTGGATGTGGCGCAGGAAGTCGTGGCCGAGGCCGGCCCCCTGGGCGGCGCCGGCGATCAGGCCGGGGATGTCGGCGAACACGGTGCCATCGCCGCTGGGGCGGCGCACCACCCCAAGGTTCGGCACCAGGGTGGTGAAGGGATAGTCGGCGATCTTGGGCCGGGCCGCTGAGAGCACCGAGATCAGCGTGCTCTTGCCGGCATTGGGCAGGCCGATGATCCCCACCTCCGCCAGCAGCTTGAGCTCGAGCTGCAGGTTCCACTCCTCGCCGTCGCGGCCCTCGGTGCACTTCTCCGGTGCCCGGTTGCGGTTGCTCAGGTAGTGGGCGTTGCCGAGGCCGCCGCGGCCACCGGCGGCCACCAGCAGGCGCTGGCCCTTCTCGGTGAGGTCGCCCAGCAGGATGTTGGTGCGCAGGTCGCGCACCTCGGTGCCGCAGGGCACCTTGATCGTGAGGTGGTCG
>JBEGQE010000152.1:0-2811 GCA_041181145.1 Cyanobacteriota bacterium
GCTTCTACCTCCCGGCCTTTGCAAAGGAATGCACTGGTCAAAGGATTGCTGGGCATGCGCAAAGAGAACGCCTTCCACAGAGCCGCCCATGCCCCTCTGCCCTACCTCCGCCGGCTCCAACCTGCGCCTTCTCACAGCAAGGGAGAAGGCCAAAACCTTCTCACAGACCTTCTCACATCCAAGCCTGAAGCCTTACGAGACTCATGGCGGCACAGGCGTTTCGGCTAATCAATCGAGAAGCTTCCCAAGCTGAACGTCGCCGGTTCGAGCCCGGTCACCCGCTTTCGGAAACAGATCAGAGTCGAGCTGGTCTAACGCTGAACACGCGCGCCAGCCTGGGATCGGCGCCGTGGCGGAAGCGTTCAGCTTCTGGGCTTGATCAACTGCAGCACCTGGGGACCGACACCTCCGGCACGGCGCTCACAATCGAGGGCCTGAAGGATCAATCGAGCGGACGTTTCCAGATCACCCGCTGCCGCTGCCGCTGCGGCGGCCGCTTCATGGGCTGAGGCCTGGCGCTGCAGATCAGAGCGCTGGCTGCCCTGTTGCGCGGATTCAGAGCGTGAAAAGACTGGACGCTTCTGATCGGAGCAGTGCTCACCGATCACGGACTGACCGATCGCAGGCATGCGGAACGTTGTGGCGATGGATGGATCGCGATGAGGCTGACCATCCCGAAGTTATGAACGAATAGTAGTCGGCACGGACTCTGTGGCCTGGATGTGACCAGATCCACACGCAGACGATGAACGATCAAGTGCCCGGCTCTTCGCGGTTGCCACCGAGCGCGGCGATCCGTTCACGCAGTTCATGGATGCGGGCCGTATCGCCGCGGGTCACCGCCACCGCCAACGCGAACTCCAGCTTTTCCAGCTGATGACCTGTCTCGCTGTAGCCACGATTGCGACAGGCCGGAGTACCCGCTGCGGCGGCCGGAGAAGCAGCGGGACGATGACTGTTGGTGAAGGCCATGGTTCGCTTTCTTTCCATTGTGGCACCGCTGCCAAGGGTCAGGCGGCGATCGCCTGCTGGTCATCCGCATCGGCCCAGCGGGGCTCAGCGGCGCCTGCCGCCAACGCCGGATCACTGTCCTCCAGCAGGTGACGACAATCCGCCAGCAGCACCGCCACCTGCTCGAGGCGACGCACTTCCTCCGGATCGGGCTCGGCGGGCTGCACCACCTGATCGATCTGCAGGGCCATTGCCTCCAGCCGCTGCTCCAGACGCACCAGGCGCTGGGAGAGGGCCGCCACGGTCTGGGCCAGATCCTCGGTGGTGCGGGTGATCCGGAAGGAGACCGATTCAGCGGCCATGACCCAGCAAGCAACTGCCCCGATGACACCACAGCCGCGGGCGCTTCTCAAGCCTTCCGGCGCCCGAATGGCTCTGCAGACTTGGCACACCCTGCCCGCGCCGCACCATGGCCGCTCCGCTGAACCTGCTGGCCTACCTGCTGGCCGGCCTGGCGGGGGGGCTGCTGGCCCTGCGCACCGGCATCCCGGCGGCACCGCTGGCCGGGGCCCTGCTGGGGGCCGGGCTGGTGAGCATGACCGGCCGACTGGAGGCGGCCGCATGGCCCATGGGTACACGCACTGCTCTGGAGATCGGCATCGGCACGGTGATCGGCACCGGCCTAAGCAACGCCGCCTTGGCTGAGCTGCGCCAGCTGTGGCGACCGGCGCTGGTGATCACCGTGAGCCTGGTGGCTGCCGGGCTGGTGGTGGGGCTCGCCTGCAGCCGGCTCTTGGGCATCGATCCGGTGGTGGCCCTGCTCGGCGCCGCGCCGGGTGGCATCAGCGGCATGAGCCTGGTGGGCGCCGAGTTCGGCGTTGGGGCCGCCGTGGCCAGCCTGCATGCGGTGCGCTTGATCACGGTGCTGCTGGTGCTCCCCCTGGCGGTGCGGCTGGTGCTGGGCGAGCAGGCCTCACCCCCTGGATAGGCGGCAGCGAACTCGATACGGTTGGGGACCCGCTGCTGGAGTGAGGACTCGATGAGCGCCGCCGGCCCCTTCTCGCCTGCCCGCAGGCCCTGGATTCGCATCCTGCTGGTGGGCGCGCTCGCCTCGGCAGGCCTGCTGGCCACCGGCGGAGCCAGGGCCGGCTCCGATCCGGCCGACTCCGCCGGCGGCAAGGGCGCCCAGATGTATTGCTTCATGCGCGGCGCCGGCAACAGCCACGACGTGAGCTGGACGGCCGCCTATGCGCTGATCAAGCGCCAGAGCGCCAGTCTGTTCAAAACGTCGCCTGAGCATGCGGCAGTGATGATCACCGAAGCGGTGGTGCAGAACCCAGGCAGCTATCCCGACTGCGGCAAGTATCTCGGCAGCCTGTTTGAAAAGGCCGCCGCCCGTGATGCAGCTGCCGCCGCGGCCGCCGCCGGCAACACGGAGAACGCACCCGCCACCGACAGCAACGCCACCAAGCCGGCACGCGGCAGCAGCCGCTACAGCTACTGACCCGGTGCAGCAAACCCCCACCCCGCCGGCCCGGCGATCCCTGCATCCGATCCAGCGGATGCTGGGATCGACACCACTGCTGCTGGGGCTGATCCTCAGCGGCTGCGGCCCATCAAGCCCTCCGCCGGAGAAGGCCGAAGGCCCCCGCGCCGATGGCTGCCTGCAGAGCGTGACGCTCGAGAGGCTCGAGCAGGCGATCCGGCAATGCGACGCCGTGGTGGCCGCCCATCCCCGACTGCCGCAACCCCGCAACGAACGGGCTCTGCTGCTCAGCCTGGCGGGCCGGAACCGGGAGGCCTGCCGCGACAGTGCGGCGGCGGCCCAGCTGCTGTCCCAGCTGCCCCGCCAACCGGCAC
>JBEGQE010000153.1:0-2620 GCA_041181145.1 Cyanobacteriota bacterium
GATGCGGAGCTGCTGGCGGGCCGCAGCCCCACCACCGGCGACCCCGCCGCCCCGCACCCCCAGCCGGTGAGCCTCAAGCGCATCGGCTTCCTCTACGAATGCCTGCTGGAGCTGCCGGTGACCCTGCGGCACGGGGATGTGGCCGCGGAGGTGCTCGCCTTCGCCCGGGCCCATGGCGCCGATGGCATCGTCACCAGCGCCGGCACCGACCCACGGGTGGCCGCCATCGGCAACGTCCTGGCACAGGAGCTGCCGGTGCAGGTGCTGGAGCCGGAGCCGTTCGTGCAGCTGGAGGAGGGGGTGGATCTGGGGCGCTTCAGCCGCTACTGGCGCCGGGCCGAACGGGCCGTCTGGGCCCGCTGGAGCCCGGCGGAGGCCTGAACCGCCAGGCCCCGCGCGCCCGCAGCCCCGGCACTCACGGGCTGGTTTCCGGGGCGCCCTGCAGCAGCGCCTCCTCCCGCTGGCGCACCTCGGAGGGGAGCGGCAGCAGATCCGGCTCCTCCACCAGCGGGAAGGTGGGCTGCTTCACCTGGGCAGGGTTGAGCGGCGGCTCGCTCCAGCGCCACTCGGCCTTCGGGGCCCGGGCCCGGCAGAGGGCTGCCAGTTCGCGGCGCAGGGCGCGCTGCACGTCCTTGCGGGCCACCACGGCGAAGAACTCCGCCCGAGTGGCCAAGCCGGAGCTGAAGGGGGCCGTGCCGTTGCCGTTGAACAGCCGGGCCGGATCCGCCAGCCAGCGCGGCCGGCAGACCCCCGCCTGGGTGGTGTCGGTGGCCAGCCACAGGTGCACGCCGTAGCCATCGGGCTGGCTCACCACCGCCAGGCCGTCGTGGGGCTGGCTGCGCTGCAGCGGATAGATCGCCCAGCTGGCGCGGCGCTGGGCCGGCACGCAGCCCAGCAGCAGCACCCCCAGGCCGGCGGCGCTGAGCAGCCGGCCGGCCGAACGCCGCAGGGGCTGGGGGAGCGAGGGGCGCAGAGGCACGCGGCAACGGCACAATCGGCGCGCATCCTGCCCCAGGCCACCCGGGTCCCACCGTCATGGTTCTCACCCCGTCGACGATGCTGCCCCTCGGCACCCCCCTGCCCACCTTCAGCCTCGCGCAGGTGGCCGGTGCCGGCGCCGCAAGCAGCGCTGCCAGTGGGGAGGGCAGCCCGGGAACCTGGCGTACGGCCGGCCTCAGCCCCCAGCCGGTGCTGGTGCTGTTTCTTTGCGCCCACTGCCCGTTCGTGAAGCACATCGAGCCCGAGCTCAGCCGGCTGGAGCGGGATTACGGCGATCGGGTGCAGATCGTGGCGATCAGCAGCAACAGCACCCGCACCCACCCCCAGGACGGCCCCGCCGGCCTGCGCGCCCAGGCCGAGCGCTGCGGCTGGCGCTTCCCCTACCTGTTCGATGCCGATCAATCGGTGGCGCGCGCCTTCCAGGCCGCCTGCACACCGGATCTGTTCCTGTTCGGGCCAGCGGACCCCAGCCACCAGCTCGTGTACCGCGGCCAGCTCGATGGCAGCCGCCCGGGCAGCAGCGGGCCGCAGGCGGCCCGCCTCGATGGCCGCGACCTGCGCGCCGCCCTCGACGCCCTGCTGGCCGGCCTGCCGGTGGATCCGCAGCAGACCCCCTCGATCGGCTGCAACATCAAGTGGCACCCGGACGGTTAACCGAACAGGGGGCTTAAGGTTGCCTTCATGCAGGTGCCCCCCTTCAGCCTCAGAGAACAGCTGGATCACCTCGGTGAGGAGCTGGATGCCGCCGTTCTGCAGGTGTTGCGCAGTGGCCAGTACATCGGCGGGGGGGTGATTGGCGCCTTTGAACAGGCGTTTGCCACCGCCACCGGCACGGCCCACGCGGTGGGCTGCAACAGCGGCACCGACGCCCTGATCCTGGCCCTGCGCGGCCTGGGGGTGGGGCCGGGTGATGAGGTGATCACCAGCTCCTTCAGCTTCTTCGCCACCGCCGAAGCGATCAGCGCCGTGGGCGCCACGCCGGTGTTCGTGGATGTGCACGAGAGCAGCTATCTGATCGATCTCGATCAGGCCGAAGCCGCCATCACACCGGCCACCAAGGTGCTGCTGCCGGTGCACCTGTTCGGCCGGCCGGTGGATATGGAGCGGGTCGGCGCCATCGCCGAACGCCACGGCCTGAAGGTGGTGGAGGACTGCGCCCAGGCCACCGGCGCCAGCTGGGCCGGCCGGCCGGTGGGCAGCTGGGGCGATGTGGGCTGCTTCAGCTTTTTCCCCACCAAGAACCTCGGCGGCGCCGGTGATGGTGGCGCCGTCACCTGCCACGACCCAGCCCTGGCGCAGACCATGCGCGAACTGGCGGTGCACGGCATGCCGCGCCGCTACCTGCACACCAGCCTCGGCTACAACAGCCGCCTCGATGCCATCCAGGCGGCGGTGCTGAACGTGAAGCTGCCGCATCTGCCCGCCTGGATCGAGCGCCGCCGCGCCGTGGCCGCCGGCTACCGGGCCGCCCTCAGCGGCAGCGGTTGCATCCAGCTGCCGGAAGGCGGCCCCGAGGGCCACAGCTGGAACCAGTTCGTGGTGCGCGTGCCCAGCTGCGGCACCAGCAAGGCCTGTGAAGCCGCCGCCTGCACCCCCTCGGCCGTCAGCGCCGAGCACGGCC
>JBEGQE010000154.1:0-4200 GCA_041181145.1 Cyanobacteriota bacterium
AAGGTGGCCGGGTTGTTCACCCGGTCGACCTGGGCCTTGGCCTTCCCACGCTCTGGTGGGCTGATGGTCATCGAGACGTTCCTCGAGGGACGGGGTCGAGGTGGAGGTCCACCCTGCTGACCGCCATGGCACCGGCCGAGGCCGGAGACGTGACAGCCAGTTGGAGCCACGGAGACCGGGACACGCCGAGGCGAAGCCACCGTTTCCATGGGCGCCAGCCGGGGCTGACGCGCTCCCGACCGAGGCCGAGAACGCAGGTCCTGACTGGAGCTTGGGCCCCAGAAAGGGGACCGCTGGCCGAAGTATAAAAGCGGATTCCAAGGCTCTCGGGCCGGCAGTTACAAAGGTTCAATCCGGGCCCGAGCCAGTCAGGGACTGAGCTCTGACGGGAGGTTGTTATCACGCAACAAACAGCAGGTGAAGGCCATTGCGTATAGCTTCGCCCCCGTTTTCATGGCTCGATGAAAGTGAAAATCACCGCCGCACGGTTGCTGTGCTCACCACGCTGCAGAATGAGCTCAGCAATGGCGTGATGCCGTGTTCAACGCAGGCCGCGGCATGCAGGCGTCGCCGCTGTGGGCCCGGACCCCCGAAGCCACCACCCCGCTGTTCGCCCCCCTGTTCACCCCGCTGATCGCGCTGGTGCTGGCCCTGCTGCTGCTGGTCAGCGGTGGCTGCAGTCGGCTCCGGCCGAATGCCCCCGGCGGCCAGGCCGTGAAGCAGGCGGCCACAAGCCCCCTCAGCCAGGGGCGGCTTCAGGAGGTGGCCCCACCGGCGGCCGCGGCGGCCGTCGCCGAACGGCTGGCCAGCCGCAACCCACAGGTGGAGATCCTGGCTCCGGCCGATGACAGCCTGATCAGCGATGGGCCCTGGACCCTGCAGCTGCAGGTGCGCGACTGGCCGCTGGCCGACAGCGGCAGCCTGGGCCTGGGCCCCCATCTGGTGGTGCAGCTCGATCAACAGGAGCCGCGGCGCATCGCCACGGCCGCCGAGGCTGCCGCTGTGGCGATGCCGGAGCTGCAACCGGGCAGCCATCGGATCACGGTGTATGCCGCCCGCCCCTGGGGCGAGGCGGTGAAGTCGCCTGGGGCGATGCAGCAGATCCGCCTGCATCGGGTGGGCCGCAACGCGGCGGAACTGCCAGCACGCGGCTCGGCCCAGCTGATCGTGGCCAGCCCCGATGGCCTGCAGCAGCAGGAGCCGGTGCTGATCGACTGGCTGCTGCTCGATGCGCCACTGCAGCATCTGCGCGATGACGATGCCCGCTGGCGGCTGCGGGTGAGTGTGAACGGCGACAGCTTTCTGGTGGACCGCCAGACGCCGCTCTGGCTCAAGGGCTTCCGGCGCGGCAGCAACGCGGTGCAACTGGAACTGCTCGACGGCCGCGGCGAACCGCTCAACCCGCCCTTCAACAGCCTCGTGCGCGAGGTGGTGATCGACGGCAGCGAGCGCCCCGCCTGGCAGCGCTCCAGCCTCAACGCCGCTGAGCTGGCCCAGCTGAGCGGCGAGCCCCCAGCCATGGCGAGCACTCCGGCCGAACCCACGGCCCCCAGCATCCCCCCTGCCCCAGCCGAACCGGCCGAGGCACCTCAGCCGGTGCCGGTGCCTGGGCAACAGAACGAGCAAGAGCAACAGACAGAGCAGCCAGAACAGCTGGAGCGGGAGCAAACCGAGCTGGCCCTGCGGAGAGCGGCGGCGGCGAGAGTGCCACGGCCGCGCCCGAGCCCGAGCAGCCGCAACAGCCCGAGCAGCCGCAACCGCTCGAAGCGATCGAAGCCAGCGAAGCGCCGGCAGGGCCAGCCGAACCGGAACAACAACAGCCAACGCAGCCTGCGACGCCCGACCCCCCACTGCCGGCCCAGCCCTCCCCAGCCACGGCCCCCGGCCCAGACAAAGCCCCCGATCCCGCCGCCAGCCGCATCACCGCCGGCACCAGCTTGGCGGGCTCGGCCCGCGAGCTGGTGAATGCCGATGGCTCACTGCTCAAGCCGAAGCCCCGGGGCCCCTTGGCGGGGCTGCGGGAGAAGCTGGGGGGATGACCCAACCACTGCGCTGGGGCTTCGGCCTCAGTCCTGATGCCCTGCCCCTGCTGAATCGCCTGCTGGAGGCCGGGCTGATCGATCAGATCGCCAGGCCCGCCCAGGGATCCCATTGGACCAGCGGAGAGCTGCCGAGCCTGCTGGCGCGGGAGTGGCCCCACAGCAACGCGTGGATCGCGGTGGGAGCCTGCGGGGCGATCACACGCCTGATCGCCCCGCTGCTGGGCCAGAAAGAGAGCGATCCCGCCGTGGTGGTGCTGGATCCAGCCGGGCGCTTCGCTGTTCCCCTGCTGGGAGGCCATGCCGCCGGCGGCGAGGCCCTCGCCCAGGCGATCGCCGCCAGCCTGGATGGACAGGCCGTGCTGAGCGGAGCCAGCCAGCACCGCGGCCTGCTGGCCCTCGATGCCTTCGGCCGGAGCTGGGGCTGGCGGCGCGGCAGCGGCGACTGGGACGGCCTGATGAAGGCCGCCCAGCGGGGCGAACCGATCGAGCTAGAGCATCGCCACGGCCAGCCGCTCTGGCAGGGTCTCAGCGGGCTGTCGGCCCTGACTGGCGCCAGTCCCGAGCGGTCCGGCAACAGCGGGCGGACCCTGGTGGTGGATGTGGAGCAGGGCCCCGGCTGCCGCTGGCATCCGCCGGCCCTGTGGCTGGGCCTGGGCTGTGAGCGCGGCACGAGCCTGAGCCTGCTGGAGCGCGCGGTGGAGAACGCCCTGCGCGATCGGGGGCTGGCGGCGGAAGCCGTGGCCGGCCTGGCCAGCGCCACGCGCAAGGCCGACGAAACGGCCCTGCTGGAGCTCGCCGGGCGCCGGGGCTGGCCGCTGCGCTGCTTCAGCAGCGAGGAACTCAGGGCCGTGCCGGTGCCCAATCCCTCGGCCGCGGTGCTGGCGGAACTGGGCACCGCCAGCGTGGCGGAGGCCGCCGCCCTGCTGGCGGCCGGAGTGGCAGGCGAGCTGCTGCTGGAGAAGCGGATCGAGCGGGCCAACACTGACGAACAGGGGGCCGCCACCGTTGCCATCGCCTGCGCCGCCCAGCAGTGGGCGCCCCAGCGCGGGCAACTGCACCTGGTGGGCAGCGGCCCGGGCAGCCTCGATCTGCTCACCGCCGATGCCCGCCGCGCCCTGGCCGAGAGCAGTGTCTGGGTGGGCTACGGCCTCTACCTCGACCTGCTGGAGCCACTGCGACGCCCCGATCAGCTGCGGCGCGACGGGCAGCTCACCCAGGAGCGTGAACGCTGCCGCGAAGCCCTGCAGCTGGCCTGCCAGGGGCTCACGGTGGCGCTGGTGTCGTCGGGGGAGAGCGGCATCTACGGCATGGCCGGCCTGGCCCTGGAGCAATGGCTGGAGCTGGCGGAGCCGGATCGCCCGGCATTCAGCGTGCATCCGGGCATCTCTGCGCTGCAGCTGGCCGCCGCCCGAGCCGGGGCCCCCTTGATGCACGACTTCTGCACCATCAGCCTCAGCGACCGCCTCACCCCCTGGGAGGTGATCGAACGGCGCCTGCAGGCCGCCGCCGCGGGCGACTTCGTGGTGGCCCTCTACAACCCCCGCTCCCTGGGACGCGACTGGCAGCTGAGCCGCGCCCGCGCGCTGCTGCTGGCGGGGGGCCGGCCGGCCAACACGCCGGTGGTGCTGGCCCGCCAGCTCGGCCGCCGCGAGGAGGCGGTGAGCCTGCACAACCTGGGGGATCTGCCGATCGACCAGGTGGACATGCTCACGCTGGTGCTGATCGGCAACAGCACCACCCGCCAGGCGAGCGGCCGGGTGGTGACGCCTCGCGGTTACCCCGGAGCGGCGTTGCGCTGAGGCTCAGTTGTTGCTGCGTCTGAGCGGACGCTCAGATGAAAGTCGGGATGACAGGATTCGAACCTGCGGCCCCTTCGTCCCGAACGAAGTGCGCTACCAAGCTGCGCTACATCCCGATGGGCGGAGTGTAGGGGATCGCGGGTCGGGGCACCGCTGCACCGGTGCCCCGACCGCCGATTCCTAGAGTCGTTCCAGCCCCTTCCGCCCCCTGCCTGCCGGCAGCCGCACCATTTGCTCAAACCCGACTGGCTGCGCGTCAAGGCTCCCCAGCGCGAACGCATCGGCGCCGTGGCCGATCTGCTGCTCGACCTGAAGCTGAACACGGTGTGCCAGGAGGCCAGCTGCCCGAACATCGGCGA
>JBEGQE010000155.1:0-8340 GCA_041181145.1 Cyanobacteriota bacterium
TGCCGCCATGGCCCACCCGTTTGAGGCCATAGGCCCGCCGCACCTGGGCCACGCAGGCGTGGGAGCTGAGGCCGGCCGGCTTGTCGAGCACCAGGAAGCCGCAGCGCTCCCCGGGGCCGCCTAGGGCGGCTGGCCCCGGCCCTGCCCCCGTTTCACCCACCGCTGTCTCCTGCATCGCCTGGCCGTTCTCCTGTCGGCACTGTTGCATCGCACCGCTGGCCCGGGCAGCGTCCGTGGGGCGCCCCCCTACGGTGCCGGCATCACCCCTTCTGCGCCCGTGTCCCTGCCGCCGCTCACGCCGGAGCGCTTCCTGGCCGATGGCTTCGACCTGACCCGTCAGCTGGCTGCTCACCTGGGCCTCAGCCCCGAGCAGCTGGCCGAACGGCTGCCCGGCAGCACCGACGACCTGGCCGCCCTGCATCCCGGCGCCTTCGATCCCGAGCGGGCGGGCGCCTTCTACGAGGAGGCCGTGGGCGATGGCCACCTGCTCGAGCTGGCGGCCTGGCACCTGGGCAGCGCCGACTACATCGCCGACACCCTGCGGCTGCAGCAGCGGTTCGCCCGCGGCCATGTGCTGGATTTCGGCGGTGGCATCGGCAGCCATGCCCTGGCCGCGGCGGCGCTGCCCGAGGTGGAGGCGGTGTGGTTCGTGGATCTCAACCCCCACAATCGCGCCTTTGTTGCGGCCCGCGCCGCCGAGCTGGGCCTGGCGTCACGGCTGCGCTGCTTCCGCGATCTGGAGGATCCGGCCCTGCCGGAGCGCTTCGACACGATCGTGTGTCTCGATGTGCTCGAGCACCTCAGTGATCCGGCAGCGCAGCTGCAGCTGTTCGCCGGCCGCCTGCAGCCAACCGGCATTGCCTTGCTGAATTGGTACTTCTTCAAGGGCCACAACGGCGAGTACCCGTTCCACTTCGACGATCCGCAGCTGGTGGAGGCCTTCTTCCGCACCTTGCAGAGCCGCTTCCTCGAGGTGTTCCACCCCTATCTGATCACCACCCGCGCCTATCGCTTGGCCTGACCGTGGCCTGACGGCGGGCGGACCCAGTAAAAAGCCGGCGCCCCTGGGACGCCGGCTCGGAGGGTCAGCCTCGCCGGGCTGAACAGCGCTGGATCCGGCCTCAGCCGACGGCCACGTTGATGCGCTTGCGGGTGCGCAGGCCGCGCTTGATCGTGTCGAAGCTCACCACGCCGTCGGTGAGGGCGAACAGGGTGTCGTCGGCGCCGCGGCCCACGTTCACGCCGGGAAGCACGGAGGTGCCGCGCTGACGGATCAGGATCGAGCCGGCGCTGACGCTCTCACCGCCGTAGCGCTTGACGCCGAGGCGCTTGCTGTTGGAATCGCGGCCGTTGCGGGTGGAGCCGGTGCCTTTCTTGTGGGCCATGGTTCAGACGGTTGGTTCAGGGATCGGGTCAGGGTGTGCCGTTCAGGCCAGGGCCTTGCCGCCAACGCTGATGGACTTGACCATCACGCGGGTGAGCTCCTGACGGTGGCCGTTCTTGCGACGGGTCTTCTTCTTGGGGCGCATCTTGTAGACGATCACCTTGGGACCGCGGCGATGGGCCATCACCTGCAGTTCCACCGTGGCTCCCTTGACGAAGGGCTGACCGACGCTGGCCGCTTTGCCGTCGTTCACCAGCAGCACGCTCTCCAGGGTGAGGGTGCTGTCGACCTCGGCGTTGATGCGGTTGAGGTCGTAGTACCGGTTGGGCTGGACCCACACCTGGGTGCCGGAGGTCTCAACGATGGCGTAGGGGCCGCTGACGGCCTGGGGGGCTGTACTCATGGTGACGGGGGCGTGGTCAGGCTGACGGCGGCGCAGCGGCCCGGAGGGACCGTCCTGCCACTGTCATTCGGCCTGCCGCACGGCAATCGAAAGACAAACAAGGATCCTCACCTTTCGACCGGCGGAACGTCAACACTGGGTGCGTTGCTCAGGCCCTGATCGCGGCGCATGTCCGAGCCCGCTCTCACGATCGCCTCGCTGCTCACCGATCCGCGCCTCGAGCGTGCCTGCCGGAACTGGCTCAAGGGCGGGCGATACGAGGTGGAGGCCCTGGGCTCCCTGCCGGATCCGGTGGCGGAGCTGGAGCGGCGGCGCGAGGCCTTTGATGTGGTGTTGCTGCAGCAGGGCACGATCGCGCCGGAGGTCTACGCCGGCCTGCGCCGCCAGGGCCTGGTGCTGCCCGCCGTGGTGGTGGGTGAGGTGAGCGGCCGGCTCGAGTACCACGAAGCGGAGGTGCATCTCCCCCAGGACCAGCTCGAGCAGATCGCCTACAGCGTGGACGCGGCCGTGTCCCGCTTTCTGCGTCGCGGGGTGTCCGCTGAGGCCGGTGCGACCGGCTCGGCCGGTGCCAGCGCCGCCGGGGCGGTGGCCACGCCGGAGCCCTGGCGGCTGCCCAATCGCCTGCGGGGGCGCCTCGGTTACCTCGGCGTCTTCTACAAGCGTGATCCGGCCCTGTTTCTGCGCAGCCTGCCGGCGGGGGAGCGCGGAGAGCTGTTGGCCTCGCTCGAGCGCAGCTATCGCGATCTGCTGATCAGTTACTTCAAGGATCCGGCCGCCGCCAACCAGGCGATCGAGAGCTTCGTGCACACGGCCTTCTTCAGCGACCTGCCGATCAACAAGGTGGTGGAGATTCACGTGGATCTGATTGACGCCTTCTGGAAGCAGCTCAAGCTGGAGGGGCACAAGAACGACTTTCTCCAGGACTACCGGCTGGCCCTGCTCGATGTCCTCGCCCATCTCTGTGAGATGTACCGCCGCTCGATCCCGCCGGATCTGCCCCTGGCGGTGGCGGATCTCCGCGCCGCGCAGGACCAGCCCCCAGTCGAGGAGGTGATCTGAATGAGTCCCCGCAAGACCTACATCCTCAAGCTTTACGTGGCCGGGAACACGCCCAACTCGATGCGTGCCCTCAAGACGCTGCGCAACATCCTCGACACCGAGTTCCGGGGGGTCTACGCCCTCAAGGTGATCGACGTGCTCAAGAACCCCCAGCTGGCTGAGGAGGACAAGATCCTGGCCACCCCCACCCTGGCCAAGATCCTGCCGCCGCCGGTGCGCCGGATCATCGGTGATCTCTCGGACCGCGAGCGGGTGCTGATCGGTCTTGATCTGCTCTACGAGGAACTCAGTGATGAGGGTCTCGCCGAGTCCTACGACGACGAACCGGCCGGCGACGGTCTCTCCTGAGACCACGATGATCGCTGTCAACGCCTTGCTCCCCGCCTAGATTTCCCCCAGGACCAGCCGATCCATGCAGGACCCCAGCCCACCAACCCATGCCCTGTCATCGGTGCAGAAGCTGCCCACGGGGATCGAGGGCTTCGATGACATCTGCCAGGGCGGTCTGCCGATCGGGCGCTCGACGCTGATCAGCGGCACCTCGGGCACCGGCAAGACGGTGTTCTCCCTGAACTTCCTCTACAACGGCATCCGTCAGTTCGACGAGCCTGGCATTTTTGTCACCTTTGAGGAATCACCGCTCGATATTCTCCGCAATGCCTCCAGTTTCGGCTGGAACCTCCAGGAGATGGTGGAGCAGGACAAGCTGTTCCTGCTGGATGCATCCCCCGATCCGGAGGGGCAGGATGTGGCCGGCAGCTTTGATCTCTCCGGCCTGATCGAGCGGATCAACTATGCGATCCGCAAGTACAAGGCCCGCCGTGTGGCGATCGATTCGATCACCGCGGTGTTTCAGCAGTACGACGCGGTGTCGGTGGTGCGTCGGGAGATCTTCCGTTTGATCGCCCGGCTCAAGGAGATCGGTGTGACCACGGTGATGACCACCGAGCGCATTGATGAGTACGGCCCGATCGCGCGCTATGGCGTTGAGGAGTTCGTCTCCGACAACGTGGTGATCCTGCGCAACGTGCTCGAGGGGGAGCGGCGGCGGCGCACGGTGGAGATCCTCAAGCTGCGTGGCACCACCCACATGAAGGGGGAGTTCCCCTTCACGATGGGATCGCATGGCATCAGCATCTTCCCGCTCGGGGCGATGCGGCTCACCCAACGCAGCTCCAATGTGCGGGTCAGCTCCGGGGTGCCGCGGCTCGACGAAATGTGCGGCGGTGGCTTCTTCAAGGATTCGATCATCCTGGCCACCGGCGCCACCGGCACGGGCAAGACCTTGCTGGTCAGCAAATTTGTGGAAAACGCCTGCGCCAACAAGGAGCGGGCGATCCTGTTCGCCTATGAGGAATCGCGGGCCCAGCTGCTGCGCAATGCCACCAGCTGGGGCATCGATTTCGAGCAGCTGGAGCGCGATGGCCTGCTCAAGATCATCTGTGCCTACCCGGAATCCACCGGCCTCGAGGATCACCTGCAGATCATCAAGACCGAGATCAGCCAGTTCAAACCCTCGCGCATGGCGATCGATTCGCTCTCGGCCCTGGCCCGCGGCGTCAGCCATAACGCCTTCCGCCAGTTCGTGATCGGCGTCACCGGCTACGCCAAGCAGGAGGAGATCGCCGGCTTCTTCACGAACACCTCCGAGGAGTTCATGGGCAGCCACTCGATCACCGATTCCCACATCTCCACGATCACGGACACGATCCTGCTGCTGCAGTATGTGGAGATCCGCGGCGAGATGGCCCGTGCCCTGAACGTGTTCAAGATGCGTGGTTCCTGGCACGACAAGGGCATCCGCGAGTTCATGATCACCAGCAACGGGCCGGAGATCAAGGATTCCTTCTCCAACTTCGAGCGGATCATCAGCGGTGTGCCGCACCGCATCAACACCGATGAGCGCAGCGAGCTCTCCCGCATCGTGCAGGGCGTGAGCAGCGAGGACCAGCTCTGACCCTCAGCTGATCGTCGTGGCCTCAGGTCGGCGCCGTTCGGCCTCGAGGCTCAGCTCCTCGTCGTCGGCCTGCTCCAGCGGCAGATCGAACCAGAAGGTGGTGCCCAGTCCCAGCTCGCTGACCATGCGCACCTGGGTGCCGTGCTTCTCAAGGATGCCGCGCACGATCGAGAGCCCCAGGCCCGTGCCCACCTCGGTGTGCACGGCGTTCTCCACCCGGTAGAACCGCTCGAAGATCCGCTGCTGGTCTTCGCGGGAGATGCCTGAGCCGGTGTCGGCGATCTCCACCCGCAGCCGCGGCAGCGGTGCGGTGATGGCGCAGGTGGGGTTTTCGGCGTTGGGGATGGTGCTTGGATCGAGCTGGCAGGTGTCGGGCCAGGGGTAGGCGCGCAGGGCCAGCCGGCCGCCGCTGGCGGTGAACTTCAGGCCGTTGCCCACCAGGTTGTCGAACACCTGCAGCAGCAGGTCCCAGTTGCCGCGCACCCGCGGCAGCTGGCCGTCCACCTCCAGCAGCAGCTCCACGCCCTTGTCGTCGGCATTGAGGCGGTAGTTGCGCAGGGTCTGCTCCATGGCGGGACGCAGCTCCACCGGCTCCATGCTCCACACCCGGTCGCTCTCCAGACGGGAGAGATCGAGCACGTCATTGACGAGCCGGGTGAGCCGATCGGTTTCGGCGTTGGCGATCGCCAGGAATTCGCGCTTGTCCTCCTCGCTGAGCTGATCGCCGAGGTCGTGGAGGGTTTCCACGTAGCTCTTGATGTTGAACAGCGGCGTGCGCAGCTCGTGCGAGACGTTGCTGATGAACCGGCTCTGGGCGGCGTTGAGCTCCACCTCACGGGTGAGGTCCTGCACCGTCACGGCAATGCCCTTGAGGGTTTCGCCGCTCGCATCCCGCACCGACTGCAGCACGATCCGCAGGGTGCGGGCCGGTTCGCCGAAGCTGATGCGCACATCGCTGCTGTCCTTGTCGCCGCTGAGCAGGGTCTCGAGCGGGGCCTGCAGGTCGAGGGCCAGCTCCTCCGGCAGCTCATCGGCTAGGGATGTTCCTTCCAGTTTGCGGCCCTCCCAACGGAACAGCCGCCGGGCGGTGGGGTTCACCAGCACCACCTGGCCATCGGCATCGAGCAGCAGGGCCCCATCGGCCATGGTGGCGATCAGCGACTGCTGCTTCACCTGGGCCGCGGTGAGCTCCTCGATGTTGGCGGCCTTGTAGTCCTCCAGCTGGGAGGCCATGGTGTTGAAGCCCTCCAGCAGCTCCCCCAGTTCACCGCCCACCGGCAGGGCGATGCGCGCCTGGAAATCGCCCCCCGCGATCGAGCGCACCCCCCGCAGCAGCTCCTTCACCGGCCGGGTGATCGTCAGGGCGTTGAACACGGCCCCGAGAATCACCAGCACCCAGATCGAAATGAACACCGCCACGGTCACTTCGCGGCTGAGGGCGGCGCTGGCCAGGGCGGCTTCGTTGGGGTTGATGCCGAGGGCCAGCACGCCGAGGGTGCGATCACCGCTCACCAGCGGCACGAACACGTCAGTCACCTGCCCATCGGGGCTGAGGTGCTGGCGGATCAGCGGGTTCTGGGGGCGGCGGGAGAGATCTGCCGGCAGTTCCAGGCGGCGGCTGAGCAGCAGCTCGCTGCTGCCGGAGGTGCCGCTGATCGGAATGCCGAGGTAAATGATCCCCTCGGGATCGGCGAAGAAGATGTAGCGAAGGCTGCGGCTGGAGCGCCAGAAGCGCTCGGCCACCGCCGCCAGCTCGCGGTCGTTGCCCTCGGCCACCAGCGGCGTCACGTTGGCGGCCAGCAGCAGCCCCAGGTCGCGGGCGAAGCGGGTGTCGCTCATGCGCACATCGGCCTGGATGCCGTTGAGCGCGAAGAAGGTGATGCCCGCCATCATCAGGCTCACCACCAGGGTGGCGGCCGCCAGCAGCTTGGTCTGCAGGCTGAACTCCGCCCACCAGCGGGCCAGGCGCTGCCACCAGCTGCGGGCCGATCCGGCGGCGGCGCTGCCTAGGCGGTCGACGGTGCTTGGTCGGGACGGGTTGGGTCCCGGAGGGCTGGCGCTGGTCACGGCGGCGGAGGCGGAGCTGGCGGGGGCCCGGCGGCGGACGGGCGGGATCGCAGCGGCCGCACCCTAGACGCGCCGCACCTGATGGCCGATATCGCGCCGGTAGGTCATGCCCTCGAACTGAACCTGGGCCAGCCCCGCGTAGGCGTGGGCGAAGGCGGCGTCGAAGTCGTCGGCCTGGGCCACCATCGCCAGCACCCGGCCGCCGCTGCTCAGGCAGCGACCTTCGCCATCGCGGCGCGTGCCGGCGTGGAACAGCTGGCGATCGGCCGAGGGCTCCAGCCGGTTCTCGATCGGGTCGCCGGTGCGGATCTCCCCGGGGTAGCCCTGGGCGGCGGCAATCACGCAGGCGCTGCAGCGGGGTGCGATCGAGAGGGGCGGTGCCTGCTCCAGGTTGCCGTTGGCGCAGGCCAGCAGCACCTGGGCCAGTTCCGGGCCCAGCAGCGGCATCAGCGTTTCGCACTCCGGATCGCCGAAGCGGCAGTTGAACTCGATCACGCTCGGGCCGGTTGGGGTGAGCATCAGGCCGGCGTAGATCACCCCGCGGTACTGGATGCCGCGGGCGCGCAGGGCGGCCAGGGTGGGCTCGAGCACCAGGCGCCGCACCTCCTCCAGAGCGGCCGCATCCAGCAGTGGTGCCGGGGCGTAAGCCCCCATGCCACCGGTGTTGGGGCCGGTGTCACCTTCGCCGATGCGCTTGTGGTCCTGGGCCGGGGGCAGCAGCACCATCCGCTCGCCGTCGCTCAGGGCGAACACCGACACCTCCGGGCCGAAGGTGCGCTCCTCCAGCACTACCGCAGCCCCCTCGCCGGCGCCGAAGCGGCCGGCAAAGATCTCCTCCACCGCGGCGCGGGCCTCCTCCAGGGTTTCTGCCACGGTGACGCCCTTGCCGGCGGCCAGGCCATCGGCCTTGACCACCAGGGGCCGTCCCTGCTGTTCCAGCACCGCCAGGGCCTGCTCAAGGCTGGTGGCCTGCCAGTGGCCGGCGGTGGGCACCCCCGCCTCCTGCATCAGCGCCTTGGCCCAGTGCTTGCTGGCCTCCAGCTGGGCGCCGTCGGCGCCGGGGCCGAAGACGGGGACGCCGGCGGCGCGCAGCTGGTCGGCCAGGCCGGCCGCCAGCGGCGCCTCCGGCCCTACCACCACCAGCTCGATGGCGTGGTCACGGCAGGCGCTGAGCAGACCCTGCTGATCGCTTTCGGCGATGGCCAGCTGGCCCACACCCGCCAGCTCCGCGGTGCCGCCATTGCCCGGCGCCACCCAAACGGCCTCCACCCCGTGGCTGCGGGTGAGGGCCCAGGCCAGGGCGTTTTCACGGCCACCACCACCCACCACCAACACACGGGTGGGGGTCGGCAGGGGGGCAGCGCTGCTCATGGTGGCCATGCATCAGGTGGTCGGCCCGGTGGGCTCCCCTAGGTTGTGCCCGAGAGGACCGCTGCCGGTGCCATCCCTTCTTTACACGCTGGCGCGCAC
>JBEGQE010000156.1:0-16967 GCA_041181145.1 Cyanobacteriota bacterium
CCGGCTTCGGCCGGGTGGAGGGGGCCCTGCGCAGCGCCGAAGCCCTGGCGGAGCGGTTGCTGGCCGCGCTCTAGCCCGGCACCCGCAGGCCCAGCTCATCGAGCAGGGCCTTGTGCCGAGCCACGGGCACGAAGCTGTGGGCCGCCATCGCACCGCTGACGGCAACCGGGGGCACGCCGATGCCCGGAAACACACCGGCGCCGCAGAGCAGCAGGCCCTCGATCGGCGTGCTGCCACCCGGGAACGGCGACTGGTCGGCGCCGATCGCCGGGCCATAGCTCCCCCGGGCCACGCGCAGATAACGGCGATGGGTGAGCGGTGTGCCCTGCAGCTCGATCACGATCCGCTCCGCCAGATCCGGCACCAACTGCTCCATCACGCGATGGAACAGCCCGCAGCGCTCCGCCTTGAGGGCGGTGTAGGCAGCGCTGCCGGGCTCGAGATCACGCCAGAGCTCCCATGGCTCATTGGCCGGGGTGTAACCGTGCAGCACCTGATGGCCGGCCGGAGCCAGGGAAGGATCCAGCCGCGACGGCATCGACAGCACCAGCATGTTGCGCTCGGCACCGATGCCACGGCTCCAGTCGCCCACCCAGACGTGGTGAATCGGCAGAGGGTCGAGGTCGTCGCCACGCAGGCCGAGATGCCAGTGCAGAAAGCTGGCGCAGGCGGGGGTGGCCGCGGTCTGCTCGCGCCAGCGTCGTGGCAGGGCCTCGGGCGGCAGCAGATCGAGGGTGTCCCAGGGGCTGGCGTTGCTCACCACCCCGAGCCGGGCGCGCAACACCTCACCACCGCTGAGCTGCACCCCCACGGCGCGGCCACCCTCCACCAGGATCCGCTCCACGGGCGCCCCACAGCGCAGCGCACCGCCATGGCGGCGCAGCCCGCGCACCAGGGCCTCGGCCACCGCCGGACTACCGCCCAGGGGATAGTCCAGCGCGGCATCGGGCTGGAACCATTCACCGAACAGGGTGGCCATGGCGGCGGCGCTGGTCTGATCCAGGGGCAGCCCGGAGATCAGGAACGACAGCATCTCCACCCAGTGGAGCAGGAAGGGATCGCGCAGGTGGCGGCGTGCCATCGGTCCGAAGGCGCCGCCCAGGGCCGCCAGGCGCGGGGCATGGCGCAGCAGGGCCGCCGAGCCGTGCGCCCCCAGGGCACCGGCCATGCCCAGTCCGGGCCGCAGCGCCAGCAGCGGCAGGGCGTTGGCGGCGCGGCAGTAGGGCTCCAGCCAGGCCATGAAGGCGGCCCACTCATCAGCCACCGCCGGGCCGCGCAGCTGGCGCAGCACCGCCAGGAACGGTTCGGCGCCGACGCCGATGCGCAGCCGGCCCTCGGGCAGCAGCAGGCCCCAGTCGCGGTACGACACCACCGGCAGCTCCTCGCCCACCGCCCGCAGCACCTGGGCCAGGGGATTGGTGGAGGGCCAGCGGCCCAGGCCACTCCACAGCGAGGGGCCGGATTCGAACCGGAAGCCGCGGCGCTCAAACCCGTGAGTGGCGCCACCGGGGCGGTCGTGCGCCTCCAGCACCAGCACCTCCAGACCATGCCGCGCCGCGATGGCGCCGCAGCAGAGCCCCCCCAGGCCACTGCCCACCACGATCAGATCCGGACTGCTGCTCAAGGGGCGCGCTGGTGATGCCCCGATCATGGTCGCCGGCGCCAGGGACCGAGCCATTCGCCCTGGCGCGGCTGGCCGTCGCGGCCCTCGCGGTAGCGCTGGTCCCACCAGGGGGCACTGCCGGGTTCTGCTGCCTGCATCAACGGGGTGGAGCTCGCTTGCGAAGGGTGGCTGGGTCGGATGGCGCCGGAAGCGCGGCGCTCAACCGGCCTGAAAGGTGCGGAGCTGATCCTCCAGCCGCTGCCGCAGCCGCCCCTGCACCAGCCGGCAGAGCTCGTCCACCAGGTCGCCCTCCGCCTGCCAGAGCAGCCGGGCACCCTCGCGCTCGCAGCACACCAGGCCAGCCCGCTGCAGCTGCCCGAGCTGGCGGCTGATGTGCGACTGGGAGAAGCCCGTGAGCTCGATCAGCGTGGCCACATCGGTGGGGCCCTGCCTCAGCAGGCAAAGCAACTGCAGACGGGCGGGCTCGCTCAGCAGGCGAAAGAACTGGCTGTACTCCTCCAGCAACTGCGGGGAGGGCATGGAGCCGGCAGCGCCCATGGGAACGGTGCGTGGCGACCGATGCATTATGCCGCCCCAACGGCGTCGGCAAGCATGAGTGCATCTAGCGTTTATGCGTGTATCGTCATACCAGTCTGCAAGCCCTGGTTGATGGCGTCCCATCCCGCCGCCGATCGTGAGCCGGTCTGCCTCGCTGCCGCCGCCGGCGGCGCCCCCCTGCTGTTCCGCCAGCTGTTCGATGCGTCCACCGGCACCTTCACCTATCTGCTGGCCGATGTGGCCAGCCGCCAGGGGGTGCTGATCGACCCGGTGTTCGAGCAGCACAGCCGGGATCTCTCCCTGGTGGAGGAGCTGGGGATCGACCTGGTCGCCTCCCTCGACACCCACGCCCACGCCGACCACGTGACCGGCAGCTGGCTGCTGCATGAGGCCACCGGCTGCGCGATCGGCCTGGCCGCCGCGGCCGGCGCCGAGAACGTGACCCTGCCCCTGCGGCACGGCGACCGCGTGGCCTTCGGCAGCCGCCACCTCGAGGTGCGCAGCACCCCCGGCCACACCAACGGCTGCATCAGCTTCGTGCTCGACGACCGGACCATGGCCTTCAGCGGCGATGCGCTGCTGGTGCGCGGTTGCGGCCGCTGCGACTTCCAGCAGGGCGACGCCCACACCCTGTGGCGCTCGATCACCGAACAGCTGTTCAGCCTGCCCGACAGCTGCCTGCTCTATCCCGGTCACGACTACACCGGCCGGATGGTGTCGTCGGTGGTGGAGGAGAAGGCCTTCAACGCCCGCCTGGGCGGCGCCGCCAGCGAGCGCGACTTCGTGGGCTTCATGCAGAACATGAAACTGCCCCATCCCAAGCAGATCGCCGTGGCTCTGCCCGGCAATCTGCGCTGCGGCAAACCGCGTGAACCACTGGCACGGCCGTCCTGGGCGCCGGTGAGCCGCAGCTATGCCGGCCTGCCGGAGCTGCCCGCCGCCTGGGTGGCGGAACACCGCCATGCCGTGACGATCCTCGACGTGCGCTCGAGGGAAGAGGTGGAGGGCCCGGACGGCCACATCGACGGCAGCGTGGCCATTCCGCTGCCGGAACTGGAGCAGCGTCTGGCGGAGATCCCCACCGGCCAGCCGGTGGTGGTGGTCTGCCATGCCGGCAGCCGCTCCGCCCTCGCCACGCAACAACTGCTCAAGGCCGGCCTGGAGCAGGTGGCCAACCTGCGCGGCGGCCTCAGCCGCTGGGCCGACGAGGGCTATCCGCTGGCCGGAGCCACGGCCCACTGAACCGCCTCTCTGTTCTTCTGCCTGCCCACGCCATGAGCACCCCAGCCATTCCGCAACTCTCCGCACAGGAGCTGGCCGACCGCCTGGCCAGCCATCGGGTCCAGGTGATCGACGTGCGCGAACCGATGGAGTACGCCGGCGGCCACATCGCCGGCAGCCTGAACGTTCCCCTGGCCCGGATCACCGCGGCCGACCTGCCCCAGGGACCGCTGGTGCTGGTGTGCCAAAGCGGCAATCGCAGCCGACAGGGCTGCATGCAGCTGCTGCAGCGCGGCCAGGCCGTGGCCGAGCTCAGTGGCGGCATCCCCACCTGGGAGCAGGCCGGCCTGCCGCTGCGCCGGCTGAAGAACGCCCCCCTGCCACTGATGCGCCAGGTGCAGATCGCCGCCGGCTCGCTGGTGCTGCTCGGGCTGATCCTCAGCACCACCGTGGCGCCGGCCTGGATTGCCCTGACCTGGTTCGTGGGGGCCGGACTGGTGTTCGCCGGCGTGAGCGGGTTCTGCGGCATGGCTCGGCTGCTGGCCGCCATGCCCTGGAACCGGGTGTCGCTCTGATGGAAAGCTCCGTCCTGCTGCTGCTGGGGGCCGGCGGTGCCCTGATCGGCTTCCTGCTCTCGGTGCTGGGCGCCGGCGGTTCCATCCTGCTGCTGCCGCTGCTTGTGAGCGGCGCCGCCCTGCCCAGCCGTGAAGCGGTGCCCCTCTCACTGCTGGCGGTGGCGATCCTGGCCCTGGCCAACCTGGGGCCCTATCTGCGGCGTCGCCAGTTCGCGCCCCGCCCGGCCCTGGTGCTGGGCCTGCCGGCCCTGGCGGGCAGCTGGATCGGTGGCAGCTGGGTGAAGGCGGGCTGGATCCCTGAGCCGGTGCAGCTGGCGGTGTTCGCCGCCGCCGCCCTGGTGGCCAGCTGGCTGCTCAACCGGCGCAGCCCCCAGCGAGGGCCCGCCGGCAACCAGGCCCTGAGCGGCTGGGGCTGCCTGCCGCTGGCCAGCCAGGGGCTGCTGGTGGGTCTGCTCACCGGTGTGGCCGGCGTGGGCGGCGGCTTCGCGATCGTGCCGGCCCTGGTGCTGCTGGCGGGGCTGCCGATGGCCCTGGCCAGCGGGACCAGCCTGTTGCTGATCGCCGTGAATGCCTTGGTGGCCCTGGCGGCCGTCGGTCACTGGCCCGGCGCCAACCTGCCGCTGCTGCTGCCGCTGCTGGTGGGCGGCGCCGTCGGCGCCACCCTTGGGCAACGCCTGGCCCCCCACCTCAGCGAGCGGCGGCTGCGGCTGGGCTTCTCCCTGCTGCTGATCGGCTCAGCCCTGCTCACCGCGGCGGAGGCCTGGAAGCGCCACAGCGCCGAACCCCAGGCCCAGGCCCAGCCGGTTCGGCTGCAACCGCTGGCCTGAACCTGCGCTCAGGCGGCCGCCAGCGGCGCCGATTCCACCAACTCCGGCGCCAGCCGCAGGCCGGTCTCCCCGGCCGGCACCTGCAGCAGCTGGGCCTGGCGGATGCGCGAGATCAGGCGGGTGGTGGTCACACGGGTGGTGCCGATCAGCTCACCGATGCGCTCATGGGTGAGGCGGAAGGGCAGGTCACACCAGCCGCCGCAGCGGCGACCCAGTCGGCGCACCAGCAGGCTCAGCAGGGCATGCAGGCGCTGCTCGGCACTACCGAGGTGGCGGATGCGCAGCAGCTGCAACGTCCACTCATTGACCGGATCAAAACCGCCGCCCCGGGGTTCGGCGTCGCTGCTGAACACCAGTGGGGTCAGCGCTTCGACGCAGATGCCCTCGCTGCAGAGCCGATCGGTGCGCAGCTGGTCGCCGGGCTGCAGGAAGGCCAGGGTCATGCCCTCGGTTTCCTCGCAGGGGCAATACACCCGGGCCATCCCCTCGAGCACTTCGATGCAGCTGCCCTCGGGCCGCAGACCGGGATCCAGCAGCACCGTCTGACCGATGGGCATGCGCACGGCGCTGACGGGAACCTCAGACAGGGCGCGGAACGACACCACCCAATTGCGAATGCGTCGCAACCTAAACAACCCGGCCACCCTTTTGCAAGCGATTCTCAATAACAGCTGGCAATTGCGAGGTGGCTCGGGGTGGCTGCGCGGTGGCGTCGCCCTCCCCTCCAGGCATCAAAAAGCCAGCCGGAGGTCCGGCTGGCTCACGGGGATGCGGGATGCGCCGGCAACCTTCAGCTCACTGCCAGCCGCTGCGCTCCATCAGCTGCACCGCCGCCTTGTTCTTGGCGCCCATCTGCTCGGCCGATACGCCATCGGCCTTGAAGCTGCCGAAGCGTTGCAGGATCGGGTTGTTGCCCGTGCCGTTGAGCGGGTACTCGTTGTTGGCTTCGGCGTAGCCGCGGCCGCCGCTGGGGGAGGCGAGAAACTCGATCAACTTCAGTGCGGCCGCCGGATTGGTGGCGCTGCGCAGCACCCCGGCACCGCTGATGTTCACGTGGGCCGGGGTGGGGAAGATCACCTTCACCCGGCTGGCCAGGGCCTGATCGGCGGCACCGCTGTCGCCAGCCAGCATCCGCGCCACGTAGTAACTGTTCACCAGGCCGACGCCGCACTGGCCGTTGGCCACGGCACGGATCAACGGCGTGTCGGACGTGAAATAGGCCTGCCGCACATTCGCCGCCATGCCCCTCACCCAGGCGGCGGCGGCGGCATCACCGCGCAGGATCATCTGATCGGCCACCAGCGACTGGTTGTAGACGCTCTTGCGATCGCGCAGGCAGAGCTTGCCCTTCAGGGCCGGCCTGGCCAGATCGGCATAGGTGCGGATGCTGGCGGGATTCACCTGCTTGGGATCCACAATCACCACGCGCACGCGCCGGGTGAGACCGAACCAGCGCCCCTTGGAATCGCGCAGGTTCAGGGGCACATCGCGCATCAGGGTGGCGGAGGGCATCGGCTTGAACAGGCCGAGGTCGGCCGCCTGGTCGAGGCGGGCCGCATCCACCAGCACCAGCACATCAGCGGGGCTCTTGCTGCCCTCGCTGCGCACGCGCTGGATCAGGGCATCGTCCTTGGCCTCCAGCAGCTTGACGCGGATGCCGGTGCGGGCGGTGAACTGCTTGTAGAGCTCCTTATCGGTGTTGTAGTGGCGGCCGGAGTAGACGCCGATCTCCTGGCTCTGAGCCTGGGCACCGTTGTTCGCGCCGGCCACCACGGCAGCCACCGCGCCGACGGCGGTGGTGACCAGCAGAGCGGCGGTGGCGAGGCGCTCCGGGGTGGGGCGGCGCAAGGGAAGCAGGCGGGTCAAGGGGGCAACGGCAGGCGCTGCCTGGCACTCTGACGCCGCGACAGGCGGACCTGGCAGCGGCCCGAGGCCTGGCCACCGGCGGTTGTGACATCCATCCCCCCTGGCTTGTGCCATTGGTCACATCGTCCGGTTCCCAACGCCTGCCCCGTAGGCTTTTCGGCCATGGCCAGCCCCGCCGCCACCCGCCCGAGCGCACCACCGCAGCGGGGCCTGCTGGCCGGGGGCGTGCTGCTGCTCTGCGGCCTGGCCCTGGCGCCGGTGCTGGGGCTGGGCCTGTTCGCCTTCGCAGGACCGGATGCGCTCAGCGGTCTGCACCTGGGCAGCGATGGTCCCAGCCAGCTGCTGAACACCGTGGGGCTGGTGCTGCTGGTGGGGCTGCTGGCGGCCCTCCTCGGCACCGCCAGCGGCTGGCTCACCGCCCGCTGCAGCTTCCCTGGCCGGCGCTGGCTGCGCATCGCCCAGCTGCTGCCGCTGGCCACCCCCAGCTACCTGCTGGCCGCCACCCTGATCGACCTGGCCAGCCGCCTGGGGCTGCGCCTGCATGGCTTCGGCCCCACCCTGGCGGTGCTGGTGCTCAGCACCTACAGCTATGTGTTCCTGCTCTCCACCGAAAGCTTCTCGGTGAGCGGTCGCCGCCAGCTGGAGGCCTGCCGCAGCCTGGGGGTAGGTCCCTGGGGCAGCTTCCGCCGCGTCGCCCTGCCGATGGCCCTGCCCGCCATCGGCGCCGTCATGGCCCTGGGCGGCATGGAGGTGGTGAATGAACTCGGAGCCGTGGAACTGCTCGGGGTGCCCACCCTCTCGGTGGGGATCCTGCAGCGCTGGCAGCAGGATGCCGACCCCCAGGGGGCCGTGGCCCTGGCCCTGCTGGCCCTGCTGATCGTGGCGCTGCTGGTGGGGGCCGAGCGCAACCTGCGCAGCCGCAGCCGCTGCTGGAACCTCGGCAACGATGGCGACGCCGACCAGCGCTGGACCCTGGCCGGTCCGCGCCGCTGGTGCGCCCAGCTGCTCTGCCTGCTGCCGCCCCTGATCAGCCTGGGGCTGCCCCTGCTCTGGAGCGCCCTGAGCTGGGATCAGCTGCAGACCGAATCGCTGCCGGAGCTGCTGGGGCTGGCGAGCCGCAGCTTCGGCCTGGCCCTGCTGGCCGCCCTGCTCACCGTGGCGGCAGGGCTGGGGCTGGCGATCGCCAAGCGCTGGATCCCCAACCTGCTGCTGCAGCGCCTCAGCTTCGTGGCCGGCCTCGGCTACGCCATCCCCGGCACCGTACTGGCCCTGGCGCTGATGCTGATCGGTGGACCGCTGGCCCTGGCACCGCTGCTGCTGCTGGTGTGGGGCTACGGCGATCGCTTCCTGGCCGTGGCCAAGGGGGGGCTGGATGCGGCCCTGGAACGCATCCCCCCGAGCGTGGACGAGGCCGCCACTTCCCTGGGCCAGAGCTGGCTGGGGGTGCTGCGACGGGTGCACCTGCCGCTGCTGCGCGGGCCCCTGCTGGTGGGTGGGCTGCTGGTGTTCGTCGACACGGTGAAGGAACTGCCGCTCACCTTCGCCCTGCGGCCGTTCGACTTCGACACCCTGGCCGTACGCGTGTATCAGTACGCCAGTGATGAACGGGTGGGGGCCGCCCTGGTGCCGGCCCTGCTGATCCTGTTGCTGGGTCTGCTGGCGGCCTCGGCGCTGATCCCGAGCCTGGAGCGCCTGGAGCGGCCGGAGCGCCTCTGATTCGTGGGCCCTCTGGGGCCCGCTCAGCGCCGCGCGATCACGGCCTGGTCGATCAGCCGTCCCTGGCGGTCCCAGGCCCTGAGGCTCAGCTCCTGGGGGCCGGCCTGCAGTTCCGCGAAGCTGTGCACGCTGGCGCAGCGGGCTGTCTGGACCGTGGCGATCACCGGCCGCAGCGACGCACCGCCGCCGCCCACCACCAGGTAGGTGATGCCATCGATCGGCACGCTGCGCTCGTAGTTGTGCTCGTGGCCGTTGATGTAGAGCTGCACGCCATGCTTCTGGAGCAGGGAGCCGAGCTTGGCCTGCAGACCGCGATCGTTGCCGTAGAAGCCCGAGGAATAGATCGGATGATGGCCCACCACCACCTTCCAGGGAGCGGTGCTGCGGGCCAGCACCGTGCGCAACCAGGAGATCTGGCGCTGCCAGTCGGCATTGCCGTTGGTGTCGAGGAGGAAAAACTCCACCGGACCACGGCGCAGGTTGTAGAAGCGCCCCGCCATGCCGAAGGGGGGATAGGCCACCTGCGGATCGCCGTTGGCGGTGCGAATGTCGTGGTTGCCGAGCACGGCATGGAACGGCACACCGGCTGCCAGCAGCTCGGCGTAGGGCCGGCGGAAGGTGGCCTCGATCAGGGCCATGGCACCGGCGGGATAGATGTTGTCGCCCCCCAGCAGCACCAGATCCACCGGGCGCTGGCGATGCACGGCGGCCATCTGCAGGCCCACGGCCCGCTGGCTGGCGTCACCGCTGCCGCTGTCGGCCAGGGCCAGCCAGCGCAAGGTCTGCGAGGCATCCCCCGGCGCCGGTGGCGGTGCGGGAACCGCGGATCCGCGCGGCAGGGAGCTGGCGGCGGCCATGGCCAGACCACCGGGCAGCAGGCGTAACAGGCTGCGGCGACGCACGGGACTCCTCAGCAACGGCGGCGCCAGCCTGGCGAAGATCAGCCGGGGATGGGAGTGGCCGCCGCCTCCCACCACTGCGCCACCACCTCGGGCGTGCCGTACCAGCGGGGGCCGAAGGCACCGCCGTGGGCCACACCCGGCAGCACCAGCTGGCGGCTCCCCTGCAGGCAGGCCGACTGCACGGGCACCAGGCCATCGCCGGCCGCATCCTCATGGCCGCTGATCGCCCGGTAGGAGCCGGGGGCCAGGCGGCGCGCCGTGGCGGAGCCCTCCGCCAACGGCAGATCTCCCGCCACGGAGACGTACTGCACCGCATCGGCGAAGAAGGCGCCGGGATAGCGACGGTCCACCAGCTGACGGAGCGGTGTGGCGCGCCGGGCGGTGTGCGGACTCCCCAGGCAGATCAGCCGGTCCGCCAGGGCCTGACCGTTGTAGAGGCGCCCTTCAAAGGACTCCTCCCCCAGGAACAGCCGCAACATCACGCCGCCGGAGCTGTGGCCGATCAGCGTCAGCTTGCCGGTGGGGGAGGCCGCCACCAGCTCCCGCGCCAGGGCCGCCGTGCGATCCAGCAGGCGTCGCCAGCCCCAGCCCCCCACCGTGAGCATCCAGTCGAGGCGGGAGGCCGGCACCAACCGCACCGGCTGACAGGTGTGCACCTCCAGCCAGCGGCACATCGGCTGGTAGGCCTCGGCCGTGATCAGGAAGCCGCCCAGGATCAGGATCGGTTGGGCGGTCATGGTTCGGTCATGGCGACGGATCAGGGCTATGGTGAAGCCCGATGGTCCGCTCACCAACAGCCCACCATCTCGACCACGGCCACGACCACGGCCTGGTCCAACACCCACGGCTTGGCGTGACGTCCAAACCACGGTTTGGCATCACAACCCAGCCACGGCACGGCCATCCATTCGGGCCACGCCACCCCATCACTCGTTCCAGACAGCCCGGGCACCCAACACCCCGGCGACGGCGCGACAGATCGATATCCATTCGGACTCCACAACCATGACCCCAACCACCCGCAGCGGTCGGCCCCGATCCGGCCGCGCCAGCGATGCTCTGCGCAGCAGCGCCCGCGTTACCCCTGCACGCCCCACCGCCCACCGCAGCGCCACCCCGGCAGCGAGCAGCACGGCTACCACGGCCTCACCCCGACCCGCCCATCGCGAGTCCCCCAGCTGGGAGGAGCTGTTCGGCCGGCGTTGACCGCCGGGATGACGACCACGCCAATCTGCCTAGCGTGAGGCCACCGCCTGGCTGCGATGGCACCGGAACGCTTCTTCCTTGAGCTGAATCCGCCATCGGACCTGCTGGTGGAGGCCCCCCATGTGGTGATCGTGGGGGGCGGCTTCGCCGGACTGAAGGCGGCCCACACGCTGGCTGGGAAGGCGGTGCGGGTCACCCTGATCGACCGGCGCAACTTCAATCTGTTCCAGCCTCTGCTCTATCAGGTGGCGTCCGGGCTGGTGTCACAGACCGACGTGGCCTCCCCACTGCGCCAGATGGTGGGCCAGGCCCCCAACATCCAGATCCTGCTGGGCGAGGTGGATGACCTCGACGTCGCAGCCAGGGAGGTGATCTTCAACGCTCGCCGCTATCGCTACGACCATCTGATCCTGGCGGCCGGTGCCAGCAGCAGCTATTTCGGCCACGACGAGTGGCGCGCCTTTGCGCCGCCGATGAAGACCCTCGAGGATGCCGCCGCCATCCGCCGCCAGGTGCTCACCGCCCTGGAGACCGCCGAGCAGACCCCCGATCCCGACCAACGCCGCCTGCTGCAGTCGGTGGTGGTGATCGGTGGCGGCCCCACCGGCTGCGAGCTGGCCGCCTCGCTCAACGACCTGATGCGGCACACCCTGGCGCGCGACTTCAAGCAGCTCGATCCCAACGCCTGCACGATCACCCTCGTCGATCCCGGCGACCGGGTGCTGCGGGCCATGGATCCGCAGCTGTCCAAGGCGGCTGGCGATCGGCTGGCGCACAACGGCGTGAACCTGCTGCTGGGCGGGCGCGTCAAAGAGATCAGCGCCGGCCGGGTGGTGCTCGATACCGCCAAGGGCGAACAGACCCTGGAGGCGGGCACGATCTGCTGGACAGCCGGTGTGGCCGCCTCGCCGCTGGGCAAGCTGCTGGCCGACCGCTGCGGCTGCAGCACCGATCGCGGCGGACGGGTGGTCGTGGAGCCCGATTTCTCGATCGCCGGCCATCCGGAGATCCGCGTGGTGGGTGATCTCTGCAGCTACAGCCACACCGCCGATGGCAAACCCCTTCCCGGCATGGCCGGCCCCGCCGTGCAGATGGGCGGCTGGGTGGCCCACGACATCCTGGCCCGCAGCCAGGGCCTCGAACACAAGCCGTTCGCCTTCTTCGACTTCGGCAGCATGGCGGTGATCGGCCCCCTGTTTGCCGTGGCCAACCTGCGCGGCGTCAAGGTGAGCGGTGCCCTGGGCTGGTTGCTGTGGGGCCTGGCCCATCTGGCCTTCATGCCCGACAGCGAAAACCGCGTCACCCTGCTCACCAAATGGCTCTGGGTGATCGCCACCCGTGAGCGCTCAGCTCTGGTGCTCACCGCGGAGGGCGGTTGAGCTCCGCTAGGGCGTGATAGATCGGCTGGGGCAGGAGGGTGCGACTCACCAAGGCCGCCAGCACCGCCGCCACCAGCATGCCCGGCAACAGCTGCTGATCTGCGGCGAGGCGCACAGCGAAAATCACACTCATCACCGGTAGCTGGGTGGCGCCCGCCAGGCCGGCGGTCATGCCCAGGGCCAGGCCGAGCCCGGCCACACCCAGCAGCTCACCCAGGCCCCGACCCAGCAGGGCCCCGAAGGCAAAGGCGGGATCGATCAGGCCGCCGGGGATGCCCGTGCCCAGGGCCAGCACCGGTCCGAGCACGCGCAGCACCAGGGTGATCAGATCGGCGAACGGGCCGCTGCCGAACACACCGCTGGGGCGACCACCGGCCACCATCTGCGCCATCAACAGCTCCCCGTCGCCACCGGAAGCACCACCGCTCACCAGCAGGAACAGGCTGAGCAGCGCGCCTACCGCCAGGCCCAGGCCGATCGGGTGGCGCCGGCCGAGGTGGAGGCAGCGGCGGCTGAAGGCGAGCAGCAGCAGACCGAAGCCGGCGCCGAGCAGCCCACCGAGCACGCCGATCGGCACCGCCCACAACACCTGCATCAGCTGCAATGGCTCCACCCCGAGGGTGCCCAGGGCGAACTCCGGCTGGCCGGTGAGGTTGCTGAAGGCCGCCGCCACACCGCACACCGCCAGAGCCGGCCACACCAACGCGGCCGCGAAGCGACCGGTGAACTCCTCCGCCACGAACAACACCCCCATCAGCGGCGTGTCGAAGCCCCCGGCCAGGCCGGCGCCGGCCGCCACCGCCAGCAGATCCGCCTGGCTGAGGTTGGCGAGCAGGCCGGGAAACCGGCGCCGCAACCCCTGGGCCACCGCCGCCCCCACCTGCACCACCGGGCCCTCACGGCCCAACGGCAGGAGCGCCAAGGTGGCCAGCGACCACAGCCCGAAGCGCTGCACGGTCGGCGTCAGGCCCAGCAGGCGATCCGCCTGCTGCGGATCCTCGATGCTCGCCATCGTCTGTGGGATGCCCGAACCGGCCCCGCCGGCCCACGGCCCCCGTTGCAACACCAGCAGCAGCGGCACCACCAGCAGCGGGGCACCGGCCAGCAGCAGGCTGTCGAGCCGCCAGGGGCTGCCGCTGAAGCTGGGCAGCAGCTGCAGCAAAGAGCCCTGCCAGCGATCGAGCAGGTTGAACGGCCAACAGGCGACCCCCACCAGAAGGCCCAGGCCAGCCATCTGGGCCAGCTGGCGGAGCAGGTCACGGGGTCGCAGCACGGCAACCGCAGCAGATACGCCCCATGATCGCCGGCCTCAGAGCAGCCGTTGGTGCACGCGGCCCAGCACCAGGGCGATCAGGATCGCCACATAGAGCTGACCGGCGATGGTGATCGCGGTGGCCACCACCTGGGCGCTCACATCCGCGGGCGAGAGGATGGCGGTGCCCACCGTGGTGAGCAGGCCATAGGCCGCCACCATCAGGGCGGGGGCCATCGCCACATTGCCGGCGATGGCCCCGCCCGCCCCGGGCAGGGAAGCCGGCAGGGCGGCGGCCTGGAAGGCGCCCGGGTGCAGCACCCACAGCGCCGTGAGCAGGGCACCGCCGGCGATGCCCACCAGGAAGTAGCCGGAGGCCGCCCCCAACACCACCGACACGGTGACGAACGGCTCGCGGATCAGCACCTTCACCTTGCGCACCACCGCCACCAGCAGGAACAGCACCCACACCACCACATGCGGCAGGGTGAGCCAGCGGCCCACGGGCGGCCACCACACCAGCGTGAGGTGCCAGATCAGCTCCATGGCCACCGCCAGGGCGCCGAGCCCGTAGATCACGGGCCGCGTGCTGCGCAATGGCGAGTAACGGCTCACGGTGCTCACCAGCACGATGGCCAGCACGCACAACAGCACCGAGAGCAGCCACGGCACCCCCTGGGCCGCCGGCAGGAGGGCCAGCAGAAGCAGCTCCACCCCGAGGGTGAGCCGATAGCCGAGATGGCGATGGCGGATGCGCTGCAGCGCCTCATGGGTGAGCCTCACAGACTGCGCAGCCTCAGAGACCGGGGCTGCTCTGCATGATGCCGCCGTCGGCAAAGATGCTGGTGGCGGTGATGTAACTGGCGCCGTCGCTGGCCAGGAAACCCACCAGCTTGGCGATCTCCTCCGGCTGGGCCATGCGACCCATCGGGATGGCAGCGTTGAGCTTGGCCAGCAGCTCGGGGTTGTTCATCGTGGAGTCGTTGATCGGGGTAGCCACCGCCCCCGGACCCACGTTGACGATCGTGACGCCCCTGCCGGCCAGTTCCACACCGGCAGTGCGGGTGAGCATGCGCACTCCGCCCTTGGCGACGCAGTACGGGGTGTTATTGGGCATGGGCCAGTCCTCATGCACCGAGGAGATGTTGATGATGCGCCCTCCACTGCCCTGGGCGATCATCTGCTTGGCGGCGTACTGGGTGGCGAAGAACACACCACGCAGATTCACATTCAGCACCTTATCGAAGTCGTCCGGCGTGGTGTCGAGGATCGAGGTTCGTGTCTCGATACCAGCGTTGTTCACCATCACATCCAGCCGGCCATAGCGATCCACCGCGGCCTGAACCAGGCGCTGCAGATCAGCGAGATTGCCCACATCAGCCTGCACCCCGAAGCAGGTGCCGCCCAGCTCACCGATCTCCTGCTCGATCGCTTCGGTGGCTTCAGGATGGGAGCGGTAATCGATCACCACGCGCGCACCGAGTCGGGCCACGGTTTCCACGATCGCCTTGCCGATGCCGCTGTTACCGCCGGTGACGATGATCACCTTGCCCTTGAGAAAATTGGACAGGGTCTCCAGGGCGTAGGGGTTGCTAGCAGTCATGGGAATGGAAGAAATGCGAAAAAGCGGAAGAAGACGGACAGGGCGCCGGCACTGGGCGAAGGCTAGGGCGATCGCGCCAACGGCGCAGCGCCATTGCTGCGATGGATGACATTCCCCAGCAACCCCCTACGTTGAAGGTGATGTGTCTCCTGCCATCCGGTCGATGTCCACAGGCATGACGCGACGGGCCATCCACAGCCATCGTTTTCCCAGGCCAGTGGCCTCCTATAGCCAGGGATTCCAGTGCGGCAACATCTTGTTCATCACAGGACAACTGCCTGTCGACCCGGTGACGAACCGCAAGGTTGGTGATGGCGACATCAGCCTGGAATCACGCCAGGTGATGCGAAACATGCAGGCCGTGCTCGAGGAAGCCGGATTCGGATTCGAGCACGTGGTGAGCGCCACCGTGTACCTCACCGACATCGACATGCTCGACACGTTTGATGCCGTCTGGCAGGAGTACTTTCCCGATCCGCAGGCCTACCCCTCTCGGGCCGTGGTCGAGGTGGCGGCCCTGGTGCTGGGCATCCAGCTGGAGATCTCCGCCATTGCCATCAAGGACTGACAGCCCCGTCCATGAGCGACCCCTTCCATCTGGCTCCCGAGCCTGAGACGTACTGGCATCTGTGGACCGGCCAAGACGGCATCAGCCGCCAGCAGCAATGCACGATCAGCCGGTTTGCGTGCGGCCTGCTCGGCCCTGGCGACTCGCCGCAGTTCTCCCGTCCCCTGTTTGACCAGGGCAATGCCTTCGTCACCTATCTACCGGTTGGCTGGACCGCCGATTGGCATGAGAACCACGTGCCCAAATGGATCTATGTGCTGCGGGGCGCCTGGTCGGTGCAGAGCATGGACGGCCAACAGGTGATCATGCGTGCCGGCGAGTATTCCTTCGGCGGCGATCAGGGCTGCATCGCCACGGCTGAAGGCCACAAGGGGCACCTGTCCGCCCAGGTGGGTGATGAGCCCTGCGTGCAACTGATCATCCAGCGCAACGACGATGCCTGGCGCCAGGCACCGCCGGGGTCGTTCCAATGAGCCACCCCTCACCCTGCACCGAAAGCCACGATCCGCGCTTCGCCGATCTGGTGTTGTTCAACGCCGAACTCGAACTGCTGGCCGAGGGTTTCCGCTGGCTGGAGGGGCCGGTGTGGTTCGGCGATCACCAGTGTCTGCTGTTCAACGACATTCCCAGCAACCGCACCCTGCGTTGGAGCGAACAGCACGGGGTCAGCACCTTCCTGGAGCCATCCGAGTTCGCCAACGGCCAGACCCGCGACCGCGAAGGCCGCCTGATCCAATGCCACCACCGCAGCCGTTGCCTCACCCGGCGCGAATTCAACGGCACCACCACCGTGCTGGCGGATCAGGCGCGGGGCCATCGCCTCAATGCCCCCAACGACGTCGTGGTGAAGGGCGACGGCTCGATCTGGTTCAGCGATCCCCTCTACGGGCTGCTCAACGACTACGAGGGCGGTCGCCAACCCTCCGAGCAGCCGCCGGCCCTATACCGGATCGATCCGGACAGCGGCCGTGTGGAAGCGATGGCCGACGATTTCGATGGCCCCAACGGCCTGGCCTTCTCGCCCGACGAGCGCCTGCTGTACGTGGCCGAATCCGGTGCCCCCGGCAGCTCCACGCCGCGCCAGTACATCCGCCGCTTCCGGGTGGGAGATGACGGGCACAGCCTGAGTGGCGGTGAGGTGTTCCATGCGATCACCCCCGGCTGGGCCGATGGCTTTCGGGTTGATGAGCACGGCAACCTCTGGTGCGGCGCCGCCGACGGCGTGCACTGCATCGCCCCGGACGGCACGCTGCTGGGTCGGGTGCTCGTGCCGCTGCGGGTCTCGAACCTCTGCTTCGGCGACCGCGGCGGCAGCCGCCTGTTCCTCTGTGCCTCCACGGCGATCTACGCCCTGTTCACCAACACCCGCGGCGCCACCTGGCAGCGCTGACCCCCCGATCCCATGGCCAATCCCCAGCTCGAAACCTTTCTGCAGCACGTGAAGGGCGACACCGCCCTGCAGCAGCGCTTCAGCACCTGCGCCAACCTCAACGCCATCGCAGCCCTGGGGGCAGAGCATAGCTACCGCTTCAGTGGTGTTGACCTGGTCAAGCACCAGGCCGAAGCCACCCTGCGGCTGAGCGAGGAGGAGCTGGAGGCCGCAGCGGCAGGGGTGGTTCTGCAGGGCCACCTGTGGTTGATGCGCATCGTCTGGGGTTGACGCCATCGCCACACCACTCACCACCTCCAGC
>JBEGQE010000157.1:0-6747 GCA_041181145.1 Cyanobacteriota bacterium
GACCTCAACCTGCCGGAGGTCCTCAAGGAGCTCTGCGCCCGGCCCAAGGGTCTGATCCTGGTGACGGGGCCCACCGGTTCCGGCAAGAGCACCACCCTGGCGGCGATGATCGACTGGATCAACACCAACATGAGCCGCCACATCCTCACGATCGAGGATCCGGTGGAATTCGTGCATGAAAGCCGCACCTCCCTGATCCGCCACCGCGAGGTGGGGCAACACACCAAGCTGTTCCACAACGCCCTGCGCGCCGCCCTGCGGGAAGATCCCGATGTGATCCTGATCGGTGAGATCCGGGACCAGGAAACGCTCGCCACCGCCCTCGAAGCCTCCCAGACCGGCCACCTCGTGTTCGGCACCCTGCACACCAATTCCGCCGTGAAGACGGTGGAACGGGTGCTGGGGATGTATCCCCCCACCGAGCAGGACAGCGTGCGCCGATCGGTGTCCGAATCACTGCTGGGTGTGATCGCCCAGGGCCTGATCAAGACCACCGACGGCAAACGCGCCGGCTACCACGACATCCTGATCAACAGCGACGCCTGCAAGGACTACATCCAGCGCGGTGAACTCGAGGAGATCGAGGAAATCATGAACCGCAGCACCTTCGAAGGCATGCAGACCGCCAACCAAGCGCTGCTGGCCCTCGTGCAGGACGGCCGGGTTGAAGCGGAGGATGCCCTGGCGCAGAGCCTCAAACCGAACGAGCTGGCGATGGCCCTTCGCGGCAAGGTCTGAGCCATCGGCTCAGACCCCCAGGCTCAGACGCGCCCGCTCAGCCGGGCGATCACGAGCACGGTGAGGCCCACGGACAGGCCGACCATCGCCATCCGGCCGTTCCAGATCTCCGCCTGGGGGGTGAACCCGCGCTTCCACTGGTTGAGTTCCTCAGGAGCGGCTTCGACCACCTCCTGCATCACCGGCATCACCGGCAGCATTCCCGGGGCCTGGCCGGCGTCATCGGGGCGGGGTTGAGCGGTGTCCATCGCGCGGCCGCTGGTTCCCCTGAGCCTAAGCAGCTCAGAAGGGCGGCTGCGGTCCATAGAGAACCAGGGCCTGCTCGAGGGCCAGGCGCGGGGCCACGGCCAGTTCGATGCTGCTCACTCCGCCGGCCAGCAGGCGCTGCTCGGCCGCCACACCGATCATGGCGGCGTTGTCGGTGCAATAGGCCAGCGGCGCCAGGCGCCACTGCAGCCCCAGGGCCGCGCAGCGCTCCTCCAGGCAGGCGCGCAGCCTCCGGTTCGCCGCCACACCCCCCACCATCACGATCGTGCCCAGACCCTGATCGCGAGCACAGCGGCAGGTGCGTTCCACCAGCACCTCCGCCACCACCCGCTCGAAGCTGGCGGCCACATCGGCCAGGGGCAACGGCGCACCACCGGCGGCCTGCTCGGCCCGCAGCTGCTGCACCAGCCGCAGCACAGCGGTCTTCAGGCCGCTGAAGCTGAAGTCGTAGGGATGGAAGCCACCCTCCGGCAACGACACGCGGCCCTTGGGCAACTGGAAGCGGCGTGGATCGCCCCCCTCCGCCGCCGCCTGGATCGCCGGACCGCCCGGGTAGCCCAGCTCCAGCAGACGAGCCACCTTGTCGAAGGCTTCGCCCGCGGCATCATCGCGGCTGCGCGCCAAGCGGGTGTACTGCCCCGGGCCGTCGACGCGGATCATCTCGGTGTGGCCACCACTCACCAGCAGCACCAAGTAGGGACCGGGCGGCAAGGGCTCGCCCAGCTGCACCGAGCAGAGGTGTCCCTCGAGGTGGTGGACCCCCAGAAACGGCTTGCCGTGCAGGCGTGCCAGGGTGCGGCCGGTGACCGAACCCACCAGCAGCGCCCCCACCAGGCCAGGAGCCGCGGTGGCCGCGATCGCATCGAGCTCAGCCAGGGCCACCCCGCTGTCGGCGAGCACCCGCTCGATCAAGCCGGGCAGGGCCTCCACATGGCGGCGCGACGCGATCTCCGGCACCACACCGCCATAGCGGGCGTGCTCCTCCACCTGGGAGGCCACCGCGCTCGCCAGCACCCGCTGATCCCGCACCACGGCTGCCGCCGACTCGTCACAACTTGTTTCGAGGGCCAGCAGCGTCGGCATCAGCTCTAAAGGGTTCCCCTACTGTCCGCAAGTGACATCCTGCCGTGCAGCGGCTGCGTTTCCGCAGCTGGGAAACGGCAAGGCTCTCCCCAGTACGCCATCCAGTTCTGGACCCGATGCGCCGCCTTTTCGCCGTTCTGATTTCCGCCCTGCTGCTCTTCGGCTTCGCCCCTGTGGCTAAGGCCGATGTGGCGGGTCTGACCCCCTGCTCCGAGAGCGCCCGCTTCCAGCAGCGCGCCGCCGCCGCCTCCACACCCCAGGCCAAGGCTCGCTTCGAGATGTACAGCCAGGCTGTGTGCGGTGCCGATGGCCTTCCCCACCTGATCGTGGACGGTCGCCTCAGCCACGCCGGTGACTTCATCATCCCCGGCATCGCCTTCCTCTACATCGCCGGCTGCATCGGCTGGGCGGGTCGCAACTACCTGATCGCCATCCGTGGCGACAAGGACGCCACCATGAAGGAGATCCAGATCGATCTCCCCCTGGCGTTCAAGAGCACCCTGGCCGCAGCCACCTGGCCGATCGCCGCCTTCGCCGAACTCAGCAGCGGCAAGCTGACTGAATCGGACAGCAAGGTGACCGTTTCGCCCCGCTGATCCCGGCATCTCTTTCCCGTTCCCATCCACCAGGGTTCCCTCCGATGCAGAAGTTCCTCACCACCGCTCCGGTGTTCGCCGCGATCTGGTTCACGATCACGGCCGGCATCCTGATCGAGTTCAACCGCTTCTACCCCGATCTGCTCTTCCACCCGATGTGAGCTGATCCGCTCAATCAACATCCCGGGCGGTCCAGATGGGCCGCTTTTTTGTTGCGGGTGGCCGGGCAGTGGTGAGCATGGCTTAGCCAGGGCCTAGCCAAGCAGGAGGGGGCGGGTCCCCCTCAGCCCAGGCCCATCAGCCGCTCCAGCTCGATCAGCGCCGCATCCAGATCGGCATTCACCAGCTGGGCATCGAATTCATCGGCGGCCGCGATCTCCACACGGGCCCGCTCCAGGCGGCGGCTGATGGCCTCCTCGCTGTCGGTGCCACGGCCGCGGATGCGGCGCTCCAGCTCCTCGAAGGACGGGGGCAGGATGAAAATCTGAAAACCGCTGGGGAAGCTGCGGCGCACCTGACGAGCCCCCTCCAGCTCGATCTCCAGCAACACCGGCCGACCGGCAGCCAGCTGCTCCTCCACCGGCCGCCGCGGGGTGCCGTAGCAATTGCCCGCGAATTCAGCCCACTCCAGCAGGCCGTCGGCGGCCACATCGGCCTCGAATTGCGGGCGACTGCGGAAGAAATAGTGCTGGCCATTCACCTCACCGGCGCGGGGCGCGCGGGTGGTGGCAGAGATCGAGAGCCAGATCTGCGGATGGCGCTGCAGCAGCGCCGCCACCAGGGTGCCTTTGCCGACCCCGCTCGGACCGGTGATCAGAAACAGCCTGCCGGGGGTGGAAGCCTCCACAGCCATCGCGAGCGTGAGCACGGGCCTGCAGAGTAGAAGCGCCGCCGCAGCCATCCCCATCGCCATGGCCTCGCTGCCCCTTCAGGCGATGGATCTCACCAGCCTGCGGGCGGTGCTGGCCGAGCTACGCCCCGTGTTGCTGCCGAGCCGGTTCGAGAAGGCTCGCCAGGCCGATGGCCACACCCTGCAGGTGGGCTTCCGCAGCCTCACGGGCCGCCACTGGCTGGAGCTGAGCTGGCTGGCCGAAGCCCCGCGGCTGTTGGCGGTCGACGCCCCACCCCGCGGTGGCGATGGCAGCACCCTGGCCCAGCAGCTGCAGCACGGCCTGGCCGGCCTGGCCCTGGTGGGCCTCGAGCAGCATGGCTGGGAGCGAGTGGTGGAGCTGCAATTCGCCACCCGCCCCGGCGAAGCGATCCGCCGCAGCCTGGTGGTGGAGCTGATGGGCCGGCACAGCAACCTGTTTCTGCTCGACGCCGAACGCCGCGTTGTGGCAGCGGCCCGCCAGGTACGCGAGCAGCAGTCGCGCCTGCGACCGATCGGTACCGGCGATCCCTACAGCCCGCCGCCACCCCTGGGGGGCATGCCCCCCAGCCGCCAGGAGAGCCGGGAGCACTGGCAGGCGCAGTTGCAGTTGCTGCCCCTGCCCCTGGGCCAGGCCCTGCGCAGCGCCTACCAGGGCATCAGCCCGGCTCTGGCCCTGCAGCTGGCTGGGGAGGACCGCAGCAGCGCCCAGGCCCTGCTGGCCACCGGCGTGGATCAGCTGGGCCTGGGCCAGTGGCAGCAGCTCTGGCAGCGCTGGCAGCGCTGGCTGGAGACCCTGGAGGAGGAGCGGTTCGTGGTCCAGCTCCGGGGCCCCACTCCGTACTGCTGTTGGCCCGCCGCCGTCGATTCCGCTGGGCCCGAGGCAGCGCCGCCGCTGGTGGGCGCCAGCGCCGAGCTGCCGATCAACCGGGCCCTGGCGCAGCACCACCACAGCGTGCTCGAGGCCCGGCAGCTGCAACAGCGCCGCCAGGGCCTTGAGCTGAAGCTGCGTCAGGCCCTGGCGCGGGAGAGCGCCCAGCGGCAGGCGTTGCAACAGCGGCTCGATCAGGTGGAGTCGTGCGAAGCGCTGCAGCACCAGGCCGACGCCCTGCTCTGCCTGCTGCGCCCGAGCCGGGATGAGGTGGCCGAAGCCCAGAGCCTCTACAAACGGGCCCGCAAGCTGCGGCGCTCGGTGGCGGCGATCACGCCTCGCCTGGCCGAGCACGACGGCCGGATCAGCCAGCTCGAAGCCAGCCTCACCTACCTCGAGCAGACGGAGCAGAGCTGCGAGCTCCTGCAGGCACTCGAGGAGGAGGGCGAGGTGCTGCTGCACGAGCGAAGCCAGCGCCGGCGGCAGCGGCGCAGCACCGGCAACACCGGCAACACTGGCAACACTGGGGGCGGCGCCCCTGGCTCGGCGTCAGCCCCCAACCCGCTGGAGCTCACCAGCCCGGGCGGCCTGCGGCTGCAGGTGGGCCGCAACCACCGCCAGAACGAATGGATCAGCCTGCGCCAGGCCCGCCGCGGCGATCTGTGGTTTCACGCCCAGGAGTGTCCGGGCAGCCATGTGGTGCTGAAGAGCTCCGAGGGGCCGGCAAGCGAGCCGGATCTGCAGGCGGCGGCGGATCTGGCGGCCCATTTCAGCCGCGCCCGCGGCAACAGCCGGGTGGCGGTGGTGATGGTGCCAAGCGAAGCCCTGCAGCGCATCCCCGGCAGCGGCCCGGGAACGGTGCGGCACCGCGGCGGGGAGGTGCTGTGGGCGGAACCGTCCCGGGCGGCGGCCCTGCTGGCGCCGCCGGTGCATAGCCTCGGGCGGGATCCACAACCATGAGCGAGCACGACGACCTGCCAGCTGCACCGCCGGTGCTGCCGCCACCCCCGCCGATCCGGGTCGGGGATGCGGCCGTCGACGCTCCCGATCCGCAGTTCCCCGATGAGGTGGAGATGACCCTGGTGGGTCATCTCGAGGAACTGCGGGCCCGCATCCTGCGCAGCCTGCTGGCGGTGGTGATCGCGGCGGCCGGCTGTCTGCTGCTGGTGAGGCCGCTGGTGCGGCTGCTGGAGGTGCCGGCCCATGGCATTCGCTTCCTGCAGCTGGCACCAGGGGAATTCCTGTTCGTGTCGCTGAAGGTGGCCGGTTACGCCGGGCTCACCCTGGCCCTGCCCTGGGTGCTCTATGAGGCCCTCTCCTTCGTGCTGCCGGGCCTGACGCGCCGCGAACAGCGCCTGGTGGCACCGGCGGTGGCGGGCTCCGCCGTGCTGTTCCTGGCCGGCCTGGCCTTCGCCTGGTGGGCCCTGGTGCCGGCTGCCCTCAGCTTCCTGGTGAGCTACGGGGCGGATGTGGTGGAGCCGCTCTGGTCGATCGAGCGCTACCTCGATTTCGTGCTGCTGCTGATGGTGGCCACGGCCCTGGCCTTCCAGCTGCCGGTGCTGCAACTGCTGCTGGCCGCCCTGGGGCTGGTGCAGGCCCGCACGATGCTGGGGGCCTGGCGGTTCGTGGTGGTGGCCGCGGCCCTGGCCGGCGCCGTGCTCACCCCCTCCACCGATCCGATCACGATGCTGCTGCTCACCGGTGCCATCAGCGCCCTGTATCTGGTGGGCGTGGGCCTGGCGCTGCTGGTGCAGCGACCGGCTGGACAGGCGGCCTAGCCCACCAGGCGCTACAGCAGAAACTCACTGGCGCGGCCCTCCGGCAGCTCCAGCGGCAGGCTCATCGCCCGACCGAGGCGGGGTTTGTCGGGTGTGGTGAGCAGCCACTGGCGCACCTGGGCGGCGACGCCGAGGCCGTTGAGGGTGGCCACCAGCTCCTCCAGGTGGGCGGCATAGGCCGCGGCATCCATCGGGAACGACTGCTGCTCCAGGTAACCCCACATCACCTGCAGGTAGAGGCGGCCCCGCCGCACGATCAGCTGCAGGTCGTAGGAGGCCTGCCAGCGGCGGCGCAGGATCGCCAGCACCTCCTCGGTGGCCAGCGGTTCGGCAGGGGGCTCGATCACGGAAGCCGGCAACGGGCGCGCAACAGCATGTTGCAGGCTGCCGCGGCAGCGGCCGCAGGGCGGGACGGGGCGGCCGGCGCAAGGTTCATAATGGGCGCCACGTTGCTGTGGCCACGACGCCGCCCCGTATGACCCAGATTCCAGCGAGCGCCTCGAGCGGTGATGTGCCCGGAATGGGTCGTCGGCAGTTCATGAACCT
>JBEGQE010000158.1:0-15351 GCA_041181145.1 Cyanobacteriota bacterium
ACTGCGCGCATCCCCCCCCGGCCGCTGAGGGCCCGGCAAGGGCGCTGGCCCAGGCCAGATCCCCGGGCTGGGCGGCCCCCAGGCTCAGGGTGGAGATCCCCTGATCGAGCAGAAAGCGGTACGCCAGCTCGAGGGGGTGGAACGGGGCGCAGTCGGCCAGCAGCGGCGCCGGTGGGGCGTAGAGGCGGCCGCCCTTGTCGGCGGGGGAGATGGCCAGCACACCGATGCCCTCGGCCAGGGCGGTGCGGGCCAGGGGCAGGCGGGTCTGGTCGAACAGGTGCAGGTGCAGGCTGCAGAACGTGAACCGCCCCGTGGCCAGGGCCGCTTCGATCAGGGCGGTGCTGCCGTGGCTGGAGAAGCCCACCTGCCCCACCAGCCCTTCACCGAGGGCCCAGGCCAGCAGCTCGCGGCCGGGGCCGGTGCTGGCCCACGCCAGGTGTTCCGGGCGGTTGAGGCCGTGCACGGCCAGGTTGTCGAGCTGGGCCACGCCCAGCCGCTCCAGAATCGCCCGCAGCTGGGCCTGGCCCTCGTCCAGATCGCCACCGGGCAGCAGCTTGCTGGTGAGCACCAGGCCGGCGTGGGTGTCGGGGGCGCGGGCGGCCAGTTGCTGCAGGGCCTGGCCGAGGAAGCGCTCCGCCGGGCCGTAGGCGGGCGCGGTTTCGAGGTGGTTGATGCCGGCCTCAAGCGCCGCCGCCAGCACCGCCGCCATCTGCTGCGGGCTCTCCAGGGCGCGCATCGTGCCCAGGCTGAAGGCCGACACCCGCCGGCCTTGCCCGAAGGGCCGCAGGGGGTCAGCCAGTGGTGTCCTCCGGATCGACGTCGCCGTGACTGTCCTCGTCCTCGTCCCTGTCGCCGTCGCTGCTGCCGTTGTTGTCCGCGTCGGGCTGGCTGGGCTCTCCACCTGTGCCCGGTTCACCCAGTTCGCCGGGTTGTGGGTCGCTCTGGGCGCGGCGGATCTGGCGCACGAGTTCGGCCGGGCTGACGGCATCGAGGAACCGGCGGAAGTCGGCCGCGTCCTCGGCATCGGCTTCGGCATCCACCGGGATCGAGGCATCGGCGACCACCTCCTCCAGCATCCAGATGCCGCTGCCGGTGCGCAGGGCCAGGGCGATGGCATCGCTCGGGCGCGCATCGAGCTCGTGGTTGCCACCGGCCGCGTCGCTGAGCTTGAGCACGGCGCGGAAGGTGTTGTCCTCGATCGTGTGGATGATCACCCGCTCCAGCGTCAGGCCACCCACCGCCAGCAGGCGGGCCATCAGGTCGTGACTGAGGGGCCGCGGCGGGGGTTCTTCGCTCAGGCCGGCCAGGATGTTCTGGGCCTGGGCCTGATCGATCCAGATCGGCACCTGGCGGCGGCCCGAGGGATCGCGCAGCAGCACGATCGGGCTGCGGCTGGCTGCATCGAGGGCAATGCCGGCGACGCGCATCTCGACCATGGCTGTCCCGCTGGCCCCTGTGCCCGATTATGGCCAGGGTTGGGGGGTGCACCGCATGTTCACCGGGCTGGTGCAGGCCGTGGGGCAGCTGCAACGCTGCAGCGGTGGTGTGGCGATCGCCGTGGATGCCGGCGCCGGCCTGGATCCGGCGGCCCTCGCCCTCGGCGACAGCGTGGCGGTGGACGGCGTCTGCCTCACCGTGACCGCCCGCGATGCCGGCGGCTTCCGCGCTGATGTGAGTGAGGAGACCCTGGCCCGCACCACCCTGGCCGCCAAGGCCCAGCGGCGCGGCTGGGTGAACCTTGAGCCCGCCCTGCGCCTGGCGGATCGGCTCGGCGGCCACCTGGTGAGCGGCCATGTGGACGGCCAGGGCACCGTGGTGGCGATCGAGCGCCAGAGCGCCTCCTGGCGCCTGGAGCTGCGCTGGCAGGAGCCGGCCTTTGGCCGCTACATCTGCGAGAAGGCCAGTGTGGCGATCGATGGCATCAGCCTCACGGTGGCGGGTTGCAGCGCCGATGGCGCCGGCTTCTGGATCGCTGTGATCCCCCACACCTGGGCCGCCACGAGCCTGCAGCATCTGCGACCCGGTGATGCGGTGAACCTGGAGGCCGATCTGCTGGCGAAGTACACCGAGCGGCTGTTGCAGGCGCGGCTGGATGGGGCCGCCGGCGGCGCTGCACCAGCGCCCCTGGATGCGTCCTGGCTGGCGGAGCACGGCTGGGGCTGACAGGGCCGATCGCCCTACCTAGGGTCCGGCTGTGTGCCCGGCCGTTCCTTCGCCATGGCTGACGACCCCCTGGACCTGGATCTCGTTCCGGGCTCCCTGCGCGCCTTCACCCTCGCCGAAGGCATCCTGCTGCTGGTGCTTGGCGTGCTGGCGCTGCTGTTCCCGATGATCGCCTCCGCCTGGGTGACGGTGGTGGTGGCCCTGGCCTTCCTGGTGGGCGGCATCGTGGGCTGGGTGAACAACCTCAACCGTTCGCGGCGCCTGGGCCGCTGGCACTGCTTCTGGCGGTTGGTGGTGAGCACCCTGTTCCTGCTCACGGGCGCCTGGATCATTCAGCAGTGCGGCAGCGGCCGCTGCCTGGTTCAGGTGGCGGCCCTGGCCTTCGCCATCGGCGTCGTGTTCCTGCTGGAGGGTTTCGTGACAGCGGTTGTGTCGCTCTCGCACCGGCAGATGGCTGGCTGGGGCTGGGGCCTGGCCAATGGCATCGTGACCCTGATCCTCGGCCTGCTGATCATCTCCATGCCCGGCTTTGGCCAGCTCACGGTGCTGGGCATCCTGGTGGGGATCTCGTTCCTGTTCAGCGGCATCGATCTGCTGGTGTTCAGCGCCGCCTTCCACGGCCCGGATCCGCGCCAGCGCTGACGACCGCCCTTCCAGAGCCTCAGTCGCCGCCGCTCTCCTCCATCGGCAGCAACCAGATCGCACCGGTTTCGCGGTGGATCTCGATCTTGAACTCCTGCCCGGGCTCCAGACCCATCCGGCGCGTGTAGGCCTGGCCGATCAGCAGGTTGCCGTTGCCGTGCACGCGCGTGCGGAATTCGGCCTGGCGGCCCTTGCCACCGCCACCACCGCTGCCGCTGCCGCCATGGCTGGGAAGCTTGTATCCCTTGGCCTCCACCAGGGCGCGGTAGAAGCTCTTCTTGAGCACCCGGCCGCTGGGCCCCACATAGCCGCAGGCCCGCGCGATCTGATCTTCAGGGCGATTGCTCAGGGATCGCGCCTTGTCGAGCAGGGCTTTGCCCTGCAGCATCGGCACCGGGGTGCTGCCCTTCTCTTCGACGAACACCGGACGTGCGTGCGGCAACTGGCACGATTGTGCCGATTGATTCTGTTGAGCCGCAAGGGGCGATCGCGAGGAAAAGGTTCAGATTGCGCGATCTGCGGCAGATGCGTGTGTGCGTTCAGATCAGATAGAGGATCGCGTAGAGCACCACCCAGATCCCATCCACGAAATGCCAGTAGAGCTCCGTGGCCTCGAGCGGAAACTGGTTCGCGGCTGTGACCCGGCCGCCGGGGCGGCTTTGCCACCACACGATCAGGATCATCAGGCCCCCCAGGGTCACGTGCAGGCCGTGGAAGCCCGTGATCGCGTAGAAGGTGCTGGCGAACAGGTTGTCGGTGAGCCCGAACGGCAGGGAGAAGTACTCCTTCATCTGGCCGGCCAGAAAGGTGAACCCCAGGGCGGCGGTGATCAGCAGCCAGCGGCGACAGCCGGCCCCATCGGCGCGTTTCAGGGCTGATCCGGCGCGGTGAAAGGTGAAGCTGCTGGCCAGCAGCAGGGCCGTGTTGATCGTGGGCAGAAGCAGCTCCAGCTCATAGATCGCTCCGGCCGGCAGCGGGTTGACGGCCCGGAAGGTGAGGTAGGCCGCAAAGAAGCCGGCGAAGGTCATGCCATCGGCCACCAGGAAGGTGGCCAGGCCGAACAGCCGATGGTCGCCGTGGTGCTCTGCCGCGGCGTGGTTGCCATCGCCGTGGCCGGCGCTGGGGGCATCGATGGGGGCGCTGGCGGCCTGATCGCTGCCGCTGGAACTGAGGCTGGTCATGGTGGTGCGGCGATGGGGCAGCGAAGCAGGGCTCAGGGGCGGGAGTCCGGGCCGCTGCCCAGGTTCCAGAGGTCGCGGCCGGAGGTGGCGGCCAGGTTGAGTTCGCCGGGCTTGACGCCGTAGCCGTAGGGCTCGTGCACCAGTGGCGGCTCACCCTTCCAGTTCTCCACCGGCGGGGGGGAGCTGGTGAGCCATTCGGGTGTGAGGGCGCGCCAGGGGTTGTCGCCGGCGGGGGCGCCATTGAAGGCGCTCATCACCACGTTGATCAGGAAGGGCAGGGTGCTGACCGCCATCAGCAGGGCACCGACGCTGCTGAACTGGTTGATCAGCTGGAACTGGGGGTCGTACTCGGCCACACGGCGGGGCATGCCGTTGAGGCCCAGCCAGTGCTGTGGTGCGAAGCAGAGGTTGAATCCCACGAAGGTGAGCAACCAGTGCAGCTGGCCGAGGGGCTCGTTGAGCATCCGGCCTGTGACCTTCGGATACCAGTGATAGATGGAGGCGAAGATCACGAACACCGTGCCGCCGTAGACGATGTAGTGGAAATGGGCCACAACGAAGTAGGTGTCGTGGACGTGGATGTCGAATGGCACCTGGGCCAGCGCCACACCGGTGATGCCGCCGAACACGAAGTTCACGATGAAGGCGCAGGAGAACAGCATCGCGCTGTTCAGGGCCAGCTTGCCGCCCCAGAGGGTGGCGATCCAGTTGAAGAACTTGATGCCGGTGGGAACGGCGATGAACGACGTGGCGATCGTGAAGAACAGGCGCATCCAGGGAGGCGTGCCGCTGGTGAACATGTGGTGGGCCCACACGATCAGACCCAGAAACACAATGCCCAGAATCGAATACACCATCGTGGTGTAGCCGAACAGCGGTTTGCGGGAATGCACCGGCAGGATTTCGCTGACCAGGCCAAAGGCCGGCAGCACCATGATGTACACCGCCGGGTGCGAGTAGAACCAGAAGAGGTGCTGATACACCACGGCATTGCCGCCCATCGCCGGGTTGAAGAAACCGGTGTGGGCGATGATGTCGAAGCTCAGCAGGACCAGTGTGCCGGCCAGTACCGGTGTGGAGAGCACCACCAGAATGCTGGTGCCGAGCATGGCCCAGCAGTACATCGGCAGCTGCATCAACTTCAGGCCGGGCCGCCGCAGCTTGAGGATGGTGGCGATGAAGTTGATCCCCCCGAAGATCGAGCTGCCGCCCAGCAGCAGCACGCTGAGGATCCAGATGATCTGGCCGGTGGCGGGGGTGGTGATGCTCAGGGGTGGGTAGGCCGTCCAGCCAGACTGGGCCGCACCGGCAATGAAGTAGCTGCTGATCAGCAGCAGGCCGGCAGGCGGAATCAGCCAGAAGGCCACGGCATTGAGGCGTGGGAACGCCATGTCGCGCGCGCCCACGTAAAAGGGGATCAGATAGTTGCCGAAGGCCCCGTTCACCACCGGCACGATCCAGAGAAAGATCATGACCGTGCCGTGCAGGGTCAGGACCTCGTTGTAGGTCTCACGCGGCAGGAAGTCGCTGATCGGTGTGAGCAGTTCGGTGCGGATCGCACCTGCCAGGGCACCGCCGATCAGATAGAAGAGGAAGCCGCACACCAGATACTGCAGGCCGATCACCTTGTGGTCGGTGCTGAAGCTCAGATAGCGCAGCCAGCCCTGGGGTTGCAGAGAGGGCCCGGCGGGGGCCGGTGTGTCGGGGGCGAGGCTCAGCGTCATGGCTCGGAAATCAGGTGAGGGCAGTGGCGGCTGATGCCGGTGGTGGTGCAGGGCTGTTCTGGGTCACCCAGGTCTGGAACGTCTCCGGTTCCTCGACGATCACGGTGGAGCGCATGCCCCCGTGGTATGGACCGCACAGCTCGGCGCAGACGATCGGGAAGCGGCCGGTGCGCGTGGGAGTGAAGCTCAGCAGGGTTGGCTGACCGGGGATCACGTCCTGTTTGAGCCGGAACTGCGGCACCCAGAAGGCATGGATCACATCGTTGGCGCGCATCTGCAGGGCCACGGGCTGGCCCAACGGCACATGCAGCTCACCACTGGTGATGTTGGCGTCCGGGTAGTGAAAGATGAACGCGAACTGCATGGCCGTTACATCGATCGGCAGGGGAGTCACGCCCTCTTCCCCCTCGGCCACCACCGGGCTGATGCCTGCCCAGGTGCGGCTGTCGGAGCCCTCCTGATGCATGGCGTGCATGCTGTGGTCGTTCAGCGGCGCCATGCCGCCCATGCGGTCATAGATGTCGTAGCTGTAAATCCCGACAAACAGCACCACGACCGCTGGGATGGCCGTCCAGAGAATCTCCAGGGGCAGATTGCCCTCGATGGCCAGGCCGTCGGAGAGGTCGCTGGCGCGGCGGCGGAAGCGCACCAGGCTGTAGACGATCAGCCCGACGATCCCCACGAACAGGATTGTGCCGATGCTGAACAGCACCTTGAACAGTTCGTCGTAGACGGGAGCGTTGCTGCTGGCATCCAGTGGCAGCAGTGAGACGTTCTGTCCCACCCATAACCCTGTGAGCACCAGGGCCATGCCCAGCAGCAGGGTGAGGATGGCCGGTGGGATCCGCATCACTGCAGGGATCAATGGACGTCAGCCTATGGAGGTTGGCCCGGGCTGGCGTGGTTGTTGTTGTCGCTTGTGTCAATCCAGCCACGTGCCGCGGTGCAGGCGTGAGGGTTTGCTCACCGAGTTGCGGCGGATCGTCACCGTTGGTGTCGACGCGCTGTTGCAGCGCGTGGCGGTTCGGGCGCTGCCGATTGACGTCGTTAGCGTGACGCCGATCGCACATTCGGGGATCCATGACAGCCCCACCCCTGCAGCGACAGCCCTCTTCTGCGGCTTCCGCCTGGGGGCTGGGCGCCGCCCGCGCTGATCAGTCGACGCCGATCCGGGCCCGGCTGGCGTCCCTGGCGGCCCATCTGCTGGTGGCCCTGATCGCCCTGGTGGGCATCGGTGGTGCCACCCGCGTGATGCAGGCCGGTCTGGCCTGTCCCGACTGGCCCCTCTGCTACGGCTCGCTGCTGCCCGGACGGCAGATGAACCTGCAGGTGTTCCTGGAGTGGTTCCACCGCCTCGATGCCTTCGTGGTCGGCATGGGCCTGCTGGTGATGGCAGCGGCAAGCCTCTGGTGGCGCCGTCAGTTGCCCGCCTGGCAGCCGCCGCTGGCCCTGGCCTGTGTGCTGCTGGTGGCTGCCCAGGGAGCCCTTGGCGCCCTGACGGTGCTGCAGCTGTTGCCGTTCGCCGTGGTCACGGCCCATCTGCTCACGGCGTTGCTGCTGGTGGCCCTGCTCAGCGCCTGCCATCAGGGCTTGAACGTCGACCCCGCAGCGTCGTTGGCGCAGCGATCGGCTCCTGCCATGGCTCCCTGGCTCACGGCGTTCACCGCAGCCGCTTTGCTGCTGGTGTTGGCCCAGTGCCTGCTGGGCGGCCTGATGGCCAGCCAGTGGGCGGCGGGGCGTTGCCTCGGCAGCGGTGAGGCCTGCGGCTGGCTGCTGGCCCACCGGCTCGGGGCCCGCCCGGCTGGCCTGCTGGTGCTGGCCCTGGCAGGCCTGCTCGCCTGGCGCCGGCCCCCGGAACGGCCCCTGGCGGCCCTGGCGGTGGGTCTGGTGCTCGCCCAGATCGCCCTGGGGGTGCTGAGCCTGCGCCTCACCCTGGCGGTTCCCGGGGTCACGGTGGCCCACCAGATCACCGCGGCGCTGCTGGTGGCGTCGCTCACCGCCCTGCTGGTGCGCGTCAGGCGCCCTGTCACCCCCCCTCTGGAGCTGAGCCATGTCTGAGGTTGCGACTGCAGCGGTTCTGACCCGCGAGCAGGTGGTGCCCTCCCGCGCGCGGGTGAAGCTGCCCCCCTGGCTGGAAATCGCCAAGCCGCGCCTGATCCCGCTGCTGCTGGCGACCACCCTCGGTGGCATGGCCCTCTCGGAGGGCTGGCCCCTGCCCACCGCCCGCCTGGCCTGCACCCTCGGGGGTGGTGCCCTGGCGGCCGCTGCCGCCGGGGTGCTCAATTGCCTGTGGGAGCAGGGCCTGGATGGCCGCATGCAGCGCACCAGCGGTCGGGCCCTGCCCTCGGGGCGCCTCTCCGTGAGCACGGCATTTGCCATCGCCGTGGCCCTGGCCCTGGCCGCCGCCACCCTGCTGGTGAGCGGTGTGAACTGCCTGGCCGCCTCCCTGTCGCTGCTGGGCCTGTGCAGCTACGTGCTGCTCTACACGGTGCTGCTCAAGCCGCGCACCACCCAGAACATCGTGATCGGCGGCGTGGCCGGCGCGATCCCACCGCTGGTGGGAGCGGCCGCCGCCACCGGCCACCTCGGCCTGGCCAGCTGGTGGCTGTTCGCCCTGGTGATGGTGTGGACGCCGGCCCACTTCTGGGCCCTGGCCCTGCTGCTGCAGGAGGACTACCGCTCCGTGGGCATTCCGATGCTGCCGGTGGTGAAGGGCTCAGCCGTCACCGCCCGGGCCATCGGTGTTTACGCCCTGGCCACGGTGCTGCTCAGCCTGGTGGGCATCTGGGCCCTGCCCAGCGGCGGCTTGCTCTACGGCCTGCTGTTGCTGCCGTTCAACGGCCGCCTGCTGCAGATGGCCTGGCGCCTCCATCAGGATCCCGATGATCTGCAGCGGGCCCGGGGGCTGTTCCGCTGGTCGATTCTCTACCTCTTCGGCATCTGCCTGCTGCTGATGCTGGCCCGCCTGCCCGCCGGCGATCAGCTCAGCCGCCAGGGCCTCGATCTGCTTGGCCTGGCGACAGGGGCCGGCGCTCCAGCCTTCACCCTGGCGTCGCCCGGCGCGGTGGGACCTTTCTAGATTGGCTCCTTCCAGCGGCTGAGCGGAGATTGGCGGCGGTGCCAGAGGCGGTGATCGACCTGCAGGATGTCTGCAAGCGCTATGGCCGCGGCGACAGGGCGGTGCCGGCCCTGCAGGGCCTCAACCTGAGCGTTCCCCGGGGCAGCCTTTACGGCCTGCTCGGCCCCAATGGCGCCGGCAAGACCACCACCCTGCGCATCCTGGCCACCCTGCTGGCCCCGGACAGCGGCCGGGTGCAGGTGGCTGGTCTCGACGCCCTGGCCGACCCCCGCGGGGTGCGCCGCCGCCTGGGCTACGTGGCCCAGGAGGTGGCCCTCGACAAGATTCTCAGCGGCCGCGAACTGCTGCAGCTGCAGGGCGATCTGTATCACCTGGAGCGCCGCGAACGGGATCGCCGCATCGCCGAGCTGGTGGAGCTGCTGGCGATGGACGGCTGGATCGACCGCCGCTGCGGCACCTATTCCGGGGGCATGCGCCGGCGTCTCGACCTGGCCTCCGGCCTGCTGCACCGCCCCGAGCTGCTGGTGCTCGATGAGCCCACCGTGGGCCTTGACATCGAAAGCCGTGCCGCCATCTGGCAGGTGCTGCGCCAGCTGCGCGATCAGGGCACCACGGTGCTGCTCAGCAGCCACTACCTCGAGGAGGTGGACGCCCTGGCCGATCACCTGGCGATCATCGAGGGCGGGCGCGTGATCGCCGCCGGAGCGCCCTCGGCCCTCAAGGCCGAGCTGGGTGGCGACCGCGTCACCCTGCGGGTGCGGGAGTTCAGCGACGAGCCCGAGGCCCTGCGGGTGCAGCAACTGCTCCAGGCCTGCCCCGGCGTGCGCCAGGTGGTGGTGAACAGGGCCCAGGGCTTTTCCCTCAACCTCGTGGTGGAGCACGACGGCGTGGTGGAGCAGTTGCGCCGTCAGCTGGCGGAGGCCCAGCTGCCCGTGTTCGCCCTGGCCCAGAGTCGCCCCAGCCTCGACGACGTGTATCTGCAGGCCACCGGTCGCACCCTGATGGATGCCGAGCTGGCCGTGGCCGGCAGCCGCGATGCCAAGGCGGAGCGCAAGCAGGCCATGCGTTGAGCCCTGCGGTCCGCGCGCCGGCCCGCCCCGGCTGCCTTCCGATCCTGATCCTTCCCAACCCGGCTCCCTGCCCCGCGACGCCCCAGCCCTGCCGACCATGACCAGCGCCACCCCCAGCCTGCTCAGCCCCGTGGCCCCGGCCGCTGTCCAGCCCCGTTCCGCCCTGGCGGAGCTCAGCCAGGAAACCCTGGCCCTCACCCGGCGTCTGTTTCTGCAGCTGGCCCGCCGCCCCTCCACCCTGGTGGCCGGCGTGCTGCAGCCGCTGATCTGGCTGGTGCTGTTCGGGGCCCTGTTCGCCAAGGCGCCGGCGGGGCTGCTGCCGGATGGCCTCAGCTACGGCCGTTTTCTCGGGGCCGGCGTGATCGTGTTCACCGCCTTCAGCGCCGCCCTGAACGCCGGGCTGCCGGTGATGTTCGACCGCGAGTTCGGCTTCCTCAACCGCCTGCTGGTGGCCCCGCTGCGGGCCCGAAGCTCGATCGTGCTGGCCTCGGTGCTCTACATCACGGCCCTGAGCCTGGTGCAGAGCCTGGCGATCATGGCCACCGCCTGGGGCCTCGGCTACGGCTGGCCCGGCGGCGCCGGCCTGCTGCTGGTGCTGGTGACCCTGCTGCTGCTTGTGTTCGCCGTGACCGGCCTCAGCCTCGGGCTGGCCTTCGCCCTGCCCGGCCACATCGAGCTGATCGCGGTGATCTTCGTGGCCAACCTGCCCCTGCTGTTCGCCAGCACGGCCCTGGCGCCGATCAGCTTCATGCCCACCTGGCTGGGCTGGCTGGCGGCGATCAATCCGCTCACCTTTGCGATCGAGCCGATCCGGGCTGCCTACACCGGCCAGTTCTCGCTCACGGCGGTGGTGCTGCAGGCGCCCTACGGCGATCTCAGCGCCGGCGCCTGCCTGGCCATCCTGGCGGCTCTTGCAGCTGGGCTGTTCCTGCTGATCCGTCCGCTGCTCGACCGCAAGCTCGCCTGAGGGCCTTCGCCACGATGTCCATTCCCAGCCGTGAGGCCCTGCAGGGCGGCCTGATCGTGTCCGTCCAGGCGCCGGAAGGGTCGCCGATGCGTCACCCCGAGGTGATCGCTGCCATGGCGGAGGCCAGCCTGCGCAACGGTGCCATCGGTGTACGCCTGGAAAGTCCTGAGCACATCGGCGCGGTGCGGCGCCGTTGCCCGGAGGCCCTGATCATCGGCCTGTGGAAGCGCACCTTCGCCGACAGCCCCGTGTACATCACCCCCGGCTGGGAGGAGATCCGGGCGGTGTGGGCGGCCGGTGCCGATGTGATCGCCCTCGATGCCACGGCGCGGCCACGCCCGGATGGGCAGACCCTCGATGCCCTGATCCAGCGGGCCCGCGAGGAGCTGGCGGCGCCGCTGATGGCGGACGTGGACAGCCTGGCCAACGGTCTGCGCTCCGCTGAGCTCGGTTGCCAGTGGGTGGGGACCACGCTCTATGGCTATACGGAGGCCACCGCGGCAGACCGTCCGCCCGCCTGGGCTCTGCTCGAGCCGCTGCGCCGCCAGCTGCCGGCGGCCGTGACGCTGATTTGCGAAGGGGGCATCGCCTCGGCCGATCAAGCCAGCCGCGCCCTGCGGGAGGGGGCCGATGCCGTGGTGGTTGGCACCGCCATCACCGGCGTGGATCTGCAGGTGGCGGCCTACCGGCGTGGGATGGCGGCCGGTCTCAAAGCTTTCTGAAGCTGGACCCACTCTGGCTGTGCCGATGGCCAGAGTGGTCGCATCCCGGTCGTCTCGTTCAGGAGGTGCACCATGGCCTCCCGCCCCTTACCGCCGCTTCAGGCGTGGTCCGTCGCCATCGGCGTGTTGCTGTTGACCACGCCGATGGCCGGCTTGCCCCTGGCTGAGTTGCAGGCCCTGAACCGCGAACTGGGGCGCCTCTGCACGGATCCGCCGCGCGAGGCGCTGGCGGTGTGCCGGCTCCACGCGCGCCTGGTGCGGGCCCTGTGAGGCCTTGGCCTCACATCATGCCGGGCATGCCCATGCCACCCATCCCACCCATTCCGCCCATGCCACCCATGTCCCCGCCGGGGGCTGCGGCGGCGGCCGGCTCCGGTTTGTCGGCGATCACCGCTTCGGTGGTGAGCAGCAGCGCCGCGATCGACACGGCGTCCTGCAGGGCCAGGCGCACCACCTTGGCGGCATCGAGGATGCCGGCGGTGAGCAGGTCTTCGTAGGTGCCCGTGGCGGCGTTGAAACCGCGGCCGCTGCGGCGAACCTCCTCGGTCACCACGTCGGGGTCGTGGCCGGCGTTGCTGGCGATCTGCTGCAGCGGAGCGGCCAGGGCGCGCTGCACGATCTGCACGCCGGTGCGCTCATCGCCGCTCAGGCCGGCGGCCAGGCCATCGAGTTCCGCGGCCAGCTGCACCAGCACGCTACCGCCGCCGGCCACGATGCCCTCCTCCACGGCGGCGCGGGTGGCATTGAGGGCGTCCTCGATGCGCAGTTTGCGGTTGCGCAGCTCGGTTTCGGTGGGAGCGCCCACCTTGATCACGGCCACGCCACCGGCCAGCTTGGCGATGCGCTCGCTGAGCTTCTCGCGGTCGTAGTCCGAGTCGGTGTTGTCCAGCTCGCGGCGGATCGCGGCCACCCGGTCGCTGACGGCGGCCTGGTGATCGCCGGTGGCGACGATCGTGGTTTCGTCCTTGCTGATCGTGATCCGGCGCACGCTGCCGAGATCCTCAAGCCCCACCTTGTCGAGGGTCATGGCCCGGTCCTCGCTCACCAGGGTGGCGCCGGTGAGGATGGCGATGTCCTGGAGCATCGCCTTGCGGCGTTCGCCGAAGCCGGGGGCGCGCACCGCCGCCACCTGCAGCACGCCGCGGTTCTTGTTCACCACCAGGGTGGCCAGGGCCTCGCCCTCCACCTCCTCGGCCAGGATCACCAGCGGCTTGCCGGCGCGCGAGACCGACTCCAGCACCGGCACCAGATCGGTGATGGCGCTGATCTTGCGATCGGTGAGCAGCAGCAGGGCATTCTCGAATTCGCAGACGCGGCGGTCGCCGTCGGTGACGAAATAGGGGGAGCTGTAGCCGCGATCGAAGGCCATGCCCTCGGTGATCTCCAGCTCGGTGGCCAGGCTCTGGCTCTCCTCCACCGTGATCACGCCATCGGCGCTGACCTTGGCCATCGCCTCGCTGATCATCCGGCCCACCTCCTCATCGCCGCCGGAGCTCACGGTGGCCACCTGCGCGATGGCGTCGCCGGCCACGGCGGTGGCCCGGGCCTCGATGCCCTGCACCACCTGGGCCACGGCCTTCTCCATGCCCCGGCGCAGGGTCACGGGGCTGGCGCCGGCGGCCACGTTGCGCAGGCCTTCCCGGGCCATGGCCTGGGCCAGCACCGTGGCGGTGGTGGTGCCATCGCCCGCCTTGTCCTTGGTCTTGGTCGCCACCTGCAGCAGCAGCTTGGCGCCGATGTTCTCGAACGGATCCTCGAGCTCGATCTCCTTGGCGATGGTGACGCCGTCGTTGACGACGTCGGGGGCGCCGAACTTCTTCTCGAGCACCACGTTGCGGCCCTTCGGGCCGATGGTGACCTTCACCGCATCGGCGAGGGCATTGAGACCGCGCTCCAGGGAGGCGCGGGAGGCATCGGAGAAGGAGAGCAGCTTGGCCATCGCTGGGGCTGAACCGGGCACAGGGCCACAGCGTCCCATGCGGGGTGGGGGGCTGGCTGGTGGGGAAAGCCGAATGGCCGGTCTGTGCGGATGTGCCCGTGCGCTGTGCCTGCGGCCGTGGCAGCCGATAGGGTTCGCGCCATGGAGGACAGCTTCAGCGACGCCCTGGTGGAGAGCTTCGGGGTGCCCCTCACGGATGTGCTGGCCGATCCCACGGCCGGCAGCAATGCGATGGCCTTCCTGCTGGTGGCCGGCCTGGGCCTGGGCATGGCCCTGATTTATGTGCCGTTGCGCCTGTTTCTCACCATCACCGCCCGCAGCCGCCGGCTGCGGCTGCTGCAGCGGATCCGCCGGCTGCGCGAGGAGTTGGCCCAGCCGGTGCAGCCGGGAGGCTGAGCGTTCAGCGCATCACCATGCCGCCATCCACCTGCAGCACCTGGCCGGTCATGTAGGCGGCGGCGGGGTCGGCCGCCAGGAAGCGCACGGCACCGGCCACCTCGGCCGCACTGCCCATGCGACCCATCGGAATGGCGGCCAGGATCGGCTCCTTGTCGAGTTCGGCCGTCATGTCGCTCTCGATGAAGCCAGGGGCCACGGCGTTCACGGTGACGCCGCGGGCGGCGAATTCGGCGGCGTTGCTGCGGGTCAGGCCGATCACGCCGGCCTTGGCGGCGCTGTAGTTGGCCTGGCCGGGGTTGCCCATCAGACCCACCACCGAGGTGATGTTGATGATGCGGCCGGAGCGGGCCTTGAGCATGGCGCGGCTCACGGCGCGGGTGCAGAGGAACACGCCGGTGAGGTTGAGGTCGATCACGCTCTGCCAGTCGGCGCTCTTCATACGCATCAGCAGGCCATCGCGGGTGATGCCGGCGTTGTTCACCAGCACATCGAGGCGGCCCTCCTTCTCCAGCACCGCCTTCACCAGAGCATCCACCTGCTCCTCATCCCCCACGTTGGCCTGATGGGCCCAGGCCTGACCGCCGGCGGCCTGGATCTCGGTCACCACCGCTTCAGCGGCAGCTGGCGAGCTGGCGTAGTTGACCACCACCGTGGCTCCGGCCGCTCCCAGCTCCTTGGCGATGGCGGCACCGATGCCTCGGCTGGCACCGGTCACCAGGGCGACCTGACCGGCAAGGGGGGAGGCGTCAGCCATGGCGGAAGGGGATCAAGGTCGGGCGAGCGTAGGGCCGGCCCGGTTCAGCCGGGCATGCTCTCCACCCCCGCCAGGGCGGGGCCCAGCAGCGCGGCGAAGCGCTGCAACTGCTGTTTGCTGCCCATCACCACCAGCAGCTGACCCGGTGCCAGCCGCACGTTGCCACCCGGGTTGGCCAGCAGCGGTTCCAGCTCGCCGGTGCTCAGTTCGCTGGCGGCCGGATTGCGGATCGCCAGCACCAGGGCACCGCTGCGCCGCCCCAGCTGCAGTTCCGCCAGGCTGCTGCCGTTGAGATCGCCGAGATGCTCGGGGTCTTCGCTCAGCTGGAATTCCTCCACCTCACAGTCGCTGCCGGCCAGCAGGTCCATGAAGGTCACCGCCAGGGGGCGCAGGGCGGTGGCGGCCATGGCCCGGCCACCGGCCACGTAGGGACTCACCACCTGGTTGGCGCCCGCCAGGCGCAGTTTCACTTCTGCTTCAGCGCTGTCGGCCCGGGCGATCAGGCGGGTGCGCGGCGCCAGGCCGCGGGCGCTGAGGATCACGTAGAGGTTGGCCGCATTGCTGGGCAGGGCGGCCACCAGCGCCCGGCACTGATGGATGCCCGCCTCCTCGAGCGTTTCATCGAGGGTGGCGTCGCCCTGCAGCACCGTGAAGCCGCGCTCCTGGGCCTCCTCGATGCGGTTGGGGTCGTTTTCCACCACCAGCAGCTGC